>NZ_JABDWC010000007.1:0-296715 GCF_019685155.1 Rhizobium sp. NZLR1b
TTGGCGGCGTGATCAAGACATCGACGGAGAGTTTCAGCGGCATCTATCTCGCGGTTGCAGTCACGGCCGCCGCCGCCGCGGCGATGACGATCTCGCTGCCGAAGGACCAGAATGTGCAGGCCGTGTAGCGTCTAGCCGAGGGAAACGAACGGTTGATGGGCCGGAGGTTCAAGGCTGCGGGCGGGCGATGCGACCGTGCCAACCTTAATCCTGATTTGCGAACTGGACGACTGGAGCCCGGGCGGAGGATGTCGGCAGGGGATCTAACCTTAGCGGCAAAAGTCCACGATGAAATCGGTTCGCCGAGTAGTCACGCGGCCAGACGAACTCAAGACCGGCGCGATCGGGTAGATAGTCTGGAACCAATGCGTACTAACTGTCGGCAACTCTTTCGGCACGAGTTGTCACCGACGTCTTCCAGTGGACAATCGCAATGCACGCCTTGAAGGGATATGAACCGGCGGCCGGTCCATTTGCGTGCAAACACTGACCTTAAAGCCCAGCGGATCACACGCTTGCCGCCTTTCCAACAGTCCAGCAAGACCCCAGCTGACGGATGTATTGCCCATAGGCTTGTCGACAATGCCTCGATTACCCTTTTCACCGACAGGCCATAGAGTACATACAACTGGGGTAGAGTGGCTTAAGATGCCAGGGCGTCTTAACTCACTGAGATTCTATGTCCGAAGTCGACTGGCTGAGCCATCTCCTGCAAATCGTCACCGTGACGGGCCAGCTCGAGGTCCGCTGTTCCTATGGCGCACCATGGCGAGTTGCCTGGCCGCGGGCAGCGGCGAACGAAATCCCTTACCACGTCATCGTCAAGGGCCGAGCCATCTTCGAGCACCTAGAGACGAAAACGACGAGAGAACTGGCGGCCGGAGATATCGTGTTGCTGCCTCACGGCGCGCCCCATGTGCTACATGATGGCAGCGGTCAAACACCCGTCCTGACCCGGCAAAGCCGTGGGGCGGCCGGATGGATGCTGAGCGAGAACGATAGCCCGGACGAGCAGCTCGATCTTTTATGCGGCCGGTTTTTCATAGCGCCGCCCCATGATCGGCTGATCCGCAACTACCTGCCGACAAATCTGGTGGCGCGGGCAATCGACCGCCCCGCAGAGAACGTAGTCAGCCCCGCGACCGATCAACTAGCCGGCCTGGTGGCATTGATGCGCATGGAGGCCGCCGGCGACCGGGCGGGCGGGCGCGCCGTTCTCAACGCGCTGTCTTCGGCCCTTTTCACGCTGGTGCTGAGGGCGGCAAGCGAATCCGAAAAGGCCCCCGAAGGCCTGCTGGCTCTCGCCGGCCACCCAAGACTGGCGCCGGCAATCACTGCCATGCTCGCCGATCCGGCCAATCCCTGGAAACTGCCCGATCTGGCGGACCTGTGCGGCATGTCGCGCGCCACCTTCATGCGGCACTTCCAGGACAGGCTGGGCTGCTCCGCCCTCGATCTGTTGACCGACCTGCGCATGAGCCTGGCGGCGAACGAATTGAAAAAACCGTCGATCAGCACCGAGGCCGTCGCCGAAACGGTTGGTTATCAATCCGTTTCGGCGTTCCGCCGCGTGTTTGCCGAGAGAATGGGGATGACGCCGGGGGAATGGCGCCGGCTGGCGCAAACCGGGGAGATGCGCGCGAACTAGGACCGGCGCTTTCTAACTGATCCTTTTGAGCATTAAATTGAGGCAATCCAGTCTCGATATTATCACTGATGCCCGTAAATTGGTTTCCGTAATCACTTGATGAGGGAACCCCCCAATGAACGATATCAGCAACGCAGCCATCCAAACGGCGCCGACCAACGCCGTCATCGAAACCATCCTGAGCCGCAGTGCCGCCAAATATTACGACGCCACCGCGTCACTGAGCGACGATCAGATCCGCGATCTGGTGCGGATCGGCACGTCCGCGCCGACATCCTTCCATCTGCAGAACTGGCGGTTTATCGCCGTTCGTACGCCCAGGGCCAAAGCCCAACTGCGCCCGATCGCTTGGAACCAGCCGGCGATCACCGATGCCGCAGTGACCTTTATCATCATCGGCCAACTGGCCGATGCCAGCACTGTCCCCGAGCGCCTGTCGCCGGTGGTCGAAGCCGGCATCATGCCGGCGCGTCTGGTGCCGGAATGGGAAATCCCGGCGCGCGGTCTTTATGACGACCAACCGCAGCGGCAGCGCGACGAAGCGGTACGCTCGGCAACCTTCGGCACCTCGGCGATTATCTATGCCGCCCGCTCGCTTGGCTTGGGTTCGACGCCGATGATCGGCTTCGACGCAGAGGCCGTGCATAGCGAGTTCGGTCTCGCCGAAGACGAAATCCCGGTGATGCTCCTCACCGTTGGGCCGTTGCGCGCCGGTAACTGGCCGCAGAAGCCGCGCATGCCCGTGGCTGACGTCCTGGACTTTGCATAACCCTCATTTCAACCAGCAAGCTTAAGGAAACCTACCATGACCAGAACCACCGTTCTGACGCCGGAGCATGTGCCCGCAGAATCCAAGCAGACCCTCGATGCGTTCACGAAGAACATCGGGTTCACCCCCAACATGATGGCGGCCTTCGCGCAGAGTCCGATCGCGTTCAACGCCTGGGCCGCTCTGCTCGGATCTCTGAGCAAGACGCTCGATGTGAGGACACGCGACAGCATCGGTCTCGCAGTCTCCGAGGTGAACGGGTGCAACTATTGCCTGACGGTTCACAGCTTTACCGCCGAACATATGGCCAAGCTGCCGGCCGATGACATCATCCTCGCCCGCAAGGGACATGCCAACGATCCGAAGCGGGATGCGGCGGTCCAGTTTGCGCGCAAGGTGAGCGAGACCCGCGGGCAGGTCAGCGACGCCGATCTGAAGACGGTCCGCGATGTCGGCTACACCGATGCAAACATCATCGAAATCGTCGCACTGGTGGCCATGTATTCACTGACGAACTTCTTAAACAACGTGTTCGATCCCGAGAAGGACTTCCCCGCCGTTCCCCCAGCGGGATCGATCTGATCCTTTCTCATTCGCAACCTTTTGAAGCTGTTGGGATCGACCAAATGAACATTCTCCATATTGATACCAGCCCGCGTCTGGAATCGCATAGTCGCGCGCTTTCGGCGGCGATCGTCGAAAAGCTTCTTGGGGTCGTGTCCGCCGCGAGCATCACACGGCGCGACATTGGGGCAGACCCCTTGCCCCAGACCGCGCCGCTATACGCCGCTGCGTTGGCGTCGCCGGCGACCTCGGCCGCGCCGCCGTCGGGCTCTCTTGACTTTTCCGAAATCCTCATCGGGGAGGTCGAAGCAGCGGACATAATCGTTATCGGAACGCCGATGCACAACTTGACGGTCCCCTCGGTTCTCAAGGCCTGGATTGACCAGATTCTGCGCGTCGGTCGCACGATGAAATCGACGCCCGCCGGAAAGATGGGAATGCTTCGAGACCGTCCGGTTTTTATCGGCGTCGCTTCGGGCGGCTTTTTCACCGGAGAGAGAGCGAACCAACCTGATTTTCTCACACCCTATCTGTCGCTGTCACTGAGTTCGATCGGCCTGAAAACGCATCAATTTTTTCCTCTGCAAGGCACAGCGTTCCTCGACTGGGACGACGCACCCGGGGCGAGGCAGAAGATCCTCGCCGCCCTCGACCTGACGGTCGTACCGGGACTTAGAGACATTCATGGCGTCCCCATGGTGCTGGCGGATGTCAGCGGACGATAGCCAAATGTCGTTCTGGGCTGGCACCCAAGCAGCCCCGACACCTCAACCCTTTCCGCCCCGCCGCAAACAATAGGAGGCCTTCAGATGACTCAAACAGCAAATACCCTGCCGCAAATCGGTGATAGGATCACCGAAAGGGCAGCGCCACCGGATGATACCGCCCTCCGCGAATGGATCGGACCTGAGGGGTTTGCCTATTGGTCCGAGCTGCGGACCTGGATCCATGAATTTTACCCGGGCGTTTTCGCACCGGAATGGCTTTACGGCGGCAAGAACCGAGGTTGGTCCCTGCGCTATAAGAAAACCAAGGCGTTCACCACCTTGGTCCCGGAGTTCAAGCGGCTTTCGGCCGTCGTGGTGATGGGCCGGGTGGAACGGGAGAAGTTCGAGGAACGGCGTTATGCCTGGCGTCCGCAGCTAGTCAAGCTCTACGATGAAGCCAAAACCTATATCGACGGGAAATGGCTGACGCTTCCGATTTTAAAGGCAAGCGATCTGCAAGATGTAAAAGACCTCTTGGCGATGAAGCGTCCTCCGCCATCGGGCAAGTGATGGCAAAACATCCCGGCTTCGCGCGTCGACATCGAATCCATCAACGCTGCCGACGAGCCGAAACTGCTTGGCGTGATAGCTCGAGATGAGCTCGTAGGCATCTAATTTACCGTCACAACCAACAGAGATTAGAGGAAACAACTCCAATGAAAGCGATTGTAGTAACAGACCCGGAGGCAGGTCTCGCCGGAATGAAACTGGTGGATCGAGCCGAGCCGAAGGCCGCCATCAACGACGTCGTCGTCAAGGTTCATGCAGCGGGGTTCGTCAATACCGAACTCGAATGGCCTTCCACTTGGACCGATCGTACCTCACATAATCGGACGCCATCAATCCTCGGCCACGAGTTGGCTGGCGTGGTCACGGCGTTGGGTTACGGCACCACGGGGCTTTCAGTCGGCCAGCGGGTGTTCGGCCTGGCGGACTGGTATCGCGATGGCACGCTCGCCGAGTATGTCGCCCTGGAGGCTCGCAATCTGGCGCCGCTGCCAGGCGATGTCGATTTCACTGTCGGTGCAAGTCTGCCAATCTCCGGGCTGACGGCATGGCAGGGTCTGTTCCAGCATGGTCGGCTTCAGGCGGGGCAAACTGTGCTGGCGCACGGTGCGGCCGGCGCGGTCGGTTCGATCGTAACACAGCTTGCAAGGGAAGCCGGTGCCTATGTCATCGGTACCGGGCGCACAGCCGACCGGCAGAAGGTTCTCGACTATGGCGCAAATGAATTCCTTGATCTTGCCAACGACACGCTGGAAGACATCGGTGGCGTCGATTTGGTCTTCGACGTCATCGGCGGCGACATCCAGAAGCAGTCAGCGGCGCTCATCCGGGCAGGCGGAACGCTTGTGACGGCTGTCGGGCCGACGGAAGTCCGGCCTTCCCACGGCTTGACGGTCGACTTCGTAGTCGAGGCCGATCGCGACCAACTATCCGAGATCGTTCAGCGGGTCCGCGACGGAAGACTGCGGACAAATATCGGCAAGGTCACAACTCTCGCCGACGCTGTCACCACGTTCAACGCTACCGAGCGGCGCGCGGGAAAAACGGTCGTTCGCATTCTGACTTGATGGGGCGTAGCAGGAGGGGCGATCAATAACATTGAAAGCTCCTGCTGCTCTTGAAGGGATTGGAATCGACGACCCAGTTATTCCGAATTCTCTCTGAAACTGAATTGCTCGGCAGGCCAAATGGTTGGCCTGCTTGCGGTGGCTGATTTGGGCCGGAAGTTGACATTCCGCAGTCAGGTAAACTTGTGGGAAAGCGGACATTCACATGGGAAAGGCTGACGGTATCCTCCGCTCCGGGTCGCCGCTCGCGTGACCAGCTTCAAACCTGCGCGTGGTAACGGCCGGAGTAAACCGGCCATTGGGCAGCGTCATACCTGCAGTACGGTTTGCCGGAGGGGTTTAGCCCGCCCACCGGGCGCAGCTTTGCGCGAGACTGTATTCTCCGAACCCGGCCATGAAGGCAAGTGCCTATGCGGCACGGGCTGCTGCGGCTTGCACTATCAATTCTTCGTCCTTGGCCACGCCCCGCTTGAAGGCATCCCGCTCTAACAGTTTGCCGATATAGTCCAGAAACGCCTTGCGCGGGGGCAGTGTCTGAAGGCCAAGACCCCAGCCGATATGCGAGCCGATATAGATGTCCGCAGCCGTGAACCGATCGCCCGCGATGAAGGGATGCGCCTGCACCGCTTTTTCCAACTGGTCCAAAGTGCGCGTGTAGCTGCCATAGCCGAAGAAGAACTCCTGCTCGGGAGCGGGCACAAATCCAGCCCTGTGGTTCGTGACGGCCTGTTCCACAGGCCCCGCGGCGAAGAACATCCAGCGATAATATTCGGCACGCTCGTTTGCGGTAGGCGAAAGCCCGGCCTCGGGGAACGTCTCGGCGAGGTACGTAATGATTGCGCCGCTCTCTGTCACGGCGCGGCCATTATGCACAAGCGCCGGCACCTTGCCCATGGGATTGATCGCGGTGAAGAAGCGAACCAGTTCCTCGCTGGGATTGCTCGATGCTGGCCGTTCGAGCGCCGCGCCGCCCCATTCGTCAATTGCGCTGGTCTTTTCGTAGTCGAGGACCACCGTGTCGTAGGGTTGGCCTACCTCCTCCAGGATCCAGCGCACGATGCGCCCGCGTGAGTTCGGGTTGGTGTAGAATGTGAGCGCCATGCTCGATCTCCTGATTGATGGTTGTTGTTATCTGGATCCGTTCGTCCTGCAGGGGATGTTGTGGGACTGTCGGCTCCAGAGATGGTTGCCGCCGGATCTGAGGCTCAGCGCCAGCGCCATCGGAGGAGAAGATAAGAACAGGACACCGCGCACGCATTAGCAAGCTACGCCACAAGACTTGCACAACGCGCCAAAAATACTACGGTATAGGCCAGGTCGTACGTTACCCGCCGCCTTCACCTGAACTCCGCGCGCCAGACCGAAAATATTAATCGAAAGCGTGACTGCCGATGTGCGGTCTAGGTGATGGCACACTCGCCTTCTGCAAAACAAAACGCGTCTGCGGGCTATTTCGACCGCCTGCAATCTCCAAATGGAGTAAATAGATAACTATGGCCAAAGTCCTTTCCGACCGATGCAAATTGCCGAGGCCATTCTGGCAGTCACTTGAACAACTGGGACTGCGGCCTTCGGCGGTGCTGCGACAGGCCAGGCTTCCTGCGACGCTGCATCTCGACAATTCCGCGTCATCAGCACCACACAACTTTTCGCCATCTGGAACGCCATAGAGGCGCTGTCCGGTGACCCCGCCTTCAGCATAAGGATGGTGTGCGAGACCAGCACCGCCAATCACAAGCTCGCAATTCTGGTGGCGTCCTACGCTGCCGACTTTCGAGACGGTATGGCGCGGCTGGACCGCTTCAATCGTCTTTGCAGCCCTGACCGTCTTTGTTGCGAAGAGCGCGACGGCAAGGTGTCGGTGACCATCGAGTGGCCTACCGTCACCGAACCTGAGCCTCCCCTGTCGGTGGACGCAAGCTTTGCCCTTTTGCTGGAACTCGGGCGACGCGGTACTGGCCGTCACCTGCGGCCAATCTCGCTGGAGCTGCGGCGACCAAATCCGGGAACGGACAGGCACGCAATTTTCTTCGATTGCCCGATCCATTTCGGGGCAGAGCGTGATCGCATGGTGCTGAATGCACCGGACCTCGACCTGCCATTCCCCGGACACAACCCCGAACTGATCCAGATGCTCACCCCCGCGCTGGCAGAGGCCGTGCGCGAGATCGAGGTGCAGGCCACGATCGGTGAACAGGTAAAGGGCACCTTGAAGCGCACAATGGCCAGTGGTCGCCATGATCTCGCTGCCGTGGCGCGCGATCTGGGCCTGAGCGAACGCACCTTGCAGCGGCGGATAGCGGCGGAAGGCCAGACTTTCCGTGCTCTCCTGACCGAAGCCAGACAGGAACTCGGCCGCCAGCTTCTCTCCGATCTCACGATTGACGTGGAAGAGGTAGCCTACCTGCTGGGATACCAGGACGCCAACTCGTTCTATCGAGCTTTCCGCGAGTGGGAAAACATGACACCCGGCCACTGGCGTCGGATCAAGTCTGTGTCGGCAATGACTGCCCTTAGGCGGCGGTGAAGCGGAGATCAACGGCCGGGTTGAGGGTGTTCCCGCCAGACATTCACCCTTAATCGAAATGTACCGAATGCTAACCTTGATCAGGTGAGCTCGTTGGCTGAGCACACCCAGGTAGAGTGTCTTCTCACCGGATTGACGGCCGTGATAAAAAGGGCCCATGGGCATCAAGAACTATCTAATCGAAGGCGGCTCGGGCACTGGAAAGACGTCTGTCGCTGCCGAACTGGAGCGGCGGGGCTACCATGTCGTCCATGGTGACCGCGTTTTGGCCTATGTCGGCGACCCCGAGACAGGCCAGGCGCTCGCAGGACCACCCGAAGGCGCAGACCGCATCGCTTGGGGATATGCGCACTGGATCTGGCCTGTCGACAAGGTCCGAGCTATTGCTGCCGACACCACCCATCCTGCCACGTTCTTTTGTGGCGGTTCGCGCAATTTCCACAAATTCCTGGACCTGTTCGATAAGGTTTTCGTGCTCGACATCGACGTTGAGACGTTGAACCGACGACTAGATGGGCGGCCGAATGAGCCGGGCTTCGAGCCGGCCGAGCGGGCCCTGGTACTTCGCTACCATCGTACCCGGGAGTATCTTCTTGCCGGCATAAATATCGACACGGCGAATACCGTCCCAAGTGTCGTCGACGATATCCTCGCTAAACTCACCTGAAGCCCGGCAGGCTTGTGATCGGGAGGGGAGCAACTGATTATTGCGAGAAAGACGTTAGCTGCCGTACGGCTCACTGGCGGCGTTGTCGGTTTCATAGCCGGCAGCTTTAAGAATGACAAACCGGGCATCCTAACGGCCGTCTTGAGGGCGCATAGCCGCTCGATCGCGATCTTTGGAATTGAGAAAGTTTCGTTGACACGTGCAGCCCCACTGCGCGCGGGGCCGCACGCGCTCAGATTTCAGTGTGCTCAGCTAGTTCCAGTGTATCCTCAATGTCCACGCCAAGGTACTTGACCGTATTTTCGATCTTGGTGTGCCCCAACAGGATTTGGATCGAGCGAAGATTGCCTGTCGCCTTGTAGATCATTGCGGCCTTCGTGCGCCGAAGCGAGTGCGTGCCGTAGTCTTCGCGTCGTAGACCAATTGCGGTCAACCATTCATCGACCAATTGGGCATACTGACGAGTACTCAGATGATCGGTGTGGTCGACTCGACTGGGAAAGGCGTAATCGTCAACTGTTCCACCTCGCCGTTCAAGCCATGCAAGCAAACTTGCCCTCACCTCCGCCGTGATTTCGAACTGAACCGGACGGCCGGACTTTTGCTGGACGACCAGGGCTCGAGTTCGAATTTCCGTTCCTGTCACGAGACTCCCGACTTTCATTTTCACGAGATCGCAACCACGCAGCTTGCTGTCGATTGCGAGATCAAACAACGCACGATCTCTCATGCGTCCCTCCCTATCAAGGAAGAAGCGGATCGCCCAAATCTGGCTGGAGGGGTTCAGGACCGAGGCCCCACAGTTGGTCCAAAGGGGCATAGCAGCTTGAGTATGCGGCGTCAGCTTTGCGCCCGCATAGTGGTCATCGAGCCACCGGCCGCCGTTGCTGCAAAACGGACGTGACGCAGTGACAACGCGGGTCGCAGTTGCGCCAAGCCGCCATTCTGCCCCATGCGGGTGATTAGATCACGAATTCCTCCTCGTACGTCTGTGGCTCGGGAACGACCGTAACCTCCACCGGAACGATCCAATTGGCCGCGTAGCTCTCGCAGTCGGAACGCTGGAGGTCGGGCTGCACGCACCCCGCCCCATCGATCGCGCGACATCGCAGTTTATATCGCCCCACTTCTTCAGGGGTCCACATGTACTCCCACAAGCGCCATGCAAAGGGACGTTCTGTTTCGAGGAGCCTTCCCTCGCGCCAGCCCCTGCCATCTCCGGTGCAGACCTGCACCTGCCGGATAACAGCCTCTCCGCTCCAGGCGGCTCCGAAAATCCGGTACGGTTGGCCGGCGATGAGACGCGCCCCCTGCACGGGACGCGCGATTTGCGCTTTGACCTCCATCTTCGCGAGGGGGACCAGCCTGGGTTCCCCGAGGCTGCGCTCCCAACGGAAATAGTCGCGCGCCTGCCAGTAGCCAAGGAACGGTTGCTCCACAACCGTGATATGCGTGATCCACTTGACCCAAGCCATGCCGAACCAGCCACCCACGACCGCGCGTAGCGGGTAGCCGTGATCGCGCGTCAACGGCTCCTCGTTCATCGAATAGGCAAGGATCGTGCTGTGAGCGATGGCCTTCTCTAGCGGTAAACTGCGCGCAAAAGCGATGGGGCCGGGAGAAGCCGTTTTCCTGTTCGTGTCGACGACGCCGCTGTCTGCGCCTACGAGCAGAACCTCACGTGCGGTTCGCTTAACGCCCGCCATTTCTAAAATGTCGCGCAGAAAAACACCTGTCCACGCGGCATTGCCGACGGCTCCGTTCTGCCACTGCAACCCGTCCTTCGGCGGCACATAGTAGACGCGCCCGTTCCCTGCGCACTCTACGACGGCAGTGAAAGTCGTGCTCCGCATCGCCTTGATGCTGTCGAGGTCAAGTTCGATCGGCCGCTCCACCGCCCCGCCAACCCGCAATCTCCAGTCTCGCGCATCCAGATCCGGCGACGGGAAATGGTTTCGCACGAAGAACAGCTCGGTTGGGATCAGCCAATCGGAGAGTGACGCAAACGGAAACTCGATGTTCTGTGGGGATTTCTGTCGAACTATTAGACTGGGTTGCTCTGGTGTCGGCATAGTCCTCGTCTCCCCTTCCAAGAGCACAACGTTGGCACTCGGTCGCGCGAATTCCGGTTCGATCACACCGCCCCTCGCAGTGCGTCTGTCGCGTTCCGCCTTCGGCCGCATTCTAGCACATACCGCACGTTCCTCGGATCGACCTCGAACGGCAGCAAAGGGCCCGAATGTTTCTATAGGCCCACGTCTCTTTCGCACCCGCTTGTCGTTCAGGCACTACCGCTGGAGAAGACCAGCAACATATTGTTGGTAGGCATCTCGATCGTCTCGCGGAGATTAAGTCCAGCGGCCTCACCCACTTGTTCAAGATCAGCGATATCACGCACACCCCAGGATGGGTTGCGCTCCTTTAGAGCCGCGTCGAAAGCAGCGTTCGAGGGGGAGTTGTGTGCCCCGTCGCGCATGAATGGGCCGTAGAGAAGAAGAAGCCCACCAGCGTGAAGCAAACGGCCAGCTCCTGCGAACAATCCTAAGCTTGCCCCCCATGGCGCGATATGGATCATATTGATCGACACGATGGCGTCAAAATGCCCCGTTTGTTCGACGCCCCATTGTCCTGAGCTCACATCAATATCCCGCGGTGCCAGCACATTCTTCAGCCCTGCGAATTTGATCCAGCTAGACGTGCTGGTGCGGGCGTCGGCATCCGGATCGCTCGGCTGCCAGGTGAGGTTGGGCATTGCTCCCGCAAAACACACGGCGTGCTCGCCGGTCCCGCATCCAATCTCCAGCACGGCGCCACGTGTTGGAAGGACACGTTTTAGGAGCCCGAGGATCGGCGCCGAATTTCGCGCAACGGAAGGTGAGAACATGCGCTGGTCGGCGCTTATGTCACGCTGTTCCAGCGCAACAGGCGAACGGTCCTTCTTCTCTGGGGGCATTGGCCTTGAATCCCCTTTGGGCGATGTCTCCCACCTTATAGCTGAAATGATGGGACTGAAACCAAGATTTCGGACTTATGAAGGGGGTCGTCGGCGCGTGCGTTCGGCCGAGGGCGACCGAACGTCCCCCTCGCGTCATCACGCGACCGCCAGGCTCAAGGTCTGCTTTCGAAAATCGGAGCCCGGAAGCCGACCGACGGCTTTCGGCCCCTTGTCGGTCGTCTGACGCCTGCGCAGCGACGTCCGCTTTATGGCGCGTTGTGGACGAGGCCGTGCCCAGACGACGCCCGCTTCAGGCAAGCGCGACGACGTCCTTTATGACCGACAGAAGGGCGCGAAGTATCAGGGCGCGTTTTGGCCGCTGGACGGCTAACTCGAAGTCAGACAGCGGAAATAATTGCCGCTCACCAGTCCTGTTGACTGATGCCCAAAGCCAGGGCACAAAGGTGGCATCCACGGTCGCTCGCGACGGGAAAATATGATGAATTCAAAGGCGATTTCACTAAGTCATTGAAATCATGCGAGAATCAAGGCTCCCCAGCCAATCGATTCTGCTGATCAAGCACTTATTGAATCCAGGCGGCGAAGATTTTCCGGGTAGATTGCCCTGTTCGAGTCACGCTTGAAATTGACAGAAACGTGCTGTCGGTCCCGCGACATTTTCCATGTCGCGAACAACATCAACGCCGAAATAGAGAAATGCTGGCCGTCACCGACCTAATATCAGGCCGCCGGATCCGATCTATTTTCAAACTCCAGAAACCAGGCGTAGGTGGCCCGGATGCCGTCCTCAAGCGAGATGCGCGGCTTCCAGCCCATGTCCTGCAGCTTCTGATTGCTCATCAGCTTTCGCGGCGTGCCATCGGGCTTGGAAAGATCATGAATGATCTCTCCCTCGTAACCGACAACGCGGCAGACCAACCGCGTCAACTCGATAATTTCGAGATCTGTGCCCGAGCCGACATTGACGTGCTGCGCGCCCGAATATGTGTTGAGAAGAAACACCAGCGCGTCGGCGCAGTCGTCGACGTGCAGAAACTCGCGGCGCGGTGTTCCCGTGCCCCAGACCACCATATGCGGGTCTTTGCGAAGTTTCGCTGCGTGCGCCTTGCGGATGAGTGCCGGCAGCACATGGCTGGAATTCAGGTCGAAATTATCGCCCGGGCCGTATAAATTGGTCGGCATGGCCGAGATGTAGTCGCGACCGTATTGCTTACGATAGGCTTCCGCAAGCTTGATACCGGCGATCTTGGCGATCGCGTACCATTCGTTGGTTGGCTCCAGCTCACCGGTCAGCAGAGCCTCTTCGGGAATCGGCTGTGGAGCGAGCTTGGGATAAATGCAGCTTGAACCGAGGAAGAGCAGCCGGTCCACTTCGCCCCGGTGGGCGGCTTCGAAGATATTCGCTTCAATAATCAGATTGTCATAAATAAATTCAGCGGGATAGCTGTCATTGGCGAGGATACCGCCAACCTTGGCAGCGGCGAGAATGATCGCGTCTGGTCGGTTTGCTTCAACAAATTTCTTGACCTCGTCCTGCCGCGTCAAATCGACCTCACGGCGCGTGGCCGTGATGACGTTGCAATCTTCGGATTGAAGCCTGCGCACAAGAGCACTGCCGACCATACCGCGATGACCGGCAACCCAGATCTTCTTGTTGGACAAGTCGTACACTCAGATCTCTTTCCGGCTGTTTAGAGCCTTCCCGTGCTTGACGTCCTCGCGCACCATTTCGGCGGCAAGTTCACGAACCGGGGTCTTGTGCTGCCAGCCCAGCTTCTGGCGTGCCTTGGTCGGATCACCCAACAGAAGGTCGACTTCCGTCGGGCGGAAATACCGAGGATCGACTTCCACAAGGCAGGCACCGGACGCAGAGTCATAACCTTTTTCGTCAACGCCGGATCCCTTCCATTCCAAAGCAATGCCGATGTCGGCAAACGCCCACTCGACAAACTGGCGGACCCTCGTGGTCTCACCCGTCGCCAAGACGTAGTCATCCGGCTTGTCCTGCTGCAGCATGCGCCACATGCCCTCGACATATTCACGGGCATGGCCCCAGTCACGCTGGGCGTCCAGGTTGCCGAGGAAAAGCTTATCCTGCCGACCCAGATGGATGGCAGCCACCGCCATCGTGATCTTGCGCGTGACGAAGGTCTCGCCGCGAAGCGGGCTTTCGTGATTGAAAAGAATGCCGTTGGATGCGTGCATGCCATAGGCCTCGCGATAATTCACGACGATCCAGTAGGCGTAGAGCTTGGCTGCGGCATAGGGAGACCGCGGGTAAAAGGGCGTCTTCTCGTTCTGAGGCACTTCCTGCACAAGACCGTAGAGTTCCGATGTCGATGCCTGGTAGAACCGGGTCTTTCCCTCGAGCCCCAGAATACGGATCGCCTCGAGCAGTCTCAACGTCCCGATACCATCGGCATCCGCGGTGTATTCCGGCGTTTCGAAGCTGACACCCACGTGGCTTTGTGCGGCAAGATTGTAGATTTCGTCGGGCTGCGTCTGCTGCACGATCCGCAGCAGGTTGGTCGAGTCAATCATATCGCCATAGTGGAGGATAAAGCGTGGATGTTCCTCGTGCGGATCCTGGTAGATATGCTCGATGCGGCCAGTATTAAAAGACGATGACCGGCGCTTGATACCATGCACCGTATAGCCTTTGCTCAGAAGCAATTCGGCCAAATAGGCACCATCCTGACCAGTCACCCCAGTGATAAGCGCGGTTTTTGTCATTTTTTACGTCGTCTTTCGATGCAATCTTCGGGATGTGTTTATGGAAACGGCCGAACCAGCGCAACCCCCATGTAACCGAGCTAAGCAAGCGAAATGAGCATTGCGGATCTCTGCGGTTGACGTGGGGCTGGCACAATGAGACTAGAGTTTTCCAAATTATCAGAACTCCAAGGGGGAAAATATGATCCTGGTGACGGGGGGGGCCGGTTTCATCGGTGCGAATTTCGTACTCGATTGGCTTGCGCTTCATGATGAACCGATCGTCAACCTCGATGTGCTGACGTATGCCGGCAACCTGGAGAATCTCGCCTCCATCTGGCACGACCCGCGCCATCTGTTCGTCAAAGGCAGCATCGCAGACTATGATCTGATTGAAGAATTGCTCGGCTCCCATCGTCCTCGCGCAATCCTGAATTTCGCTGCCGAAAGTCACGTCGATCGATCGATCCACGGGCCTGAAGAATTTATCCAGACGAATATCGTCGGCACTTTTCGCCTGTTGGAGGCTATCCGCGGATTTCTTGCCTCACAGGATGAAGCCTTCCGAAACGGCTTCCGTTTTCTTCACGTGTCGACGGACGAAGTCTACGGTTCGCTTGCCCCGGCGGAGGCGGCCTTCAACGAACATCGCAAATACGAACCCAACAGCCCTTATTCCGCAAGCAAGGCAGCGAGTGACCATCTGGTTCGCGCCTATCATCACACCTATGGCCTGCCTGCTCTGACGACGAACTGCTCGAACAACTATGGTCCCCATCATTTTCCCGAGAAGCTTATTCCCCTGGTCATTCACAATGCCCTCTCGGGGAAACAGATTCCAATCTACGGCGACGGGATGCAGGTCCGCGACTGGCTCTTCGTCAAAGACCATTGCAGCGCAATCCGGCGCGTTCTCAAGAATGGTAAGGTTGGAGAGACCTATAATGTCGGCGGCAGAAACGAGCTGACCAATCTATCGGTGGTCAATACGCTCTGCGAGATCCTCGACGAATTGAGGCCCCTGCCACACGGGGCAAGCTATAAAGCGCAGATCTCGTTCGTACGGGATCGGCCTGGTCACGACCGCCGTTACGCCATCGATGCGGCCAAGATCGAGCGGGAACTGAACTGGCGTCCGAGCGAGACCTTCGAGACAGGCATTCGCAAGACCGTCGAATGGTATCTCGCCAACGAAGCCTGGGTGAAAAACGTCACAAGCGGTAGCTACCGCCAATGGATCGACCGCCAGTACCAATAATCTGTTGGAGGAGGCAAGGCTCCTCCCGCAAGCGTGACCTCAATACCTGATGAAATGGTGCAGGAAGCGTTTGACCGGCAGGGGCACATGACGTTGCACCCATCTGCGCGCCATAACCATGAAAAAGGGTCGAAGGCCGCCGGAAAAGCCTGGGGAAATCGTCCTGATCACGGTCAGGGCTTGCATCAGTGCGCGCTCGTAAGCCTTGTAGACAGCCACCGGCTCCTTGCAAACGGAGGTGTAGAAATTAGACAGTCGATCGAACATGCCGTTGGTCAGCAGCTGGAACTGGTGGAAGTGATAAAAGATCAGAGGTGAACCATCGACCTCAATCCTGCCGGATGCATCCTGCGTAAAAAGCAGCTTTTCGTAATTCCAGGGCGCTACCCCAGCTCCCGGATGCTCGATGATATGGCAATTCGGGTAGAGATCCGGCCATTCGTCCAGGTATTTCTGGTCGCCCATTTTGCCGTCTTCCAGGCGATAGTAGCACCATTCGATGCACTGCTCGCGCCAGCGCGTAAGGCAGCGCATTCCCTCTTCATCGCGTCGGAAGCTCACCCATTCCACACAGAAACGGCCGTTCACCTCCCTGTCCTGCAGCCGCGGGGCAAAACGATGCTCAATAATTGCGATGGAGTTATCGCCGATTTCGTCGAGGATTGGTTGGATCGACGAATAGAACAGCAGGTCAGAGTCGAGATAGGTGATGAAATCGATCTCCGGGTGGTGGTGCAGCACGAAGGTCGGGAGGCAGGGAGACAAGGTCCAGCAATATTCGGCGACACCCCGCGATTTCTTAGCCTCCAGGAGTTCCGGTGTCTCCAGATCGGCAAGTGCGATGCAGGTGATGTAGGATCTCTTGGGGGCAGTCAGTATCTCCTGCGTCTGCTGATCCATGCAGAGGACGAAAACATGCGCGTCTGGGCACCACTGGACGAGGCTCTCCATCATCGCCATCCCCTTGATGAGATAGCCGCTGTCGAAAAGGGTACAGAAGTAGTTCGTCATGACTGGGATTGTTTCCTGCACAAATAGGTGCGGATTGCATTGCCTTTGCTACTGTAACTTGGGTCGGCGCTCTCATTCAGCGTGAAGGTCGCCTGGACCTCCAGGCCATGAACCCGAAAAGTATCCAATAGCTGCGGCTCGGAAAAATGGATCTCTATGGTCTCGACGCCATAGGCCTGCTTGCGGAAATACTTGGTCGGTTCGCCATAGACAACCGGAGTACGGTGAAAGATCACGTATTCCCTGGCGACACGGGCGCTCTCGGCGATCGCCGCTTCATAGTCGGGAATATGCAGCAGGCAGCATCCTGAGACCACGACATCGAAAGCATCATTCTGATAGCTGAGCCGCGTCGCATCCTCCACATCGAACGGCAGTCCCGGATAGATGCTGCGCGCCATATCGATGAACGCATCGGAGTAGTCGCAGCCGCGATATCGCAACGGTAAGCCATTCACTTCAAGCACTTCGGAGTAATATCCGCTGGAGCAACCGATTTCGAGCAATGAACCATTCGTCGGGAGATCGACGATCCTGCGCAAGGCGGCGGTAAAAACATCGAATACATCTACGGAGGCGCCGCTGCGGTATTCCTTCAGCTGGCGCTCGACGAGGGCTCTCTGACGTGCGGGTAGATCGCTCGCTTTCCAAGATGCGGCAAGGCGCGAACTTTCGCTGCCCCGACGAGCCGCATCTATTTCGACATAGCGGGACGAGACCGATGTCGCCGGCAGCAGCTGTTCCCGCAATCGCTTCAACCGGCTCTTCAAGACCGGGAAGCGATTGAGACTCTCGCGCAAAAACGACATCAGCCCTGTTTCTCCAGATATCGCTCGAGGATCGGCATCAATTCTTCCATTCTCGACTTGTAGGTGTGGTCCTTCAGCGTCCTTGCCTGCCCGGCCTTTGCGATGGCATCGGCCTCGTCGGGATGATCTATATAGTAGCGAACGAGTTCTGCCGCTTCCTCAGGACTGGAATAGGCAACCACCTCCTTGCCGATGTCAAAAATCTCACCGAGGTTGTCTTTCCTGTCGGTTATAAGCAGTGATCCGACACCGGTCGCCTCATAGAGGCGCATATTATTGGCATTGTTTTCGGCAACATTGATATGCCTGTTGACGGTGATCCGGCTGCGAGCCAGAGCGCGGTACATGTCCGGACCCCATACTTCGCCGTTGTGGCGTTTGCGGATAGGCGAAGAGCGCGGCAGCGTCCTGGAACCATAACCGAAAAACTGTATCGGGGTGGTATTTGCAAGATGTTCGAGCAGCGGGATCGCCTTGCCATGGTGACGACTTATGCCGCCAACGAAACTCACCGGCACATCGCATGGCACGTCGCCAATGATATCGAGAACCCGTGTGTCGAAGCCGATCCGGAAGTATTCGGATTTTATGCCCATCTCGTGAAAACGGGGCACGAAATGGGGAAAGGACGTCAGAATGAGATCATAGGGACGCAAAAAACCGTCCGGCGGCAACGGACAAGCGATCTGGCCCACGATTAATGGCACAGTTTTTTTCAACTCTGTCAGGGCATGAGGCGGAAAGAAGCTGAGATCCTGGCAATAGAGCACATCCGGCTTGAAGGCTTTAACGCGCGCCATTGCAACCTCTAGCAGGCCCGGCAGCGCTGCCAGGCGCGCACCGATATACGGCAACCTGAAAAACCGGTGCGGCAGTTTCATAGCCCATGGACTGAAAGGTTCGTTGTTCTCTTGCGCCCAGGCCGATTGAAGCGGAACACAATTGCCGATGATATCGACGACGTCGCAACCCAATTCCTTCAGGTGGCGCGAATAGAAATCGGAGGTTCCGAAGCCGGCAGCCAACAGCGCGTCTGTCTGCTCGCTTGAACTGGATTTCGAGAGCCGTCGCCGCGCAGCATAAAAACGACTTAGAAAGCGCGCGTAATAGGTGTCAAATATCGCTATCTTCATGTCTATCGTCTGTTAGAAGGTGGGGAAGTTCCTGGGCTTGTTCATAGGCGCTACCAACGACTTTTGCCGGATTTCCGGCAATTATTGCGCCCGCAGGGAATTTTCCTCGCACGATTGAACCTGCCGCGACAACACTGTCACGTCCTATCTCCGTGCCACGCAAGACTACCGCGTTAGTGCCAATGAAAACATTGTCCCCGATATGTACTGGTGCTGTCTTTGTGTCGGCTTCTACGTCCGAATGGCGACGCCCTTCAGGGCGTACCGGATGAAAATCGGTGTCGAATATCGCGACGTTGGCACCCATGAGGACCTCTGAGCCAATCGAAATCTGGACGGCCGAGACGATGGTTGCGCCACTAATGCCGCTATCAGCGCCGATAGTGATGCTCGATCCCGCGCGAATGGTAGCTATCTTTACCGGATGGTTCAGGGCAAGCGCAGTAAACCGCGAATCGGAACACAGCACGACACGATCGCCAAGGCAAATCTCGCTCTCGGGATGCCTTTGCAACAGAGGGGTACCATAGAAAACAACGTCGCGACCGACGCTCACTCCATCACGCTTCAGTTTGCTCAGTTGCCGTGCTTTGAGAAAAGACTCCACAGAATGGTTTAGTTTTGCATTCAGCATTCCCCAAATCCCGCGACTGCCCATGAAATACGCCATACGGATCGGCGCGGTAACGCGTTGCACCGGCGACCCGACAAGCGAGTAAAAAATTAGACGCTGAAACACGTTGTGAGACGAACGCTTGCCAAACAATCGCTTTCGCCATGAAAATCTGGACGCGTCATTTCCATATACCGGGGGCGAGTAGATAATTGCCTTGCTGCTGACGACTAAGGGCACTCCTTCACGCGCGAAGCGCATGGCGATTTCGTAATCAGCCATGTAGTGCGGCAGAAGGTGCGGCCGCATACCGCCATATTTCCGAAACAGATGCGCTGGATAGAGCGTTCCTCGGCCACTCAATGCATCGACACGATACTGGTTGGCGGGCGACCGTTTTTCCTTTTCGCTCAGTTCCGAGAGCAGATCCCAAATGGCAAGCCTATTGAGGTTGACTTTGGGCCCAATGCTGACGAGAGGTGGATCGCGACCCTCTTCATGGATGACGCTTCCGACCGCGGCTCCGCCGTTCTCTTTGGACGCTTGGACCAGGGTCTCAACAAAATTGTCGTCGAACGAGGTATCATTGTTGAGGAATAGGACATAGTCGTCCGGCTGGCAGGCGGGAAGGACGTGTTTCAGCCCTTCCTCGATGGCCCCACCCCACCAGAGATTGCCGTCCCCCTGGATTTCAATCACATCACTCTGCGATTGCAAGTATCCTGCGGTTCCATCGGTCGAACCATCGTTGACGATGACAATCGTCAAGGCGTCAAAGATGGTCTGCTGTCTCAGAGCTTCCAACACCTTGCGGGTGTGTTCCAGACGATTGAAGACAGGGATAATGACGTTCACGCGCATTCGCTAGATTTCCAGCTTCTCGAGAAACCAGCCAACATACGCCCATTCGTGCTGCTGAGGCGCTGGTGTAACGCCAATGCCCCAACGCTTCAATTCTTGCAAGGGCGGCGGCGTCACTAAGCCAAATGTTCCAGTTGGCTGGAAGCGATCCACAACCTCATAATCATGCTTGGCAAAACTGGCCTGCATTTCATGCGCGTTCAAGAACCATACCGGGTAGCTCGCGCTGTAGATCCACGCCGGGACATGCTGCACAAAGGGTGCGGATGCGCCATCGAACTGCGCTGCAGTCCTGTCGATAAGTATGAACTTGACGCCTCTCGACAGAAGATCCTCGAGATATTCATGAGGATGTTCAAGATATTGAAGAACACCGGAGAGCAGAACAACGTTCGGCCTCACACGATCGATCGCCTCATCCAGGCTGTCGGAAAAGCTTAATCCTCCGTCTTCAAATTCGGCTCGGCCCGCGCTAACAAAATGAGGCTGCTCGACAACGCACCAATTCAGTTCCACAAGATGCGCCAAGGCCAAACGGTGTTGGAAATAAGAACTTCCCAGCGCGCCCCCAAAATCGACCACCCTCAAACGAAGATCGGATCGGGACGCGACATAGAGAAGCCAGGCGAGCAGAGGGTGCGAGTAGCTTCTTTCCGTGAAAGCGACGGTGTCTCGCTCGTAGGAGGCACGTCCCTGAACAACTGCGCGTGTCGCGTCAAGAGCCTTGGCAAGAATAGCCGGCGCATCATATCCCTCTGAAGCAGCCATGGCCGAGCGCCATTCATCGTAAGGCCCATCGAAAAAGACGTTATGACGCCGAAACTCGCTCCAGATGTCCTGTTGACGGGCCCGCGGCGAATCCCGCGTCACCTCAAGCAAACAGTGAAGGCCTGGTAGCGAAAAACTAATCTGCCTCATTTCTCGAACCAGGCTTCGAACGGCCGTCGCTCAAATTCGTCCAGTGCTCCGCCGGCTGTGGAATTGAAGATGCGGATATCATTCGCTCTCGCGATATTTGCGATGGCTCGATATTGTCGCCACAGCCGCGCCAGCTGCTGAAACTCGTCGTGGCGGTTCCTTGTCAGGATGCCGTCCGCATTTACGGTGAAGTCCTTTCCCTTTTGCACCTTGAGGTCGAACGCGTATCCGTAGCTCGATGTCAGGAAACGATCGTGGTCGACGCCGAGCAGGATAATCTCTTTGAAACCAAGATACATCGCTATCATCAAAGCCATCACCGGCACCGAATCGACACGCGGCACCGGCTGAGAGATATCGACGATTTCCTCTGATGTTCTTTCGTCGAAGCTTTCGCCCAGCACGAGATGCCGAACCGTTCGCCCTGAAAACAGATTGTGTTTTCGAACCAGCTCCCCTTCAGTGGAACTGAGAAACAGTTCCGCGGCGCCCAAGTGCGAATGCATCTCTTTAAACCAGTCGATCACATCCTCCGATGTCATCGATACGTAGGTAATTTGCGGAACACAATGATAACGAGACTGGAACTTGTCGAAATCGGAGTGCAGGTAGCCATTGGAAACGGTTATAACGGTTTCGCCCTGAAGTCGCGACAGATCCAAGCCCTTGACGCTTGGGCCATTGCCTAAAATAAAACAGCGCTGCCCCGCGTGCAGACCAGCAAGTTGTCTATTTTCTGCCAGCGAACTCGCGACATCAGCAGAGAATTTGTGACGATTTTCTAGCCTGCGCTTCAGCTCATGCACACCATAGGGGAGCAGCATGGAGCCAAAGGTCAAAAACTTTCTCAAAGCTGCAGCCACTTTACCACCTCAAAAACCTCCGCGTATTTTACACCGATGCGCTGGCCGGCGTTCTCGGCTTCATTGCGAAAGAAGCTCACCCATTTCCGCCCCGTGCGCTCCATCTCGGATTCATGGGCAAGGATCGCCTTTTCCTTCTGGTCCCAGTGGGAGGTGATGTCGACGTAGAAATTCCCCCTGAAATCCACCGTCGAATGGTACCAGTTGCTGCGGTACATCAGGAGGCGCGGCACATGGCGGCAGCTGTGCAGTGACGCCCGCGACAAGGCCAGATGGTCATGGTGGATGTCTCCGACCCAGTGGGTGTAAACCATATCGATCTTCAGATCCTGCACGAGCTTGAGGATCTCGATATTCAGCGGATCGACGAATTCGATCTGGAGCGTTTTGAACTCGCCGCAAAACATTTTCTGGACGCCGAGAATGTCCATCGCAGCATCCGCTTCCGCTCTGGCGACCTGGCTGCTGCGCACCGACTGATCATACTGGTTTGAAAAGCCGGATACGGTCGCGACATAGACATACACCGTGTCGCCGTTTGCAGCATGGCGTGCCAGCGCACCGCCACAGCCCAATTCCACGTCGTCAAAATGGGCACCGATCGCGAGAATATTCATTTGCAACTCCAGAGCAGGTCACGCGTGCCTGCAATACCACAATTCAGCAGTGTGTCGAGAATGCTGAGATAGGGGATGAATGCGCCAAATGGCTGTGGATAAACCGGATGGACGAAATGCTGCCATTCGATTTCGATACCGGCTGCCTCAAACACTTCCGGCCGCATATAGTCGCGCGCGCCGAGACCCGAGAGATAACGTGTTGCTCCCACTTTGCGCAGCAGTTCGACAAGCAATTCGTTCCTATGCCCTTCCGGACTTAAAGTACTCGATCGCACGGTCGGCATGGTGATTTCAAGCATATCCAGAATGCCGTCCAGGAAATGCATATTGAAATCGGCTAAGAGGTCGAACCGCTTGCCGTAGAGGGCTTCGATGCGGGGAAAGACTTCGTCCCAACCGGCGGACTTGCGATAGTTTTCGCGAAGCAGGGAAAGGTTTTGGTCTATCCAGCCGGTGGCGGGCGCCAATTCCACCGCATTGATCGGTGTACCGAAGTTTGGCTTTCTAATTCCGACGGTGAGCCAGCGGTCGCCTTGTGCCGTCTTTATCTTGTCACGATGCGTCCAGCTTTTACTCGTGCCATGGACGAACTGAACGTGATCCAGAACGATGTAGAGGTTGGCGTTCAGAAAACGCTGAAAAAAGCCGAGATATGAAGCGAAATCCGGCTGGTGAATAACCGCTGTGATGGTCATGCAGCCAGTCTTTCCAACAAATCGGCAACGCGGCCGACCCCGCCAAGATCCACCTTGGTCATGGCAGTCTCGCTCATGGTCCTGATGGGGATCGGCTTTTCCAGGATGCCGAGATCGAATGCCGAGTGATGCCCGGCAAAGAACGCCCCTCCTAACCCCTCGAGCGCACGCCCGACCGGGATTTCAAAAGGTTCGTTGGCGATCACCACGCACGGCAAACCGGCCGCACAGGCTTCGAATGGAGTAACACCGCCGCCGGTAATCGCCAGATCGTGCCTATGCATCTCTGCCGCAAGCGACGGGACCTGGTTGAGCAGTTTGAACCGATCCGGTGCCGCGGTCGCGACGACCTCTTCAAGCTCCGCCATGTGTTGGAAGCTCGGCCCCGTGACGATGGTGACAGGAAAAGGCTTGCTGCTCAGCCATTTGGCCACGCGGACGGTCACGCCGTAAGTATCGGCGCCGCCGAGCGTGACAAGGATCGATCCAAGGCTTTGCCGAAGTCTGCGAAACGCCGCGATTTCAGGATTGAGTATCATGTACTCCACCCCCAACCGAACATCCTTGCCCTTGAGACCCACAGTCTTTTCGAACAGGAGCGCGCAGATATTGATGTCGGCAAGTCCCGCGCCATCGCCACGATCATCAAAGGTAACGAGCTTGGCGCCCAAACCCTTGATCGCCTCGCTGTGGGATCGCGGCGTGTTCAGGCGGTCATTAATCCAGACTGAAGATGATGCATCGGGTTCGATAAAGCCATCCTCCCATCCGGTCACGGAGGCGAGATCATAAAGCGCTACGTCAAAGCCGCGCTCCCGGATGACCCTCAACGAATTTGGATGATCGTTCGCTAGAAATAGGACCGAATGACCGCGCGAACGCAGTTCGGTGGCGAGTGTCAACGATCGAAACAGATGCCCCATGCCGCGTGCATGCGAACTCTCTATGCAGAAGACGAACATAGCCTGATTGCTTCCTCTGTCCCAAGCCAGTTCCCGCCCGCCTGCGCTGCGAGCGCACAAGCATGTCTCCAGTCTTCCTCGGTATCCACCGTCAGGCGCAGGTTCGGAGAGATTTTGGTTGGGGGAACATCGAGCTGACCGATCTTGAAGAGCTCGGGCCGATCGGTGAAGTATTCATTCACGTGTTCGCGATGGTGCGGCAGTTCCCCCTCGCGATGACTGCGCGATAAGGCTTCGAATGTAAATATCTCGGCGCCGACGCCGATCGGCAGCTGACCGAACGCGTGCGTGTAGTCGAATCCCTGCTCTTGGTGCAGGTCGATCAGCCTCTCCAGCTCCTCGATATCGGTGAACGGATTGTCCGCGGTCAATCGCACGATATCCGACATCCCAAGTGATCTCGCACATTCGAAATAACGATCGAGAACATCGGCTTCGTCGCCGCGAAAGCAGCCTACGCCGTGTTGGAGGCACCAAGTTTCGATAATGTCGTTCTCGCCGGCCGATGATGTCGCGACGACGATCTTGGCCGGCCGCTTCAACATCTGAAGCCTGCCAAGGACATGTGCGAGAAGGGGCTTGCCGGAAATGTCGCGAAGTACTTTTCCCGGTAGCCGCGTCGATCCCATCCGCGCCTGGATGATGATTCCAAGCCTCACGCCAGATCGCTCCACTGGAGGACGACGTCGCCTTCGAGGTCCCTTATCAGTTGTCGCCCGGCGAGAGTTTCCAGATGCTTAGGCTCGATTCCCGTCCCCGGCCGCTTAACCGAAATGTCGCCGGCGGAAATGACGTCACCGGCTTTGAGGGGTCTATTGAGAACGACGCTCTTGCGATTGTTCAATCTGGTCGTCGCCTCACTTGCAGCCGGCTCTTTGCGACCGCTGCCTTTCATGACCTCGAACGCGCGTATTGCGTCTACAAGCCATTTCATTTCCGCTGGATCAGCCGAAAGCATATGGTCTGGACCATCGGCGGCCTTGTCGTAGGTGAAATGCCGCTCGATGACCCGGGCGCCCATCGCGACCGCGCAAAGGCTCGCGACAGGGTTCAATGTATGGTCGGAATAGCCAACATCGAGATCCGGAAACGCCTCCATCATCGTTTGCATCGCACCCAGGTTCACATTTTCCGGATGCGTCGGATAGCTTGTGATGGCGTGCAGCAGGATGAGCTTATCGTTGCCCGCGTCCTTGATTGCGGCGACGGATTCCCGAACCTCTTCGAGCGTCGACATCCCGGTCGACAAGATTATCGGCTTGCCCGTTCTTGCCAGATACCGAAGAAAGGGAATGTTGACCGCGTCGTCAGAACCAACCTTGTGGGCGCCAACGCCACATCTCTCCAGCAGGTCGACATCCGTCTCATGCGAGGGAGACGAAAACCAGTCCAGGGCTTGCTCCTCGGCATAGCGGAAAACCGCTTCATGAAGCTCGTGACCGATTTCATATTTACGGAAAAGCTCGAATTGCGAGGTAACGCCAGTGTTCTCCATATCGAACATGGCATTGCGACTCGACAATGTTTCGGCCCGATACGTCTGGAGCTTGACGGCATCCACCCCCGACGCCTTTGCCTCGTCAATCAGGCGCTTTGCCTGATCGAACGTCGTAAAGTTGCCGCCGATCTCGGCTATGATATAGCAGCGATCAGGCCGGTAGTTGCGGAACATTCGTCACTCCCTGTAATTCACGACCCGCAAAGTTGCCTTGCGCCCTGATGGCATGCCATAGCCCAATCTTGGGATGCGCACATTGCGGTCGATTATCGCCCGATTTCCTGGTTCCGGTCGACGTAATTCCGGACGGTGACCTGCCTGCCGCAAATCTGTGCGGTTTCGTCGTTGGTCTCTCTCGGCAGGTAGCACCTGCGGCAGACCTCGCTCTTCAGGAAGCCCTGCGGTTCCTTGTGCAGAGCACGGACGGCGTTCATTTTTTCCCCGTGCCAGATCTGGTGCACGGTTTCGGTGTTCGCATTGCCGATAACCTCGCGGTTCTCCTCGTCGTTCGAGCACTTCATCACCAACCCGTCGGCACCGATCACCAAACGCTGGTACTGTTGCGGGCAGGTGAAGTTGTCGAGATAGGCGATGTCTGAATCGTTGCCGAGGTAATCGATCAGCGGATTGAAGGCGACGAGATCCACGTGGGGCGCGAAGGTGTCGTAATAGAGATCGGGATTTTCCCGGATCGCCGGCCAGATGCCTTGCACCTTGATGACAGGACGGTGGAGACCGCGCTCGTCCTTGTATTTCTTTATGTCTTTGATCTTGTCGAGCAGGGCCTGGAACTTGATCGGCTTGCGTATCTTCTCATAGGTCTCACCGGTGCCATCAATCGAAACGGTAATCCAGTCAATGCCGGCATCGACGAGCTCGGCGAAATAGTCTCTGTTGAGCTTGAAGCCGTGCGTGAGGGTCGAGACCTCTTTGATCCCATGATCCTTGGCATAGCGCACACAGTCCGCGAAGCGCTTGTGCAGCGTGGCTTCGCCGCGCAGCGAAAGACGGATCGCGGGAACCTTGCCGCCGATCTCATCGATGATGCGGCAATAGAGGTCCCAGTCCATCCGGGTCGTGTTGACGCTCTTTTTAAATTCGTCGCTGATGGTATAGCACATCGGGCAGCGCAGGTTGCAGATCGACGCCAGCTCGAGATCGACCAGCAGCGGGTAATCCGAAACCTGCTGGTTCAGGGCATATTCCGACCACTTGCGACGGTAATCCGCGTATTCGGCTTCCCAACCTTCGCCTCGGAACTTGTCGAACGCGGCTTCGCGCTCGTCCGTGTCCATCGAGTAGTTGCCCTTGTTGATCGGAACGTAACGCTCGTTCAATTTACGACTCCTTCATCATCACGCGGATGCCGGCGGGCAGATCCCATTCCGGCCGCCATCCGAGAACGGCGCGAGCCCGCGTAATATCGGCCCGCACGTCAGGTATTTCATTCCGCCGAACAGCGCAAGACGACACTACTGGTAGATCAGTGCCGGCCGCTTGCTGCAAGATATCGATGATTTCCTGCACCGAATATGACATTCCGGAGCCGATATTGATGCAGTGGTAACCTTCCGACACGTCCTGGGCCTTGGCAAAGGCGCTCAGGACATCGTCAACGAAGACATAATCCCGCCGCGGACTGAGGTCCATGACCTGTATGTCCTGCTTCGCCCGTATCCGGTTCAGAAGCGTCGGTATCAGGAACTCCGGTCGCTGCCCAGCCCCATATATATTGAAAAGACGCAATACCACCACCGGTATTTGCTCGTGTGTGGCAGCAAACTCACAGAGTTGTTCGGCAAGGTGTTTGGAAAGAGCGTAGGGATTGTTCGGCCTGACCGAATCGCTTTCATGGATCGGCAGGCGCTCCGGCACTCCGTAAACATAGGCGCTTGCGAATACGAGCCTCGCCTTGTGTCGCTTGCACCAGTTCAACGCGTGCTGTGTACCAAGAACATTGGCGGCCATGAAACTCGGGCCTTGTGACCAGCTGTCCGGGACAAACGTCCTGCCGGCAAGATGAAACAGCGTGCCTGCTGCGGGAAGCTTCTGCCACATTCCCTCTTCGCTTATATCACCATGCGTTCGGTCAACCGCAAGCACGTCAACGCCGGCCTGTTTAAGCCGCTCAACCAGACGCTTCCCGAGAAAGCCGCCAGCACCGGTGACGATGGCATCAACCATTCAAGAACCTGGATTGCATGGTTTCGAACTGCTCGATCGCCAGTGCATAATCGTCGGGCCGTCCGATATCGAGCCAATAGCCTAGAAAATCTCGAACCGTCGCCGGTTTTCCGGCCGCAAGGAGATCGAGCATCAGCTGGTCAAAACCGTAGGCGCCGCTTTGTGGTATGTGCTCGACCGCCCCCGAAGACACCATGTAGACGCCCATGCTGACTTTATACTCAGCCGTCGGCTTCTCCCGGAACCCCGTCAGCAGCCCTGCCTCGTTGGTGTCCAGAACGCCGTAGTCTATGCGATGCTCCCGTGTCTTTGACGAGATGGTGAATATATTCTGCTCCCGGACGTGAGCGTCATGAAAATCGGCATAGTTCAGGTCCGTCAGGATGTCTCCGTTCATCACCAGAAAATTCTCAGGCAGATCCTTGATCAACCGTAGCGGACCCATGGTGCCGAGCGGCTGATCCTCCAGCGAATAATCGATGCGCACACCCCATTTGTCACCATCCTGGAAAAACGCCTTGATCAGTTCAGCCTGATGATTGACGGCAAGCGTTATATGCTGAAACCCGCCTGATATCAGCTGACGAATGATGACTTCGAGAATGGGATAATCGCCGATCGGCATCAGCGGCTTGGGAAGCACGACGGTATAGGGTCGCAGCCGCGTTCCCATTCCCCCTGCCAGAATGACTGCTCGCCTAGACATTGAAAAGATCCGCCTTATACCGCGCCAGATTCTCAGGCTGACGCAGCCATTCAATCGTCGCCTGGAGCCCGTCTTTCAAGCTGTAGCGAGGCGAAAATCCCGTCAAAGACTTGATCAGGCTGTTATCACTGCACAGTCGTTCCACTTCGCTGTTTGCCGGACGCAAACGCTGTTCGTCGCATTCAATCTCGATGTTGACGCCGATGATATCGGCGATCAGCCGAACGGTATCGCCGATCGATATCTCGCCGCCCGAGCCGATATTGACCGTCTGTCCGACGGCTTCGTCGCAGGCAGCCAGCGCCAGAAAGCCGTCGCATGTATCCTGTACAAAATTGAAATCCCGGGTGGGCGAGAGCGCACCAAGCTTCAGCGTCCTTCGTCCACTCAGAAGCTGCGAAATCACGGTCGGAATAACCGCCCTTGCAGATTGTCTCGGGCCGTAGGTGTTGAACGGCCGTGCGATCGTCACCGGCAGATCGAAGCTCGAATGATAACTGTAGGCGATCGCATCGGCGCCGATTTTGGACGCCGAATAGGGCGACTGCGCCTGCAGGGGATGGCTTTCGCTGATGGGCACAAAACGTGCCGTCCCATAGACTTCGCTCGTCGAGGTCTGGATCACTCTTCCGACACCGGCGTCGAGAGCGCCTTGAAGAACGTTCAGCGTCCCATGCACATTGGTATCGATGTAGCTCGAGGGAGCCTGATAGGAATAGGGGATCGCAATCAGAGCGGCAAGATGGAAGATCGTGTCGACACCTCTGGCGACGGAGCGCATCTGGGCGGGATCACGGACGTCTCCGAGGATCACCTCGAACTTGCCGCGATATTCCGATTGGTCGAGCCAACCCCAGCTGGAAAACGAATTATACTGGCAGAGGGCGCGAACTTCGACACCCGATCTGATCAGCGTCTCGACGAGGTGAGAACCAATGAACCCATCTGCCCCGGTGACAAGCGCTTTCTTCATTTCAAAACACCCTCAGAATCGCGCAGGAAGAGCTTCTCGACCTCCCAAGGCAGCTGTATCGCTGAAATCGACGGCTTCCGTTGTTGGCCCAGCATCTGGATAATTCCGACATTATCCTCCACGTCAAATCGGATGCCCTCGGCGACAGAATATATCGAGAACCGGCTCGATATGCCCAGTCGCAGGTAGAAGGTGCCGGTATTGAGAAGATATCCGGGAAATTTGACCCGGGCGCGATAATAACCGGCTGGCCGGGCGTCCAGGCGACTGACGTCGAGCTCGGGATCGGAAAGGCTGACGAGGGGAGTATAGCCGTCCTCCATCATGATCTGCATCCCGATCGAGAGACCGGAAAGAGGCTCCCTCAATTCGTATTCGACCTCGACTGAGAATCCCCTCGAAAGTTCCACCGTTCCCGAAACCTCGTCCTTCTCGTTCAGTACCGCGACACGGCATATGACTGCCTTTCCGTCGACGTCTTCGGGATTGACCGAGTAGTTTGCGGTGCCGCCGAATTCCGGGCGATCGAGATAGGCTTTGATCACATCTGCGGTATCGCCCATCGCAGCGACTTTGCCGTCGGCCATCAGGATCGATTTGGGGCAGATGCTGCTGATCGCAGTCATATTGTGGCTGACGAAGATAATCGTTCGACCAGCCTTGGTGACTTCCTGCATGCGCCCCATGCATTTATTCTGGAAGTTGACGTCGCCGACAGCCAATACCTCATCAATTAGAAGAATTTCCGGCTCTAGATGGGCCGCAACGGAGAAAGCCAGGCGCACGTACATTCCGGACGAATATCGCTTCACCGGGGTGTCAATGAATTCGCCGATTTCAGCAAACTCGACGATCTGATCGAACTTGGATCTGACCTCGGTACGGCTCATGCCAAGGATGGCGCCGTTGAGATAGACGTTCTCTCGACCGCTGAGCTCCGGATGAAATCCGGTGCCAACCTCAAGAAGGCTCGCAATTCTGCCCCGTATTCCTATGAAGCCGGAGTTGGGCATGGTGATACGCGACATCACCTTCAACAGCGTGGATTTTCCGGCACCGTTCCTGCCGATAATCCCAACGATCTCGCCGTGTCCGACCTCAAATGAGACATCATCAAGCGCATGAAAGATGTCTCCCTTCAGCCGCGACTGCCTGCCGCGGTCGGAGGCATAATCCGATACCGAAACATTCGGATCCGGACGGTTGCGCCACTTCGCCCACCAGCTCTGAAGGTCGCGATAGAGAGTGCCGTGATTGATCACGCCAAGACGATAGAGCTTGCTGACGTGCTCCGCTCGGATAACGATGTCGTTCATCAGACTGTGTCCATCGCGTTAGCTTCCGCCCGCGAAAAAAGTGCCAGCCCGCATAGGGTGATTGCGATCGTCACCGCGAGATTGGCGAGACAAAGACCGACGGGCAACGCGGGAGCGTCGAATAGCGCCCAGCGGAAAGTTTGAACCGGCGTCGTCATGGGATTGAGGTAATAGAACCAATGATACCGTTCCGGGATCTGGCTGAAGGGGTACACGATCGGCGTACCATACATCCAGAGTTGCGTCATGAATCCGACGGCATAAACAAGATCGCGGAAACGAACCGTCAGCGCCGAAACGACAAGCCCGGCACCGATGCCGAGCACGGCGATATAGAGCAGCACCAGCGGCGTCAGCAACAGGAACCAATAGTTCAGAGCCAGATCGGGATTGGCAATTTTCAAGCCAATGCAAACCGTCAACAAGAGCAGGAACTGGATCGCAAAGGCGACTAGGCCGCTCATCGCAACGGATAGCGGCACCACAAGTCTCGGAAAATAAACCTTCCCGAACAGATTGGCATTCTTCGAGAAAACGTCGGAGTTATTGGCCAGACAAACAGAAAAATAGCTCCAGATGATCGTGCCCGACATGTAAAACAGGAAGGGCGGAAGGCCATCCGTGGAAAGATTGGCGATTTTTCCGAACACGACATAATAGGTCATGGCCGTCAGCGACGGTTGGATGACGTACCAGACAGGCCCGAGAATGGTCTGTTTGTAAAATGTCGTGAAATCCCGCTTGAAAAACATCCAGACGAGATCGCGATATTGCCAGACAAGGCCGAGATCCGGCGTATTGCCCTTCGAAGGCTTGATAACGATATCCCAATCGTCATCCGCACGTGCCGAGGCCGGTCCTTTCAGGTGCTCTGTCATGCCGCCAACTTCAGCTTTTCCGGGAGCGCAGCAAGAAGGCTGCAGACACGCTCGATCTCATCCTTTCTATGCCCGGCCGAAATAGGCAGGCTCAGCTCGGTGGCATGCAGCTCATCGGCAATGGGATAATCGCCGGAAAGAATGCCTTGCATTGCCTTCTGCCTATGCGGCGCGATCGGATAGTGTATCTCGGTCTTGACCCCGTTATCGAGCAGCCACTGACGCAATTCGTCACGGGCCGGGTGACGTATCCCGAAGATATGAAACACGTCATACTCGGCAGGGCGACGAAGCGGCTGCGCCAGCCATTCGGGCAGATTGGCAAAATAGCTATCGGCCAGTGCCCGCTTATGTTCAGTCACCTGATCGAGGTGACGGAGTTTGACCCGCAGGAATCCAGCCTGCATCTCATCAAGCCTGGAATTTACACCGATATAGACGTTCTCATATTTTTTCTTCGAGCCGTAATTGCGCATGTGTCTGAGGCGATCTGCAAATTCGTCATCATCCGTGACGATCGCGCCCGCATCTCCGAGAGCTCCAAGATTCTTGGTCGGATAGAAGCTGAAGCAGCCGGCGATTCCAAAGGTGCCGGTCAGCTTGCCGTCATAGCGCGCGCCATGAGACTGCGCGCAATCTTCGATCACCTTGAGACCATGTTCGCTCGCAAACGCCGCGATCTCGGTCATCCGGCAGGCTTTGCCGAAAAGATGCGTCACGCAGATTGCCTGCGTGTTGCGTGTGAGCGCAGCGGGAAGGCGCGCCGGATCTATATTGAAGGTTTCGCGTTCGGGCTCCACCAGAACGGGTTTGTGGCCCGCGCGAAGAATTGCCAGGATGGTGGCTATATAGGTATTGGAGGCAACCATGATCTCGCTGCCTTTCGGCAGATCGAGCGCTTCAATCGACAGGATCAGCGCATCCAGACCATTGGCCACGCTGATGCAATGTTTGCTTTCCGCAAAGGCGGCGAATTCGACCTCGAACGAGGAGACCTCGTTGCCAAGTATGTACCACCCGGAACGAATGACACGGGAAGCAACCGCTTCCAACTCTTCCATCAGCGCGCGGTTGGCCTGCGCAAGACTTTCATACTCAATCATCTTAGAGCCGCTCATAAGGGGTGTCGATGTAGTCGTCCTTATCATATCCGCGAGAGGCAAAAACGAGCAGGATCGAACCGGGACCGAACGTCATTTCGTGCCAGTCCCTTGGCTCTACCAACAGGCACTGGTCCGGTGACGACAAGGTGATCTCTTCCCGGGCTTTTCCATCGTCCATCAAAACCATCACGCTTCCCGAAAGCGCGACCAACGCCTGCCGAGTCTGGTGATGACGATGGCCGCCGCGTGTATATCCGTCGGCTCCATAGATCCAGAAGCTCCGGACGACCGGAAATGGCAGTATTCCCTCCATGACGGTTAGCGCGCCTCGTCCGTCGGACATCGTCTTTAACGTAAGCAGGGTAAAAGCAGACAAGATTGGTTTCCAGTTTTGCCGGTTCAGCCGGTTGGGAAATGCGGAGCTGGTTCCCTCACCAGGCTGATGAGGTATCGACCGTAAGAGCTCTTTTCAAGTGGAGCTGCCAGCCTTAGCAACTGCTCGGCATCTATGTATTCCAAATGAAAGGCGATTTCTTCGGGGCAGGCTATCTTCAGCCCCTGGCGCCGCTCGATGGTGGCAATGAACTGACTGGCTTCAAGGAGTGAATCATGCGTGCCCGTATCAAGCCAGGCATGCCCCCTTCCCAGGACGGCAACATTCAGCCTGCCGGCCGACAAATAATGCCGATTGATATCGGTAATTTCGGTTTCACCGCGCGGCGAGGGTTTCAAGCCGGCAGCAATGTCGACCACGTCATTGTCGTAGAAATATAAACCCGTCACCGCATAAGATGAGCGGGGTCTGGACGGCTTTTCCTCCAGGGTGAGGACTTTGCCCTGACCGTCAAATTCCACTACCCCATACCGGTCGGGATCGTGGACTTTATACGCGAAGATCGTCGCTTCGTCCGATTTCTCGGAAGCCGCGGATAAATCATGCGTCAGGAGGTTGCCGTAAAAAATATTGTCTCCAAGCACGAGGGCGGTTGCCTCTCGCCCGATGAATTCCCTGCCGATCGAGAATGCCTGCGGAATGCCTTCCGGCGCGGCCTGCACGGCATATTGAAGATTCAATCCCCATTGGGCGCCGTCACCCAGCAACTGTTCAAAACGCGGCGTGTCCTGCGGCGTAGAGATAATCAGGATATCCCGGATACCTGCAAGCATCAGCGTTGATAGGGGATAGTAGATCATCGGTTTGTCAAAAACCGGAAGAAGTTGCTTCGAAATAGCGAGGGTCGCGGGATGGAGCCGGGTGCCCGAGCCACCGGCGAGCAAGATGCCCTTGCGCAGCTTTTTCTTCGAAGACAAGAGACCTCCTGCAACCTGGTAAATCCGCATCCACGAGCCTGTCGTGATGACGATCGCTGTTCGACACTGCTCACTACAGATAGATTGATCTGCATGCAATGCACTTACCGAGACGGGAGGTGGCCCAATCGCGCATCAATCCGGCTTTGATCGAGGATAATGTGCGGTACCGGATTGCGACGCCGCCTTTCCGTCTGCTACGGGTTGCCTAGATTTCGCCTCTTATAATGTGAGCAAGACACCCGTCAAAATGGCTGCAGACACCGCCGATCTACCCCCCCGGATAAGCCTCATCACTGTTTGCTGGAACGTCGAGCAGACCATTGCCGATACGTTGCGGTCCATCGACGCTCAAACCTACCGCAATTTCGAGCACATCATCGTCGACGGTGGCTCAAGCGATTCCACGCTCGCCATCATCGATTCAGCGCCGGCGGAAAATCGCCGCGTACTTTCGGGACTCGACGGAGGTATCTATGAGGCCATGAACAAGGGGATTGGCCTTGCGAGCGGCGACATCATCGGATTCTTGAATGCGGATGACACTTTCGAGAGCAGCGACTCCCTCGAAACCGTGGCGGCCACGCTGGACGATGAAGCCTATGACGGCTGCTATGGCGATCTCATCTATGTTTCCAACCAGCATACCGATCGCACAGTCCGTTATTGGAAATCCTGTCCGTTTGAACCCGGTTCTTTTGGACGCGGCTGGTGTCCGCCGCATCCGACATTCTATGTTCGACGTCACATCTATGACCGGTTTGGGACGTTCGATCTGCGTTATCGGCTGGCAGCCGACGTCGAGCTGATGATGCGATTTCTGGAAGTCGCGCGCATCAAAACCATTTATATCCCCCGCGTGTTGGTCAGGATGCGCTTGGGGGGCGCCACAAACAAAAACGTCCAAAACATATCGCGTCAGAACAAGGAAGTGCTGCGTGCCCTTGCTGACCACGGCTTCAGTGTCTCGACTCCAATGTTCTGGGCATCGAAGCTAGTGAACCGCCTCGGCCAGTTCCTCACACGAAATCGATAGCAGGATTTATCACGTCCAATATCAGGCCGGGCCAATCGCGGTCAGACCGTAACCCTCCCCCGCACCCCCTCCGCAATCGCCGTCATCCGATCCGCCGCCGCATGTCCGATCAGCATGAAGGCGTGCGTTTCGTTCGACCAGTAGACGACATTCATGCCCTTGCGGTTTTCGAGGTCCGGCGCCTTGGGGCCTGCATCTGATCTGACGATGCAGAGTGCCATCGGGCCGGTTTCCGGGTCGAGATAGGCGATCTGGGCGAGCGGTTTGCCGTCATATTGCAGCAGCAAAGCGCGTTTGAAGTCGATGCCCGGAAGCGAGACGGCTTCGGGAGACAGCGACAGGCCGAGCTTTTCGTCGAGGGATCCGAGTTGGGCGGTCTGGACGTCTCTGGCGGGAACGGGGCCAGCCAGCGTTTCCGGCGTATAGAGGGAGATATAGTCGGCGACCACGGCGCGCCATTCGCTGTTTTCGTCCCTTGCCGAAAAGCCTTTGCCGATGCCGATGAAAGCGCGGTCGATGGCGATGCCGGCAATCAGCGAGGCGGCAAGCGCGCCGAGGAAGTGGCGACGGGTGGCGAATATGGGTGCGGAGCCGGATTTTGCGCGCTCTTGCACGGGGATGGCGGCGAGCATCGTCTCCAGTTTCTGGCGCGGGGCCCGCGACAGCAGTGGGGCAAAGGCCCGCTCGAAGGGCAGGCTGGCGCGCGCCAGGAATTCCAGCCGTTCGGCGACGCTCTCGTCTTCATTCACCAGGGTTTCGATGCGCGCGGCCTCTTCGGCCGTCAATTCGCCGTCGATGAAGGCGGTCAGCTCCTCGTCAGAGGGAATGATTTGCTTCGTGTTCATTGCCGTCCCCCTTCCAGGCCATCGCCTGAGAGCTTGGCGCGGGCAGCCGCCAGCCGGCTCATCACTGTTCCGATCGGAATATCCAATATGCTTGCCACCTCGCGATAGGAAAGCCCTTCGACATAGGCGAGGAAAACCACCGTCCTCTGTGCTTCGGGCAGGGCATTGACCCGTTTCAGCACCTGACCGGCCATCACCTGCGTTTCGGTGGCATGTGCGCCGTCGAAGGTCAGCGTCTCCCGGGCATCGACGAAACCCTGGCCCTGGCGCACCCTGCGGGAACGGATCTCGTTCAGCCAGATCGAATGCAGGATCGAAAACAGCCAGCGGTCGAGACGGGTGCCGGGGACGAACTGATCGGCGCGTTCCAGCGCGCGAACACAGGTCGCCTGCACCAGGTCGTCGGCGACATCACGCTGATGCGAGAGAACAAGACCATAACGCCAGAGCCTTGCCAGATTTTCCGTCAGGCCGCTCCTGATATCCGCTTCGCTGGCGATGGCCGCCTCCGCCGATCCTGCATTTTTCGGAACCGCCGGACGAACCGGCGATTCCATTCTCGCGCGACTATAGGCAGGAAATGAGGTAGGCGCGACAGACATTCTCACATGCCTTTCTCTGTTCCGTTTCCCGCCGGTGCCTGCCAATCAGATCTTCGACGGGTCGATGATGGCGGCGTTCAGATCCTGATATTCCTCACAAGCGGTGCCGCAGATCGCCTTGATGGTGCTCAACTGATCCTTGGCGAGGTCGAGCTGACCCTTGATGACATAGGCTTCGCCGAGATATTCGCGGACCTTGGCGTATTGCGGGTCCATCTTCACCGACTTGAGGTAGTAGGAGATGCCCTCGTCGGTGCGGCCGAGCTTGCGGGTGGCATAACCGCGATAGTTCAGCACCTCGGCCGTGTTCTGGTCCTTGACCGTGTCGAGCATGGCAAGCGCCTCCTCATAGCGGCCAGTCTTGGCCAGCGAATAGGCGTAGTCGGTGCGGTTCTCGTCCGAGACGTTGGCGCTCTGCTGCTTGACGCATTTCTTGGTCTTCTGGTCGTAGATCTCACCCTTCTTGCAGGTTGGCATCGTGCTGCTGTCATTGCCGGCTGCAAAGACCGGGCCGGAGAAAACGGAAGCGGCAAGGCAGCCGCCGAGAATGAGGGAAGCAGTACGGACTGTCATGATCGTCATGGGAAAACTCCTCGAAAGTGACGTTGCGAGGAGAAAACACCGCTGCCCCGAGCTTTATTCGGCAGCCTCTCTATTTTCTCCATCACGGCTTCGTGAAGCCACCGAGGCCGAATAAATCGTCGAAACCGCGTGTTCTCAGCGTTACGCCGGGAACGACAAGGAGAATTTAGTGACCGATACCGTAAAACTCGTCAGCCTCGCCGTCGCCGCACCCGAACATGTCATTTTCCAGAAAGAGGCGGTCGAAGCCTCCGGCCGGCTGTTTGCCGACCGTTTCGAGGATTTTCGCCATCTTGCCCGCGTCTTCGACAGCGCCGGTATTCAGAAGCGCCATGCGGCACGTCCGCTTGCCTGGTTCGACGAACCGCATGGCTGGCAGGATCGGATGGAGGCCTATGCGGAGGTGGCGGGCGGGCTCTTCGTTGAGGCCGCCAGCTCGGCACTGCATCGGGCCGGGCTGACGGCCAGGGATGTCGACTGTGTGGTTACGGTCTCCTCCACCGGTTTTACGACGCCGAGCCTCGACGCGCAGATGGCCCGCCGGATGGGCTTCAGGGCCGATATCGAGCGCGTGCCGGTCTTCGGGCTCGGCTGTGCTGCCGGCGTGTCGGGCTTTGCGATCGCCTCGCGGCAGGCGCGGAGCCGGCCGGGCGCCGTCGTGCTGTTCGTCTCGATCGAGCTTTGCACGCTTGCCTTCCGGCTGGACGAACTGACCCGGCCGAACATCATCGCGACAGCGCTGTTCGGCGACGGCGCTGCCGCCTGCGTGCTGCGGTCGGGCGGAGGCGGGATGGCGGAAGTGGAATCGACCGGCGAACACCTCTTCCCCGATACGCTCGACATCATGGGCTGGAAGATCGACGACGGTGGCTTCGGCATCGTGCTGGCGCAATCGCTGCCACCCTTTGCCGAGCGCGAGCTTGGTCCGGCGGTGAGCGCCATTCTGGCGCGAAACGGGCTGAAACCGGCAGATATCGACCGCTTCATATGCCATCCCGGCGGAACGAAAGTGCTGGCAGCGATGGAGAGCGCGCTGTCGCTGGCGCCCGGCTCGCTCGATCACGAGCGTGCGGTGCTTGCCGACTACGGCAACATGTCGTCGCCGACCATCCTGTTCGTGCTGGAACGGGCGATCCGTGCCGGGTTGCCGGCGCGCGCGGCGATGATTGCCATGGGCCCAGGCTTTTCGGCCAGCTGCGTGACGCTCAGGAGGACGGCATGATGTGGCCGTCGATCGCGCTGCTTACCTTCGTGACGCTGCAGCGGCTGGCGGAGCTCGCGCTCGCCCGGCGCAACACCGCCGCCCTGCTCGCCAAGGGCGCCAGAGAGGTCGCGGCGGAGCACTATCCCGTCATGGTGGCGCTGCATACAGCCTGGATTATCGGGCTCTGGCTGCTTGCTTCAGGCAGGCCGGTCGAGCCCTTCTGGTTTGCCGTGTTCATGGCGCTGCAGGCGCTGCGGCTCTGGGTGCTGGCAACGCTGAAGGGCCGCTGGACGACGCGCATTATCGTCCTGCCCGGCGCGCCGCTCATAACATCGGGACCCTATCGCTTCTTTCAGCATCCGAACTACGCGATCGTCGTCGGCGAGATCGCCGCCCTTCCGCTGGCCTTCGGACTGCCGTTTTACGCGATCGGCTTTTCGCTTCTCAACGCCCTTGTCCTCTATATCCGCGTGAAGGCTGAAAATGCCGCACTGAAAAGCGCAATGATTATGAAATGAATGCGATTTTTCGTTTGCGCGGCGGTATCCGCACGGGCATTTTCACCCGATAAACAAAGCGGAATGCAGGGGAAATGACGAAGAACGCAATCGTGCTCGGCGCCGGCATCGTCGGGGTGTCGGCGGCCATCCATCTTCAGCGGCGCGGCCGGCAGGTGACGCTGATCGACCGCAAGGATCCGGGCAGCGAGACCTCCTTCGGCAATGCCGGCCTGATCCAGCGCGAAGGCGTCATGCCTTACGGCTTTCCCCAGCAGCTCGGGCTTCTGCTGCGTTATGCACTGAATAACCGCACCGACGCGCATTATCACCTGCGCACGCTGCCGAGCCAGGTCGGCTTTCTCGCCCGCTACTGGTGGAATTCCAATGCGCGGCGCCACGCGGTCATCACCCGGGCCTATGCGCCGCTGATCGAAAATTCAATTGCCGAACATAAGGATCTGGTCGAGGCGGCGCAGGCCGAAGCGCTGATCCGCAAGGACGGCTGGATGAAGATCTTCCGGACTGAGGCCAAGCGTGACCAGGCCCTGGCGGAGGCCGCACTTTGGCAGAATGAATTCGGGGTGGAATATGACAGCCTGACCTCGGCCGATATCGCCCGCATGGAACCGGATATAACAGGCGATTTCGTCGGCGGCATCCACTGGCGCGACCCCTGGTCGGTGCTCGACCCGCATGCGCTGACATCGGCCTATCGCCGCTATTTCGAAAGCCTCGGCGGCCGGTTCGTCACAGGCGACGCCGCCTCGCTCGGCCAGTTCGGCTCCGGCTGGAAGATCATGACTGCGGAAGGCCCCCTCGAAGCCGACGATGCAGTTCTGGCGCTTGGTCCCTGGGCGGCGGTTGCGACGCGCCGGCTCGGCTATTCCTTGCCGCTCGGCGTCAAACGCGGCTATCACATGCATTATGCCACCAAGGGCAATGCCGTTCTCAACAACTGGATGCTCGATGCCGAACGCGGCTATCTCATGGCGCCGATGCGCCGCGGCATCCGTCTGACGACGGGCGCGGAGTTCGCAACGCTCGATGCGCCAAAGACGCCGGTCCAGCTCGACCGGGCCGAGGCCGTGGCCCGCACGATTTTCCCGCTCGGAGAGAGGCTCGATCCCGAACCCTGGATGGGTGCCCGCCCCTGCACGCCGGATATGATGCCGATTATCGGCAAGGCGCCGCGCCATCAGGGACTGTGGTTCGCCTTCGGCCATGCCCATCACGGGCTGACGCTCGGACCGGTGACCGGCCGCGTGCTTGCCGAACTCATTACCGGCGAGGCGCCGTTCATTGATATTGCCGCCTATTCGCCGCAGCGCTTCAAGCCGTGATACCGAGGGCTGCAAGACCTTCGAGGGCCGTGGCCGAGATGCCGTCGATCGTGTCGTCGATATCGACGGTGACGACGCCATGCTCGCCGGTCGGCGCTTCAAGCGTCGTCAGCTGGCTTTCGAGCAGCGACACCGGCATGAAATGGCCCTTGCGCTCGCCCATCCGTTTCGTCAGCAATTGCCTGGAGCCTTCGAGGTAGACGAAAAAAAGATTGTCGCCGGCAGCAGCTCGCAGCCTGTCGCGATAGATGCGTTTCAGCGCCGAGCAGGAGACGATGATGCCCTCGCCTTTCTCAAGCGAGGCCTTCATGTCTTCGCCGATGCGGTCGAGCCAGGGCATCCGGTCCTCATCGGTCAGGGGAATGCCCTTCGACATCTTCTCGACATTGGCGGCGGGATGCAGCGCATCGCCTTCGACGAAGGCCAGGTGCAAGGCTCCCGCGAGCTTTTCGCCGACGGAGGATTTGCCGCAGCCGCTGACCCCCATGACGATGATTGCATGGGGCCCGCTCGTCTGCTCACCCGGCATGTTTCCTCCTAAAACTTGACTTTCCCACTCAATCGAGCGGGAAGTGACAGGCATATTGTTGTGCACCCTCGCCGCTTAGTTCAGGCGAGACCTGGCGGCAATAATCCTGCGCCTTCCAGCAGCGTGGATTGAAATGGCAGCCCGACGGAGGTTTCAGCGGCGAAGGCAGTTCGCCCTGCAGGCGGATGCGGTTCTTGGCGCGGTCGGGGTCGGCGATCGGTGTCGCCGATAGCAAGGCTGCCGTATAGGGATGGCGCGGCCTGGCGAAGACCTCGGCGGCGGGACCGGTTTCCACCGGCCGGCCGAGATACATCACCATCACCTCGTCGGCGATGTGATGGACGACGGACAGGCCATGCGAGATAAAGAGATAGGCAAGTCCCATCTCCTTCTGCAGATCCATCAGCAGGTTCAGCACCTGCGCCTGGATCGAGAGGTCAAGCGCCGATACCGGTTCGTCGAGCACCAGCACCTTCGGCCGTAGCATCAAAGCGCGGGCAATGGCGATGCGTTGGCGCTGGCCGCCGGAGAACATATGGGGATAGCGGCCGTGATGCTCGGGACGCAAGCCGACGCGGGCCATCATCTCCTCCACCTTGCGGCGGCGCGCGGCGGCGTTGAGATCAGTGTTGATCTTCAGCGGCTCTTCGAGGATCGAGCCAACCTTCTGGCGCGGATTGAGCGAGCCGTAAGGATTCTGGAAGACGATTTGAACCTGGCTGCGCAGGCTGCGGTCGCCGACATGGGCGGGCTTGCCGTCAATCAGCAATTCGCCCGACGTCGGGTTCTCGATCATGGTGACCAGGCGAGCGAGCGTCGACTTGCCACAGCCGGATTCGCCGACGACGGCTAGCGTCTTGCCGGAATGGAGGCTGAAGCTGACGCCGTTCAGCGCCCTGACGGTGGCATCGGCTTTGAAGAGCCCGCGATTGACGGTGTAGAAGCGGGCGAGATCCCTGCCCTCGAGAACAGCGCCCGTCATACGAGATCTCCTGCAGTTTCAACGGCCATGATGCCGGGATGCCCGAGCGGCTTGCCGTCCTTCAAAGGATAATTGCACAGCGCCAGCCCAAGCTCCGGCCCCTGACGGACGACACCGCGGTCACATTCGACCGTGGCGTAGCCGCAGCGCGGCGCGAAAAGACAGCCGGTCGGGCGGCCGTGCTGACCGGGAACGACACCGGCGATCGAGGGAAGACGCTGGCCGACTTCTGCGCGTTCCGGCAGGGCGGCGAGCAGGGCCGCGGTATACGGATGATGCGGATCGCGGAACAGCGCCTTCACCGGCTGCTCCTCGACCTTCTGGCCGGCATATTGCACCTGCACACGCTCGGCGGTTTCGGCAACGACACCCATGTCGTGGGTGATCAGCACCAACGCCATTCCCTGCTCTTTCTGTAGACGCACGAGCAGATCGAGGATTTGCGCCTGGATCGTCACGTCGAGCGCGGTTGTCGGCTCGTCGGCGATCAGAAGCTTCGGATTGCAGGCGAGTGCCATGGCGATCATGACGCGCTGGCTCATGCCGCCCGACATCTGATGCGGGAAGTTCGACAGCCGGTCTTCCGGCGCCGGAATTCCGACCAGGTTCAGGAGTTCGATCGAGCGTTCGCGGCGCTCCTTGCGGTTGAGGCCCATGTGAACGCGCAGGGTCTCGCCGAGCTGGAATCCGACCGTGAAGCACGGATTGAGGCTCGACATCGGCTCCTGGAAGATCATCGCCATGTCCTTGCCGACGATCCTGCGGCGCTGGCGGCCGGAAATACCGCGCAGATCCTGGCCGTCGAACTGCATGCGGTCGGCGGTAATCTTCGCCGTCCAGGGCAGAAGCCCCATCAGCGCGAGCATGGCGACAGATTTGCCCGAGCCGGATTCACCGACGACCGACAGGATCTCGCCCTTGTCGCAGGCAAGCGATACGCGGTCGACGGCGCGGAAGAGACCGGACGACGTCTGGAATTCGACGGTCAGATTTTCAATCTCGAGGAGCGGCATCACGACCTCTTCAGCTTGGGGTCAAGCGCATCGCGCAGGCCGTCACCCATCAGATTGATGGCGAGAACGGTGATGAGGATGGCAAGACCCGGGAATGTTACCACCCACCAGGCGCGCGAGATGAACTCGCGGGATTCGGCCAGCATCGTGCCCCATTCGGGTGTCGGCGGCTGGGCGCCCATGCCGAGAAAGCCGAGGGCGGCGGCATCAAGGATCGCCGCCGAGAAGGCGAGCGTCGCCTGGACGATCAGCGGCCCGAGACAGTTCGGCAGGATGGTCTTGAACATCAGGCGGAAGGTGCCGGCCCCGGCGACACGCGAGGCGATCACATATTCCTTCTCGCGCTCCGATATGACCGAGGCGCGCGTCAGCCGCACGAAATGCGGCTGGTTGACCAGCGAAATCGCGATCATCGCATTGGTAAGTCCAGGCCCGAGCACGGCAACCAACACGAGGGCGAGCAGCAGCGACGGGAAGGCCAGGATGATATCCATCAGGCGCATGATCGCCGTATCGACCTTGCCGCGGAAATATCCGGCGACGAGGCCGATCAGCACGCCTGAAATGACCGAAAGCGTGACGACGACGACGCCGATGAAGAGCGAGAAGCGCGCGCCGTAGATCAGTCGCGACAAAATATCGCGGCCGACGGCATCCGTTCCGAGCGGGAAGGAGATGCTGCCGCCCTCCATCCAGGATGGCACGGCCAGCAGCACCTGACGGTTCTGCTCATTCGGTTCATGTGGTGCAAAGAGCGGCGCGAGGACGGCGACGACCAGGATGATGGTAAAAACCACGAGGCCGATGACGGCGCCCTTATTGCGGGAGAAATAGTGCCAGAATTCCGCGAGAGCGGATGGCTGGCCGGTTTTGATGGTGACGGTGCTCATGAACCGCTCCTAATGACGAATGCGCGGATTGATGAATCCGTAGAGGACATCAACAATCAGATTGACCATCATGATAACGCCGGCGATCAAAAGAAGGCCGCCCTGGACCACGGCGTAATCGCGCTTGAAGACGGAATCGACCATCCATTTGCCGATGCCCGGCCAGGAGAAGATCGTTTCGGTGAGGATGGCGCCAGCAAGGAGAACGCCGATCTGCAGACCGATGGTGGTGATGACCGGGATCATCGCATTGCGCAGCGCGTGCACGCCGACGACGCGCAGCGGCTTCAGTCCCTTCGAACGCGCGGTGCGGACATAGTCCTCACCCAGAACCTCGAGCATCGCCGAGCGCGTCTGGCGGGCGATGACGGCAAGCGGAATGGTCGCCAGCACGATGGTCGGCAGAATGAGGTAGCTGACGGCGGAGGAAAACGCCCCTTTCTGGCCTGACAGCAGGCTGTCGACAAGCATGAAGCCGGTGACCGGCTTGAAGAAATACATCAGCGAGATGCGGCCGGAAACGGGCGTCCAGCCGAGATAGCCGGAGAAGAAGATGATGAGGAGCAGGCCCCACCAGAAAATCGGCATGGAATAGCCGATCAGGGCAACACCCATCACACTCTGATCGAACCACGTGCCTCGCTTGACGGCGGCAAAGATACCGGCGGGCACGCCAAGACAGACGGCGAGGATGATGGCGCAGAGCGAAAGTTCCAGCGTCGCCGGAAACAGCGTCAGGAATTCACCGAGAACGGGCCGCTTGGTGACGATCGAGGTGCCGAGATCGCCATGCAGCAGTTTTCCGAGATAATCGAAATACTGCACATACACAGGCCGGTCGAAGCCGAGATCATGCATGATCTGGGCATGACGCTCCGGCGCCATGACGCGCTCACCCGACAGAAGCATGACGGGGTCGCCGGGAAGCATGCGGATGAAGGAGAAGGCAATGAGGGAAACGCCGAGGAATGTCGGGATCAGCACCGCAAGGCGGCCGATGAAAAAACGCAACATGGCAGATGTCCAATAGTTTCCGGCGGTCAGGAGATCCTGACCGCCGGCTGCGCCCAGCTCTGCCGGGCATTCTTACATTATTCTGGTTATTCGGAAACGTCGACGCCGTCGAAGCGGTGAATGCCGAGCGGATCCATGAAGAAGCCGGAGACCTTCTTGCTCATCGGAACGAAGACGAGCGAGTGATCGAGGGTCGCCCAGGGAGCTTCCTTCTTGAAGATCAGCTGCGCCTGCTCATAGGCCTTGGTGCGCTCGCCGACATCGGCGGTCAGCTTGGCCTTGGTCATCAGTTCGTCGTATTCCTTGTTGCACCACTGAGCGCGGTTATTGCCGCCGACGGCGTCGCAGCCGAGCAGCGTATCCATGAAGTTATCCGGGTCGCCGTTGTCGCCGGTCCAGCCGAGGATGACGGCGCCGTCACGCTTCACGTCGGAGGAGAGCTTCAGATATTCGGCCCATTCATGGGTGACGATCTCGACCTTGACGCCGGCCTTGGCGAAATCAGCCTGCATCAGTTCAGCGGCACGGCGCGCATTCAGCATGTAGGGACGCGAAACCGGCATTGCCCAGATCTTCATGCTGAGATCCTTGACGCCGGCATCGGCAAGAGCCTTCTTGGCAGCGTCCGGATCATACTTGTCGTCCTGAACAGCGTCGTTATAGGACCACATCGTCGGCGGGATCGGGTTCTTGGCAACGGCCGCGGCACCCTGGAAGACGGCATCGATGATCGCCTGCTTGTTGATCGCCATGTTGAGGGCGCGGCGAACTTCCGGCTTGTCGAACGGGGCCATCTGCGTGTTGTAGGCGAGGAAGCCGACATTGAGACCGGCCTGTTCCATCACCGTCAGTTTGTCATCCTTCTTCAGTTCGGGAACGTCGGCTGCATTCGGATAGGGGATCAGCTGGCATTCGCCGGCCTTCAGCTTCTGGGCGCGGACAGCCGCGTCGGAGGTGATGGCGAAAACCAGATCGTCGATCTTTTCCTTGCCCTTAAAATAGGTTTCGTTGGCCTTGTAGCGGATGACGGCATCCGGCTGGTAGGCGACGAAGGTGAACGGACCCGTGCCGAGCGGCTGTTGGTTGAGCTGCGCCATCTTGCCGTCGGCTGCGAGCTTGTCGGCATATTCCTTGGAAACGATCGAGGCGAAGTCCATGGCAAGATCGGCGAGGAACGGCGCCTCGGGATGGTTGAGCGTGAACTTGACGGTGAGGTCATCGACCTTCTCAACGGACTTGATCAGATCCGGGAAGCCCATGCCGGCTGCGTATTCGTAGGAACCGCCTTCGACATACTTGTTCCACGGATTGTCGGATTTCAGCTGGCGCTCGAAGGAGAACACGACGTCGTCGGCGTTGAAATCGCGGGTCGGCGTGAAGAAGTCGGTGGTCTGGTACTTGACGCCGGGATGAAGCTTGAAGGTGTATTGCGTGCCGTCGGCCGAAACGCTCCAGCTGTCAGCCAGGCCGGGCTCGATCTCTGTACCGCCATGCTTGAATTCGACGAGGCGGCTATAGACCGTGCGCGACGACGCGTCGAAGGTCGTGCCTGCCGTATAGAGGCTCGGGTCGAAGCCTTCCGGCGAGCCCTCGGAGCAATAAACAAGGGTCTTGGACCAGGCCGACGTCGCCATGACCGAAATCAGGGCCGTCGCTGCCAGCATGACAGAGATCTTTTTCATAATATTGTTTCCCGGTTGTTCTTTTTTGATGTCTGGAGACCGCAGATTGGCATCCCGGTCGACGGTCGATGGAACGACATTTATCTACTGAAAGCAACGGGCTACGGAGAAAATTTTTCCAGTTGGACAATTTTAGAAATTTTCCGTCTAAAATCAGCCTCATTCGGAAATATTCGGATAAAAATATCCCGAATTTCGTCGTATTTTGGATAATTGCGCCTCTTAAGCGTGTCGCGATCGATCGGATTCGCTCCCCACGCGAGGATGTTTATCTCTTGCGAGCCGGTGAGACGCACCAAAATGAAAAACCGCGATTGCCGGGGCAACCGCGGTTTCACAACTCTGTCCTGCTCTTTAAATTCAGGCGGCGGGTGCAATGATCGCAGGTTTGCGATATGGTCGCTCGCCGGTAATTCCGAGCAGGAAATTGATCTGCGGACGCGCCTTGACGAGGTCATCGATGGAATATTCCGAAAGCACGGCGAAGAAGGCATTGAGCGCCTTGCGCAGCGCCGAATTCAGGCCGCAGCTGTCGACCAGCGGGCATTCGACAACACCGTCATCCTCGAAGCATTCGGCCATGGCGAAACTGTCTTCCGTCACCCGAACGACGTCGAAGAGCGTAATGTCTGCCGCCGGCTTACCCAAGCGCACGCCGCCATTGCGACCGCGCACGGTTTCGACCAGGCCCGCCTTGTTCAGCGGCTGGAGGATCTTGAAAAGAAACAGTTCGGAAACGCCGTAAGCCCTGGCGATTTCTGGAATCCGGCTTAGGTGCCCGTCATTGGCAGCACAATACATCAACATGCGAACCGCATAGTTGGTCTGCTTCGTCAACCGCATGCCGATCTCCTGACTCGTGCCTGTTCGGACCTATATAGGCGGTTTGGTAGTTTTGAACAATTCCAAAATATGAAATTTGCATTCAGCTTATGAGGCCATTTGCCGCGACGTCGAATCCTGCTCCGGATTGGGTGCCAAATTTCAATCCCAACAGATCGAACAAAACGGGGGCCAAAAAGGCCCCCGAATTGCAGATCGATCTATCGGTCAGGTCACCTCATCGTCGGCATGACGAATTCGGCGCCGCTCTTGATGCCGGAGGGCCAGCGGGCGGTGACGGTCTTGGTCTTCGTCCAGAACTTGATCGAATCCGTGCCGTGCTGGTTGAGGTCGCCGAAGCTCGAGGCCTTCCAGCCGCCGAAGGAGTGATAGGCGAGCGGAACCGGGATCGGAACGTTGATACCGATCATGCCGATATTGATGCGCGAGGCGAAATCGCGGGCGGCATCGCCGTCACGGGTGTAGATCGCGACGCCGTTGCCGTATTCGTGCTTCATCGGCAGCGACAGCGCCTCCTCGTAGTTCTGGGCGCGAACGACGGAGAGAACCGGTCCAAAAATCTCGGTCTTGTAGATGTCCATCTCGGGCGTGACGTGATCGAACAGGCAGCCGCCGACGAAGTAGCCGTCTTCATAACCCTGGAGCTTGAAATCGCGGCCGTCGACGAGGAGCTTGGCGCCTTCCTCGACGCCGCGGTAGATAAGGCCGCGAACACGGTTATAAGCGTCCTTGGTGACGAGCGGGCCCAAGTCGGCCTGGTCGTCGGTGTAGGGGCCGATGCGCAGCGATTCGATCTTCGGGATCAGCTTTTCGACGAGGCGGTTGGCGGTGTCCTCGCCGACCGGAACGGCAACCGAGATCGCCATGCAGCGCTCGCCGGCCGAGCCGTAGCCTGCGCCCATCAGCGCGTTGACCGCCTGATCCATATCGGCGTCCGGCATGATGATCATGTGGTTCTTGGCGCCGCCGAAGCACTGGGCGCGCTTGCCGTTCATCGCCGCAGTGCCGTAGACGTAGCGGGCAATCGGCGTCGAGCCGACGAAGGAGACGGCGCCGATATCCGGATCGCTGAGGATCGCATCGACGGCACCCTTGTCGCCATTGACGACATTGAGGATGCCGGCCGGCAGGCCGGCCTCGATCATCAGTTCGGCAAGACGGATCGGCAGGGAAGGATCACGCTCGGAGGGCTTCAGGATGAAGGCGTTGCCGCAGGCAATCGCCGGCGCAAACATCCACATCGGGATCATGCCGGGGAAATTGAAGGGGGTGATGCCGGCGCCGATGCCGACCGGCTGGCGGATCGAATACATGTCGATCGCCGGCCCGGCACCCTCGGTGAACTCACCCTTGGAGAGATGCGGAATGCCGCAGACGAATTCGCAGACTTCGAGGCCGCGGATGACGTCGCCCTTGGCATCCTCGATCGTTTTGCCGTGCTCCCTGGAGAGCATTTCGGCAAGCTCGTCCATGTGTTTGTTCAGGAGTTCGACGAACTTGAAGAAGACGCGGGCGCGGCGCTGCGGATTGGTGGCGGCCCATTTCGGCTGCGCAGCCTTGGCGTTTTCGACGGCGGCGCGCAATTCCTCGGCGCTTGCGAGTGCGACCGTCGCCTGCACTTCGCCCGTTGCCGGATTGTAGACATTGCTGACGCGGCCGCTGGTGCCGGCAACCTGCTTGCCGCCGATGAAATGACCGATCTCATGCATGGGATGTTCCTCCTGTTTTTGGATGACCCACAATCGCACTTCAATTTGCACAAATCAATGCGCTGATATAAGTAACCGTTGTGCGTATATTATAGCTCTGCCGTTATGTGCGACGCTGCTGCTCCGAACTTGGAACGGTGTGCGGACAAGTCAAACCCGAGGGGAGGACAAAACCGATGCGCCGGGAACCTGTCGTCAGAATGGCAGAGCTAGAGATCGATCCGCACATGCTGGAAGCCTACCGCGTATTGCTCACCGAAGAAATCGAGGCCTCCGTCGCGCTGGAAGACGGCGTAATTTCGCTCAGCGCTGTTTCCATCAGGGACAATCCAAACCGGATCCGAATTCTCGAGGTCTATGCCGACCAGCAGGCCTACGAGGCCCATCTGCAAACACCGCATTTCCTCAAATACAAGACCGCGACGGCCGGCATGGTGACATCGCTGACGCTGATCGAGGTCGATCCGATCGCAATGCGGGCCAAGCCATGAACTGGGACGATGTCCGGATTTTCCTCGCGGTCGCCCGCACCGGGCAGATCCTTGCCGCCTCCAAGCGGCTGGGGCTCAACCACGCCACGCTCTCGCGTCGACTGACGTCGCTGGAAGAGGCGCTGAAGACCCGGCTTTTCATCCGTCGCACCAATGGCTGCGAGTTGACGGCCGAAGGCGAAGTGTTCCTGGCATCGGCAGAGCGGATGGAAACGGAAATGCTCGCTGCGCAGGCCAAGCTCGGCCACACCGATACGGCGATCGCCGGGACGGTGCGCGTCGGCGCGCCGGATGGGTTCGGTGTTTCCTTTCTTGCGCCGCGCATGGGCCGGCTGATCGAGCGCCATCCGGCGCTGAAGATCCAGCTTGTACCGGTGCCGCGCTCCTTTTCGCTGTCTCAGCGCGAGGCCGATATCGCGATAACGCTGGAACGGCCCGAACAGGGGCGGCTCGTCTCCTCCAAGCTCACCGACTACACGCTCGGCCTCTATGCCTCGCGCGACTATCTCGCCTCCAGGGGCACGCCCGGTGATATCGACGCGCTGAAGGCGCATCCGCGCATCGGTTACGTCGAAGATCTGATCTTCACCGCCTCGCTGAATTTCTCCGGCGAGGTGATGCGAAGCTGGGATGCGAGCTTCGAAATCTCGACGGCGATCGGGCAGACGGAGGCGGTGCGATCCGGCGCCGGCATCGGCATCCTGCACGATTATATTGCCCGGCAGTATCCGGAGCTGCAGCGCATCCTGCCGGACGTTTCGATCCGGCGCGCCTATTGGACGACCTATCACGAAACGGCGCGCGACCTCGTACGCGTCAGGAGCGTCGTCGACTTCCTGCAGGAACTGGTCAGCGCCGAACGGCAGATCTTTCTTTAAAGACCGCCAACGTGCTTTGCCGGCTCGTCGTTCTCATCGGGATTGGGAACGGGTGCCTCGTCGGGAAGCCTGTCCGGCTCGGGCTCGGTGATCGGCGGCATCGGCTTCCAGCCGGGTGCCGGCATCGGCGGCTGATCAGGAATGGGTTCGTTGGGCACGGACATGACCGCCTCCCTTTTCATAATGTTCGATTAAGCTGACGTTCGGCCGGGTTATCTGTCCGGCTTCAGCGATTCGGCAGCGCGCATCGGCATGCTGTCGATGATGGCGAAAAGCTCGCCGGCGGTGATCGGCTCGCTGAGCTTGAGCTTCACGGTGCCGTCCTTGCCGACAAGGAAGGCGGCGAATTCCCCGATCTCCGCCACCTCGAAATCGCGGCGGATCGCTTCGCCTTCAAGACCATCCGCGTCACCGAAGAGCGGCCGGACACCCGCGCCGGATATCTTGAGCACCACCAGATCCCGCTCGTCGAGGGCTGAGCGGTCGGCCAACAACTGGTTTTCCTGGCGGGCGGCGCGGGCATTGCCCTTGTCGGCGAAAACAACGAAGACGCGGTTCTTCCACTGGAAGGCAGCAAGGCTTTCGACCGGCGCATAAGCGCTGTTGGTCTCGTCGATTTTGGTCGCGCCATAGAGAAGGGTTTTCGACATGCATATTCTCCCGTTAACTTGGAGAACGGCGCGAGATGGGATGGGTTCCATCGAAACGGCGGGAACTGGGTTTTCGTTCTGATCGTGTGGGGGAGATGGTACGGTTGGGGGGTCTCGAACCTCCGACCTCAGGTGCCACAAACCTGCGCTCTAACCAACTGAGCTACAACCGCATAAATCGCGCTTGGCGCGACGGGGGTCACATACGAGGACTTGGCGATGAATTCAAGCCCCATTCCTCGTCAATATAGAAAAAGGCTGGACGCGGGGTCCAGCCTTTTGTCTTCGACCGGTCAAGACCGATCAGGCAACCTTGAAAGAAGCCATGGCCTTTTCGGCCGCTTCCTTGGAGGGCTTTGCCAGCTTTTCGGCCACCTGCTTGGTGGTTTCCTGCATCGACTTCGCCTGCTCGACGGTGAGCTCGGCCTGCTTGCGGATGAACGAGGTCTGCAGCTCGAAGAATTCTGCGACGGACTTGACGCCGAGCAGCGCTTCCATGTGCGACAGCGAGTTCTCGGCATTGATCCGCAGAACGTCGATCGCCTTCAGGCCGATCTCGACGGTGCCGGCCTGCGCGGTCTGTACGGTGGCTTCGAGCGTCTTGCCGGCTTCTTCGCCAGCGGTCTTCAGCTTGGCATAGGCGTCCTTCGACTGCTGAGCGCCCTTTTCGGCGAATTCACGGAAGGATTCCGAGAACTTGGACGGGTCGAAAGAAGCGATTGAAAAAACGTCGTCGGTCTTTATGGTAGCCATGGGGCGCATCCTTTGGGCTGAGGCAGTCGCTGCCTGCAATAGTTGGGATGATGCTTATATAAGACATTCCATTGTGCATTGCAACATTTATTGTGCAATGCACAAGACGTTAACCTTGCCGGCCGAAAACCCCCTCCTCTTCTGGACCCGCATGCGCCCCGCAGTTATTAATAAGCCGTTAATTTAAGAAGGCCGACAGCGACAAGGTTTGATCATGCCCGCAGTCCAATATCCGTTCATCGATATCGCCGTGCATGCGCGGGTGCGGGAACGATTTTCACGCGGCGAGGCGATGGTGCTGTTTTCGGCCGATCTTGCCCGCCTGCTCTGGGCGAACGGTGCCGGCGCCGAACTATTCGGCCATTCGGCCGTCTATGATCTGCTCGACCAGGGCGTCGACCGCACCGACATTACCTTCCGCCAGCTGGAAACGGCCGCGCGCCAACTTGCCGATATCGGTGACTCCAGAAGCCTGATGATCCGCGTTGCCAAGGGCTTCCAGCGCGTGCAGGTGCAGGCGGCGGCCGAACTAATCCGGCTTTCCTCAGGCGAAAAGGCCATGCTGTTTTCGGTGCCGGTCTCGGCAAAGCCGCTCGCAGCCAGCGCCTCGGCGGCCCAGATGCTGCAGGGGCTTGATGATCCCGACACGCATATGGCGGTGATCGGCGCCAACGGCGACGTCATCGCCGCCTCGCCAGGTTTTGCCTCGCTCGGGATTTCCGAGCAGACGGCAAAGACCTTGATTAACCTTGCCGGCGCGCATCCCGACCGGCTGGTGAAGCGACCCGTCGCCACAGGCAGAGGCAATCTTCCGGCAGCAGTCGGCAAGCTCAGCGACGAGCCGGCGCTCAATCTGCTCTTTGCGGTGGAGACCGCGATCGGCCATCTCGACCCAATCGACACACCCGCGGCGCCCGAACCGATCGATGCGCCGGCGCAGGAAGATAGCGTGTCACCGGCCGAACAGCTCCGTGACGAGCCGGTTGCCGCCGCAGGCTTTACCGAAATCATCGAGGCGGTGTCGGGGATTGAGGAAGTCGAGGAAACGCTCGAGGAAATCACCGGTGAAAATGATCTGCCGGCAGAGACCGCAGCGGCATCCGCAGACGAGGTGGTTGAGGAGACCGATCTCGCCGGGCATGCGGAGCCGGAGTGCGACGGCGGCGTGATCGACAGCAGCGCGGATGAAGCCAACGAGCCTGCCTCCATCATCGAGGACGACCTGGCCTCCGTCACGGAGACGGTGGAAACAGCGGCAACGGCGGAAGCGCCTGTCGAAGACATCGAAGCGCCTGTCGGAGAGGGGCCGGAAGCGGTTCACGAAGAGCCCGTCATTGCAATGCCTGTGGCCCCCTCCCCCGTCCCCGAGCTTGCAGCTGAACCCGGCTTCGTTTTCAGGCCGAACAGCCGCGCCACGCGCTTCGTCTGGAAGATCGATGCAGAGGGCCGTTTCAACGAGGTCAGCCACGAATTTGCCGATGCCGTCGGTCCGCATGCATCCGACATTATCGGTTCTGCCTTCGGCGATGTCGCCGCCCTCTTCAATCTCGATCCCGATGGCAAGCTTGCAGAGGCGCTCGCCCGCCGCGACACATGGTCAGGCAAAACGATCCTCTGGCCGGTCGAAGGCACCAGCCTCGTTGTTCCGGTCGATCTGGCGGCGCTGCCGACCTATACCCGCAACCGCGACTTCGACGGTTTCCGCGGCTTCGGCGTCGTCCGGCTTTCCGATGCGCAGGAAGATCCGCTGGCACTCGGCCTGACGCTCGGCCCAGACGGTATCGGCCATGATGCGGCAAGCCTCGGCCCGGTGTCCGAGACCATTGCCGAGGTGGAACACGCAGTGCCGGCAGTGCAGGAAGAGGCCGTAATCGAACCGGTCCTGACGGATGAGGTCGAGGACCAGGCGTTTGCGGCAACCGAGCCGGAGACGGAGACTGAGCCCGCGCCGGAAGAGATTGCCACCGAGCAGGCGTCCATTGAGCAGGAGTCAGGCGAGCAGGCATCTGGCGAGCCGGTTTTCCAGGAAAGTGTTTCGCAAGCAGCAGGCGATAGTGCCGATGCCCGTGATATCTCCGCCGCCGAACCGGAAGCGGAAACATCGGACGAGCCGCCGGCGCTTCGCATTTCGGAAACGCCCAATCGCCGTTTCTCCGACAAGATCGTTCAGCTTCATAACAGCAGCGCCGGACTGACGGCCGCCGAGCAGGCCAATTTCCGCGAGATCGCCAAGCGTCTCGAGGCCTTCGGCGCCAGCAAGGATGAAGCTGCTGCGCCGGCACCGATCGAACCCGTGACGGAAACGGCCAGCTTCGAAGAGGCTCCCGAATCGGAAGACCTCGCGGCCGAAACACCCGTTGCCAACGAGACGGAAGTGCCGTCGCTCGAGGAGATCGCGCCGCAGGAAGCGATTTTCGAGAATGCCGACGACGCGGCGGGCGACGACGACGGCGCCGCCGAGGAGCCTGAAGTCTTAACCGAGGACGAGGCGACGGAAGGGCTGGAGGAGACGGTCAGCCAGATCGAGGTCCTGACGAGCTTCATCCCGCCGCGCATCAAGATGACCGACGGGCTTTCGCTGGGAACGGTCGACCAGCTGCCGGTTGCCGTGCTCATCCATGTCGGCGATGCGCTGATCCATGCCAATCCGGAATTCATGCGGCTGACCGGCTATGCGACGCTCGACGCATTGCGCGAGGTTGGCGGCATCGAAGCCCTGCTGCAGCGCCGCGAACTCGAGGAAAAGGCCGCAGGCTCCGGCACAATGATGCTGGTCAAGGCCGACGACAGCCTGGTTCCGGTGACAGCGCGGCTGCAATCGGTGCGCTGGGAAGACGCCAATGCCCTGATGCTGGCGCTGATGCCGGTGGAAGGCAAGGATGATAGCCGCAGCGAGACAAATCGCTCCGAGGGCCGATCCGAAGCCCGGTCCGAAGCGCGTCCCGAGCGGATGGTCGAAAAGGTGGCCAAGCTTCAGGTCGAGGTAGAGGAACTGCGCTCGATCCTGGAAACGGCGACCGACGGCGTCGTCGTCATCGGCACGGAGGGCGATATCCGCTCGATGAACCGGTCGGCGAGCGCGCTCTTCAATTACGATGAGCAGGAGACGCGCGGCAAACCCTTCGTTATGCTGTTTGCCCATGAGAGCCAGAAGGCAGTGCTCGACTATCTCCATGGCCTTTCCGGCCATGGCGTCGCCAGTGTGTTGAACGACGGGCGCGAAGTGATCGGCCGCGAGGCCGCCGGCGGCTTCGTGCCGTTGTTCATGACGATGGGCCAGCTCACCTCCTCCAACGGCTATTGCGCCGTCATCCGCGACATCACCCAGTGGAAGCGCACCGAGGACGAGCTGCGCAACGCCAAGGGTGCGGCCGAAACCGCCAACGCCCACAAGACCGATTTCCTTGCCCGCGTCAGCCACGAGATTCGCACGCCGCTCAACGCCATCATCGGCTTTTCCGACATGATGGCCGGCGAGCGCTTCGGGCCGATCGGCCATCCGCGCTATATCGAATATGCCAACGACATCGGCCGTTCCGGCCGGCACGTTCTCGATATCGTCAATGACCTGCTCGACATTTCGAAGATCGAGGCGGGCGAGATGGATCTCGATTTTGCCGCCGTCGGCCTCAACGAGGCGGTCGCCGAGGCCGTGGCGCTGGTCCAGCCGCAGGCAAACGGCCAGCGTGTCATCATCCGCACGGCGCTGTCGCATGCGGTGCCAGAGGTCGTGGCGGATCTGCGCTCGATTAAGCAGATCGCGCTCAACATCCTGTCGAACGCCATCCGCTTCACTCCATCAGGCGGGCAGATCGTCGTTTCCACATCCTATGAGGCCAATGGCAGCGTCGTGCTCAGGGTCCGCGATACCGGCATCGGCATGACGCGCAGCGAGCTCGACCAGGCGATGAAGCCGTTCCGGCAGGTTTCCTCGACCCAATCGCGCCATCGCGGAGACGGCACCGGGCTCGGCCTGCCGCTGACCAAGGCGATGGTCGATGCCAACCGGGCGGTGTTCTCGATCAATTCGGCGCCGAACGAGGGCACGCTCGTCGAAATCACCTTTCCGTCGCAGCGCGTGCTGGCAGGTTGATCGCGATAAATAGGAAGCGCTTGGCATAAAGAAAAGGCAGCCGAGGGCTGCCTTTGAATTTGGTGCTGTTCAACAAGAGCTCAGTCGATCACCATCATCGAAAGCCGGAAGGCTCCAGGCCGCCTCGTTCATTTACGGCCCCCAAGTTGGCTTTTAGATTTGACAAACCTTTCTTAACGAAAGGTGTCCATGACAGTGCATGGATAAGTGACAAAAGCTTGTAACTTCCGATCCGCAATCAATCCTTGAGTTCCTCCAACCCCGCGAAGAGCTGCAACGCCTCGGGATTGGCGAGCGCTTCCTGGTTTTTCACCGGCCTGTTGTGGACGACCTCGCGCACCGCAAGCTCGACGATCTTGCCGGATTTGGTGCGGGGAATATCGGCGACCGCGATGATCTTCGCCGGCACGTGCCGCGGCGAGGCTCCGGTGCGAATACGCGTCTTGATCGCCTTGACCAGATCCTCGGTCAGCGCCACGCCGGGGGCAAGGCGAACGAAGAGGATGACGCGCACATCGTCGTCCCACTCCTGGCCGATGCAGAGCGCCTCGGCCACCTCGTCCATCTGCTCAACCTGATTGTAGATCTCGGCGGTGCCGATGCGCACGCCGCCGGGATTGAGCGTCGCATCCGAACGGCCATGGATGATCAGGCCGCCATGCTCCGTCCATTCGGCAAAATCACCGTGGCACCAGACATTGTCGAACCGCTCGAAATAGGCGGCGCGATACTTGGCGCCGTCGGGGTCGTTCCAGAACATCACCGGCATCGACGGGAAGGCTTTGGTGCAGACGAGCTCCCCCTTCTCGCCGCGTACCGGTCTGCCATCATCGTTCCAGACATCGACCGCAAGGCCGAGGCCGGCCCCCTGGATCTCGCCGCGCCAGACCGGCTGCAGCGGATTGCCGAGCACGAAGCAGGAGACGATATCGGTGCCGCCGGAGATCGAGGCAAGCTGCACATCCTCCTTGATGCCCTCGTAGACGAAGGTGAATCCCTCAGGCGACAGCGGCGAACCGGTGGAGGTCATCAGCCGCAGGCTGGAGAGGTCGTGGCTTTTGCGCGGCGTCAGCCCGCTTTTGCGCACCGCATCGATATATTTCGCCGAGGTGCCGAAGATGACGAATTTTTCGGCCTCGGCATAGTCGAACAGCACGTTGCCATCGGGCGAAAACGGCGAGCCGTCGAACAGGCAGAGCGTGGCGCCGCTGGCAAGGCCGCTGACCAGCCAGTTCCACATCATCCAGCCGCAGGTGGTGAAGTAGAAAAGCTTCTCGCCGGCCTCCAGGCCGCAGTGCAGCCGCTGCTCCTTGAGGTGCTGCAACAGCGTGCCGCCGGCCGAATGCACGATGCATTTCGGCACGCCTGTGGTGCCTGAGGAAAACAGGATGTAGAGCGGATGGGAAAAGGCAAGCGGCGTGAACTCGACCTCCCTTGCCTCATAGGGCGCGACAAAGGCTTCCAGCGTCGAGGCACCGGGCGTTTTGAGGGTCACCGCCTCGGCATCACCGGCATAGTGGACGACGACCGTGGGCACGCCCAAGCTTTTGGCGACCGTGGCGACCTTGGCGCCGACGTCCTGCAGCTTGCCGGAATACCAATAGGCATCGCAGGCGATGAACAGCCTGGGGCCGATCTGGCCGAAGCGGTCGAGCACACCCTGCTCGCCGAAATCAGGAGAGCACGACGACCAGATGGCGCCGATCGAGGCGGCGGCAAGCATGGCGGCGACGGTCTCCGGCATGTTCGGCATCATCGCGGCGATGCGATCGCCTTTATCGATACCAAGTGCTGCAAAGGCCTGCTGCAGCTTCGAGACCAGCGCGCGCAGCCGATCCCACGACCAGCGGTCCTCGGCCTTGTCTTCGCCGCGGAAGACGATGGCGTCGCCCTCGCCGCGGCCGGCCAGCAGGTTCTCGGCGAAGTTCAGCGTCGCATTGGGAAAGAAGCGGGCCTCCAGCATGCGGTCGCCATTGGCCAGCACCTCTGCGCCGCGTTCGCCCTTGACGCCGCAGAAATCCCAGACGGTCGACCAGAAATTCTCCCGCTCGGCCACCGACCAGGCATGCAGATCCTCAAAGCCGGAAAGCGAAAGCCCGAAATCGGCGTTGCAGCGCTCCATGAAGGCATGGATCGGGCTTCTTGCAACGGCATCCTCCGAGGGCACCCAAAGTGGTCTATTATCCTGCATTCAATTCCTCCTCCCCAATGCCGTCTTATATCATGCTGCATTGCATTATAAAGTGCGGAACCAACGCGATCCCAGCCTATGCATGCAGAAGAACGATGTGTCGCCTCAAAGTGCAACAGCGTCCTTTGCACGTCTGAAAAGACGCGCGGCGCTGTAGGGCATTTGCATATGCCTGATATTTCCTATATCCGCGAAATCAGCGCATAACGGGATGACCGGCTGAATTGCCGGCGGAGATCATGAGCACGTCAAGACATCGCAGGTGGCGCAGGAAGATCGGACCCGTTTCGCGCTGGCTTCCGGCCTTCGCCCGTTTGTCGACAGTCTTCCTGCTGATCGCGCTTGCGCTGTTCGTGGCGTTGAGGGTCGCCGCACCCTATCTCATTTCGACCGGTTTCGTGCGCTCGGGCATCGAGGACGCGCTGTCGAAATGGACGGGTTATCATGCCGAGATCAAAGGTAGTCCGGTTCTGGAATTCTGGCCGACGCCGCGCATCACCCTCAACCAGATCACCATCCGCCAGCCGCGCAAAAGCGGCGACAAGCTGCTCGGCAGCATTGACAGCCTGTCGGCCGATTTCAGCCTCATCGATGCGCTGAGAGGTCGGACGAGCTTTCACGAATTCCACCTGTTGCGCCCCAACCTGGCGTTGACGCGCGACGAGAATGGGCTGATCGACTGGAGTTATGCCGGCCTGCTCGCCCGCGCAATCAGCGGCGTGCGCACCGAAAACGGCGCTGAGGTGCTCGATCCGGATCTCGATGCCGAGATCGGCGCGGTAACGGTCGAAGACGGCACGCTCACGGTCACCGACATCAAGACCGCCAAGGCCTATCATTTCGACAGCGTCACCGCAGATATCGCCTGGCCGAGGCTATCCGGCGCGATCTCCGCGGTCGTCATCGCCCGCATCAATGGCGAGGACCTGAAGGTCGATTTCGCTTCGCGCCAGCCGCTGCTCGCCTTTGCCGGCAGGAATGCCGAGACACGGACGTCGCTCACATCAAACCTGCTGACGGCGCACTTCCAGGGGATTGGCAGCATCGCCAGCCTTTCGGCGCTTTCCGGCAATATCACCGCCAGCATTCCCGATATGCCCGCGCTTCTGACCTGGTCGGGCAAATCGATCCCCGGCATCGCAACGCTGAAGAGCGCCTCGCTGGAATCCGACATCATGTCGTCGGGCAACGGGCTGCGCTTCAACAATCTCAGCCTGTCGCTCAACGAAGCGAGTGCCACCGGGGTGATGGACCTTTTCACCCAACCCGGCAAACGACCGAAGATCGGCGGCACGCTCGCCTTCGACGAGATGAACCTCAAGCCGTTCCTCGATGCCTTCGCGCTCAGGCTCGCCGCTGGCGAGGCGGAGGAAATCTCCGCCGGCATAAGCGGGCCGCTGCGGCTGCTCGATGTCGACGTCAGGCTTTCGGCGCGGCGTGCGCAGATGGGTCTCTTCGAGCTTTCCGATGTCGGCGCCAGCATGATCGTTGCCGGCGGCGAAGCGAAATTCGATATCGGCGACAGCCGGTTCGAAGGCGGCGAGATGACCGCGCATCTCGAAGCGACCCAGCGCGACTTCGACGGTGGCGGCAAGCTGCAGCTGTCGATCCGCGATGCCGACTTCGCAGCCCTTGCCGAGCGCCTGCAGCTGAAGGGGCCGCTGCCGCTGGCGACTGGATCGCTCGATCTCGACCTGCAGTCGCCGAAAGCGATCTGGACCACCGGCCTTGCCGACGTCACCGGCAGGCTGCGCTTCTGGACAAGGGAAGGCACGATCCCCGGCATCGATACCGCAGCGCTTAGGACGCAGGCAGCCGAAAAACCGTTCTTCCCGCTGAGCGCGGCAGCAGGCGGCGCCTTCGCTTTCAACCAGCTGAACCTTCAGGCCGATTTCGCCAACGGCTCCGCCGAGATGCACGACGTTCGTATCGCCGGCACGGCCGAGACGCTGACGCTTTCCGGCGTCATCACCTATCAGTCGAATGGGCTGGCGCTTTCCGGATCGCTCGAGTCAACCGACCCGGCCAAGGCGGCGGAGCTGCCGCTTCTGCCGTTTTTCATCGGCGGCTCATGGCCGAACCCGGTGATCTCGCCGGTTCCGCTTCTCGGCGCCACACCGCACGCGCAATAATCCGTTTTCTTCGAATCATCAGGCGCCGGCAGCCGCCGCACGCTCGTCCCGCTGGCGCTGGATTTCCCGGCGCTTGGTGACGATCGAGGCGCAGATGACGCCGACCGCGACGATGGCGATCAGGATCGTGCACACAGCGTTGATCTCCGGCGTCACGCCGAGGCGGACCTGGCTGTAGATTCGCATCGGCAGCGTGGTGGCGCCCGGCCCCGAGGTGAAACTTGCGATCACCAGATCGTCGAGCGACAGGGTGAAGGCAAGGATCCAGCCGGAGAGCACCGCCGGCGCGATGATCGGCAAGGTGATCTCGAAAAAGGTGCGCACCGGCGGCGCGCCGAGATCCTGCGCCGCTTCCTCGATCGAATGATCGAAACTCAAGAGGCGCGACTGCACGACGACGGCGACGAAGCACATGGTGAGCGTCGTATGCGCCAGCGTGATCGTCCAGAAGCCGCGGTCGAAGCCGATCGCGACGAAGAGCAGCAGCAGCGACAGGCCGGTGATGACGTCGGGCATGACAAGCGGCGCGTAGATCATGCCCGAAAACAGCATGCGGCCGCGAAAGCGCGTATAGCGCACCAGCGTCAGCGCCGCCATCGTGCCGAGGATGGTCGCGAAGGTCGCCGACAGCAGGGCGACGCGAAGCGTCACCCAGGCGGCGTCGAGCAGCGCCTCGTTGGTCAGCAGCGATGCATACCATTTCGTCGAGAAGCCGCCCCAGACGGTCACGAGCTTCGACTCGTTGAAGGAGAAAACGACGAGAAGCACGATCGGCAGATAGAGGAAGGCGAAACCGAGTGTGACGGAGGCGATGTTGAACCGGGTCCATTTCAGCATGGCTTATTTCCCCCGCTCTTCGGCCTTGGCCTGGACATTCTGGAAGAAGACGATCGGGATCACCAGGATCAGCAGAAGGATGGTCGCCACCGCCGAGGAGACCGGCCAGTCGCGGTTCGAGTTGAACTCGCTCCATAGCGTCTTGCCGATCATCAGCGTCTGCGATCCGCCGAGCAGGTCGGGAATGACGAATTCGCCGACGGCCGGGATGAAGACCAGCATGCAGCCCGCCACCACGCCGGGAAGCGACAGGGGGAAGGTGACGCGCCAGAAAGCCCGGATCGGCGTGCACCCAAGATCCTGGGCAGCCTCGATCAGCGTATCGTCCATCTTTTCCAAAGCTGAATAGAGCGGCAGCACCATGAAGGGCAGATAGGAATAGACGATGCCGATATAGACGGCGGTGTTGGTGTTGAGGATGATCAGCGGCGTGTCGATTATGTGCAGCGACTGCAAGAGCTGGTTGAGCAGGCCTTCCGGCTTCAGGATGGCTATCCAGGCGTAGACGCGGATCAGGAAGCTCGTCCAGAAGGGCAGGATGACCAGCATCACCAGGGTCGGGCGCAGGCCGCGGGGCGCCTGCGCCATGCCGTAGGCGATCGGATAGGCGATCAGCAGCGTCAGGAAGGTAGAAATCCCGGCGATCACCACGCTCGAGACATAGGCGTTGAAATAGAGCGGGTCGTCGGTGAGGTAGCTGTAATTGTCGAAGGAGAGATCGCCGATTTTGCTCCAGAGGCCGGCCCAGCCCTCGGTGAAAGAGAAGACGGGCTCATAGGGCGGCATGGCGATCGCCGTCGCCGATACCGAAATACGGAAGACGATGAAGAAGGGCGCCAGAAAGAAGAGCAGCAGCCAAGCATAAGGGATGACGATGACCAGGCGATTGTAGAGGCCGGACGTGAGCTTGCCCATGATGTCAATCCTTCAGCAGGACGCCGGCATTCTCGTCGAAGGAGACCCAGACGTCCTGATCGTAGGTGAAGGGGTCGTCGACGGAGCGCTGCGCATTGAGGGATGAGGCCTTGACGATGTTGCCGCTCTGCAATTTCACATGGAAGACGGTCATGTCGCCGAGATACGCGATATCCCAGAGTTCGCCTCTGGCGGCGTTGACCGAAGCGTTGATGGGAGGCGTCCGCCCGACCCGCATTTTTTCCGGCCGGATGGCGAAGCCGGCGGCGCTGCCCGCCGAGGGTGTTTCGGAAGCGGCGACACGCACGCTGAAGCCGCTATCGACGGCAATCTCGACGGTGCCGTTGCCCGATGAGGCAACTTTTCCGTCGAAGATGTTCACGTCGCCAATGAAATCCGCGACGAAACGGCAATTCGGCGCCTCGTAGATCTCCGCCGGCGTCGCCACCTGCACGACCTTGCCGTGGCTCATGACGGCGATACGATCGGCCATGGTCATCGCCTCTTCCTGGTCGTGGGTGACGACGACGAAGGTGAGGCCGAGGCTCTGCTGCAGGTCCATCAGTTCGAACTGGGTTTCCTCGCGCAGCTTCTTATCGAGCGCGCCGAGCGGTTCGTCGAGCAGCAGCACCTTCGGGCGCTTGGCAAGCGAACGGGCCAGCGCCACGCGCTGGCGCTGGCCGCCGGAAAGCTGGTTCGGCTTGCGGGAGGCGAACTGCTCGAGCTTGACGAGCTTCAGCATCTGCGAGACGCGCTCTGATATCTCGTCCTTCGCCATGCCGTCCTGCCTGAGGCCGAAGGCGATGTTCTTCTCGACCGTCATGTGCGGGAAAAGCGCATAGGACTGGAACATCATGTTGACCGGGCGGCGATAGGGCGGCGTGCCTGCCATGTCAGTGCCGTCGAGCACGATTTCGCCCGAGGTCGGTTGCTCGAAACCGGCAAGCATGCGCAGAAGCGTCGACTTGCCGCAGCCGGAGGCGCCGAGCAGTGCAAAGAACTCGCGGTGATAGATATCAAGCGACAGGTTATCGACGGCGGTGAAATCGCCGAAACGCTTGGTGACATTCTTGATGGAAATGAAGGGCTTGGCGGACGGATCGGTCCAAGGTGCGAAAGAGCGGCGAATATTGCCTAAAGACTTCATATTGTTCCCCGGAAATACATTCTTTGCTTTTGTTCTCGGCTTTTGTTCCCGGATTCGCCCAGCCGGGATCGTCAAAAAAGGCCCGGACGTTTCCGTCCGGGCCGCGATCAGATCATTGGCCGGTGACCACGGTGGTCCATAGCCGCGTCACGAGTCGCTGTGTCTTCGGATCGAGCGGCGGAACGGTGAAGAGCTTCGCCATCACCTCCGGCGTCGGGTAGATCGCCGTATCGTCGAGGACCTCCTTGTCGAGGAACTGCTGCGACGCCTTGTTACCGTTGGCGTAGAAGACGAAGTTCGAGGCCTTGGCGATCACCTCCGGCTTCATCATGTAGTTGATGAATTCATGGGCTTCGGCGACGTGCGGCGCATCCTTCGGAATGCCGAAGACGTCAAAGAAGATCTGCGCGCCCTGCGACGGGACCGAATAATCCACCTTGACGCCGGCATTGGCTTCCTTAGCGCGGTCGCGGGCCTGGAACATGTCGCCGGAATAACCGAGTGCTATGCAGATATCGCCGTTCGCCAGGGCGCTGATATATTCCGAGGAATGGAACTTGCGCACGAAGGGACGAACCGCAACGAGAACCTCCTGCGCCTTCTTCAGATCCGCGGGATCGGTGCTATTGGGATTGCGTCCGAGATAGGCGAGCACGGAGGGCACGACATCCGTCGGGGAATCCAGCATATAGATGCCGCAATCCTTCAGTTTGGCCGCCTTCGCCGGGTCGAACAACGCATCCCAATTGGGCTTTTCGTCGGTGCCGAGGGCAGCCTTGACCTTGTCGACATTGTAGCCGATGCCGGTCGTGCCCCACATGTAGTCGACGCTGTATTCGTTGCCGGGATCGAAGGACGCGACACCCTTCATGATGACGTCCCACATGTTGACCAGGTTCGGCAGCTTCGACTTGTCGAGCTTCTGGTAGACGCCGGCGGCGATCTGGCGCTGCATGAAGGAGACCGTGGGAACGACGACGTCGTAACCCGAACCGCCGGCCAGCAGCTTGGTTTCCAGCGTCTCGTTGGAATCGAAGGTGTCGTAGACGACCTTGATGCCGGTTTCCTTGGTGAAATCCTCAAGGATGGAACTGTCGATATAGTCCGACCAGTTGTAGACGTTGACCACACGCTCCTGCGCAAGGGCCGGCGCGGCGGCAAGGAGCGCGGCAACGGCGGCGGCCGTCACGCTTGGAATGATTGACCTCATGACTTCTCCTGTTTGTTCAAAGCGCCCGCACCCCCGGACGTCTTTTCCCTCTGGTTTTGGCTGCAGACTAAGAAGGAATTTCACAGCTCACAAGCGCAAAATCCTGTGCGCTCAATGATTTCACAATCACTGGAAATCGAAGGCGCTGAGCCCCGCCACCATCTCGTCGAGCCCGAGCGGCCGCGTCACCGGCGGTTCGGCGCGGGAAAGGCAGCCGCGCCGCTCGCAAAGGCGACAGGCCGGACCGATCTCAACCGCATCGAGCGCCGTCGCCTGGCCATAAACCAGAGCCTCGCCAAGGGCGGCGTCGCAGCCGATCAGGATCGCCGTGCGCCGCAGCCTTTCGCCGAATTCGACGCTCGGCCCCTCCAGGGTGCGGGCGACCGTCAGGAAGGATGCGCCGTCAGGCATGACCACCGTTTCGGCCAGAATCTGGCCCGGCTGCAGGAAGGCAGCGTGGATGTTGAGCTTCGGACAGCCGCCGCCGAAACGGGCCTGCGGAAAGCCCTGGGCGCCCGCCCGCCGCAGCCTGTGGCCCGCGGCATCGATCTCGATCAGGAAGAAGGGGGTGGCGGCCGCGCCGGGCCGCTGCAGCATCGTCAGGCGGGCGGCGGCATGGCCGAAGGAGACGCCGAAGCGCGCCCTGAGAATATCGATATCGCAGCGCGTTGCCTTCGCCGCAGACAGAAAGGCTTCGTAGGGCATTGCGAGTGCTAAGGCCGCAATGCGGGCAAGCTCGAAACGGGCGATGCGGCGGGCCTCGGCCGAGGAGAGAGAGAGATCGTCGAGTTCGGCATCGATGGCCGGCAGCAAAGCGAGGGTGGCGGCCTCAACGGCGATCTCGTGCGCGCGGTCGGCCGGTGACAGGCGTTCCGAGATGAAAAGCCGCATCGAGTGGCGATCGAAACGGCGGCGCAGATCCGGCATGACGTGGACGGGCAGGACACGCACCGCGATGCCGCGCTCGGCGCGCAGCCAATCCTTGAGGCCGGCGGCAAGATCGAGGCCACCGGGGAGCGTCGCGGCAAAGGCTTCCGCCGCCGTCTCGATCCGCCCGAAATAGGCAGACCTGCGCTCCAGCGTCTCGCGCACCTCGTCGAGCGGCAACCGGCCGGCAGCGACAGGCGCATGGCCTTCGGCGGCCATCAGCGCCGTCAGGTCCGACAGCCTTGCCGCCTGCTCGCGATAGGCGCGGTAAAGCTTGATCATGCCGCTTGCGGCATTGGGTGCAGCCTCGGCCACCTCGACCAATTCCTGGTCGCCGGGCAATTCGCCCGAAAGCAGCGGATCGGCAAAGACTTCCTTGAGCTGGCCGAGACTGCCGCCGGTCTGCCCGCGCAACTCCTCCAGGTCGACCCTATAGACGCTTGCAAGCTTGAGAAGGAGCTGCACCGTCAGCGGCCGCTGGTTGCGCTCGATCAGGTTCAGATAGGACGGCGATATTTCAAGGGCTTCGGCCATGGCGGTCTGGGTCAGCGCCAGCGCATTGCGGATGCGCCTGACTTTCGGGCCTGCGAATATCTTCCGTTCCGCCATGGCACACCCTTTGACAAGGGAGGGGCGCTTTATTTACAATCTTTTACAAATTCACAGCGCCGCTCTGTCAATCCTCGTCATCTTAACCTCTTTCCGTCCAGGAAATCAAAGGTTTTTCTGGCTATATTGCGTTCCGTTGTCAATCTTGTCATCAGCACCCTTTTGTCGGGTTTTTAGTGAGGAGAGCAGCATGACGGATTTTTACAAGCTTGTTCCAAATTCATCGGCAGGCCGCTTCGACGGCATCGAAAGGCCCTATTCGGCCGATGACGTGCAGCGGCTCAGAGGTTCGGTGGCGCTCCGCCATACGCTAGCCGAATTGGGGGCGGACCGGTTGTGGCGGCTCCTGCACCAGGAGGATTTCGTCAATGCGCTTGGCGCGCTTTCCGGCAATCAGGCCATGCAGATGGTGCGTGCCGGGCTGAAGGCGATCTATCTCTCCGGCTGGCAGGTGGCGGCCGACGCCAACACGGCATCGGCGATGTATCCGGATCAGTCGCTCTATCCGGCCAATGCCGGGCCGGAGCTTGCCAAACGCATCAACCGCACGCTGCAGCGCGCCGATCAGATCGAGACCGCAGAAGCCCAGGGGCTTTCGGTCGAGACCTGGTTCGCGCCGATCGTTGCCGATGCGGAAGCCGGCTTCGGCGGACCACTCAACGCTTTCGAAATCATGAAGGCCTATATCGAGGCGGGTGCTGCCGGCGTTCACTTCGAGGACCAGCTCGCCTCGGAGAAGAAATGCGGCCATCTCGGCGGCAAGGTGCTGATCCCGACCGCCGCCCATATCCGCAATCTTGACGCCGCCAGGCTTGCCGCCGACGTCATGGGCGTGGCGACGCTCGTCATCGCCCGCACCGATGCGGAAGCGGCAAAGCTTTTGACCTCCGATATCGACGAGCGCGACCAGCCCTTCGTCGACTATGATGCCGGGCGCACCGTCGAAGGCTTTTATCAGGTCAGAAACGGCATCGAGCCCTGCATCGCCCGGGCTGTGGCCTATGCGCCGCATTGCGATCTCATCTGGTGCGAGACCTCGAAGCCGGACCTCGATCAGGCACGGCGATTTGCCGAAAGCCTGCACAAGGTCCATCCCGGCAAGCTGCTCGCCTATAATTGCTCGCCGTCCTTCAACTGGAAGAAGAACCTCGACGACGCGACGATCGCAAAGTTCCAGCGCGAACTCGGGGCGATGGGCTACAAGTTCCAGTTCATTACGCTCGCCGGCTTCCACCAGCTGAACTTCGGCATGTACGAGCTGGCGCGCGGCTACAGGCAGCGGCAGATGTCGGCCTATTCCGAGCTGCAGCAGGCGGAATTCGCCGCCGAGGTCAACGGTTATACCGCCACCAAACATCAGCGCGAGGTCGGCACCGGCTATTTCGACGCCGTGTCGCTCGCCATCACCGGCGGCCGGTCGTCGACCACGGCGATGCACGGCTCGACCGAACACGCGCAATTCAAACCGGCTGCGGAATAACCCAACGAGGAGGAGAAGATCATGGCATCCATTTCACGCGTCCGGGAACGGGCCGAGGAACAGGCGACCAGCATGAGCGAGGACCAGCAGACGACGATCCGCATGCTCGCCAACGACCTGCATCGGCTGAACCAATCGGTCATGAAAGCCGTCGAGGCCGGCGTCTCGGTCGAGCTGGTGCGCTCGGCCCGCCATCATGGCGGCGACGGCAACTGGGGCGATCTGCTCATTCCCGTCGTTGTCACCAACCGTCATTGAGGAGAACGCCCGCGCATCCTGGAAAGGGCGCGGGCGCTTCAAAGTACGTCAGCCGCGGCTCGGACGTTTTCCGGCGAAGAGATCGGCATAACTTCTGATCAGCTTGGTCATGCGGTCGGCGACTGTGCGGATCTCCGGGCGATGGCGATCCTCGGCGTTCATGACGATCCATTGGGCGTGGCGCAGTTCCGGTAACTCGCCGCCCTGGCGCTGCAATTCAGGGTCGAGATCGCCGACGAAACAGGGAAGCACGGCCTTGCCGGCGCCGGCGCGCACCAGATCCGGCAGCGAACGCGGCCGGTTGACGGTGGCGACGATCCCGGCTGTGGCATTGGCGTGCGGCCAGCGCAGGTAGGCCGATATCGCCTCCTCCTCGGCAACGGCAATCCAGCGTTCATCGATCTCGGCGGCGTTGCGTCTGATATAGATGGCATAGGCCACCTCGCCGAGCCGGCGGGCGGCAAGATTGGCCTCCTCCGGCTCGAAGGCGCGAATGCCGATATCGCTCTCGCGATAGGCAAGGCTCGCCCGCGCCTCACCGATGGTGAGCGAAATCGCAAAGCCATCACCCGGTATGCGGATGGCGGCGAAATTCTCCGTCAGCAGCCAGGCGACCCAGGTGCCGGCGGCGATCCTCACGGTCGTGCCTCCCTCGCCGGATTGCCGCCAGGCTTCCACCTTGCGGGCGGCGGCCTCCATCTCCTGAAGGTGATCGAGCAGCGCCTGGCCATCCTGGGTCAGGCGGTAGCCGGTCTGGCTGCGCGAAAATAAAGCGCGGCCGACCTCCTGCTCGAGATCGAGCATGCGCCGGCCGACGGTCGCAGGGCTGAGCCCGCTTGCCGTGCTTGCCCCCGTCAGGCCGCCGAGCCGGGCGACCTGCAGGAAAAGCTGATAGGAATCCCAACTCGCGTTTTTCATCGATGAAAAACATAGCGGGATTTTCCCTGTTTATGAAGAGATATTCGATGCCTAAATCAGGAGATGTCTTCTACAGAAAGGACATCGCCATGATCGACTTGATCACCATCGCAGGCATCCAGGGATATCGGCACATCCGCAGGCCAGGCGGCGGCAGGGCGGACGAGGATCAATTCTACGCCGAGTTCGGAGACAACAGCCTCATTCGCTTCGGCGCCTGGTTGACCTCGCTCGACATCAGCCCAAAGCGCGTCGTATCAAAAGTAGGGCGGCGGCGGAAAGCTGCGGCGCAATCCGGCGGCGGCTGCCGCCACGTTTCTCAGGCGACTTTCCTTGTCCCCAGGTGAGCGGGCTCTGCGATGATGCGGAAGCGGTCGATCAGCGCCATCAGCGTATCGGCCTCGCCGGCAAGCAGGCGGCTTGCCTGGGTGGTCTCGGCCACCATCGAGGCGTTCTTCTGGGTCATCTGGTCCATGGCGTTGACGGAACCGTTGACCTCCTGCAAGGCGGCCGACTGATCGCGGCTTGCAGTGGCGATGGTCTCGACATGGCCGCTGATCGCGATGATCTCCTGGCTGATCGAGGCAAGGACGCTGCCGGTCTTCTGGACTAGTTCGGAGCCGACCGTCACTTCCCGGCTGGATGTTTCGATCAGCGACTTGATCTCGCGCGCCGCGTCGGCCGAACGCTGGGCAAGTTCGCGGACCTCCTGGGCGACGACGGCAAAACCCTTGCCTGCCTCACCGGCCCGGGCCGCCTCGATGCCGGCATTGAGCGCCAGCAGGTTGGTCTGGAAGGCGATATCGTCGATCACCTCGATGATTTGCTCGATGCGCTGGGAGGCCTCTTCGATGCGGTCCATGGCGGCGACGGCATCGCCGACGACGGCGCCGGAATTGTCGGCCGTCTTCTTGGTCGCGGCGACGACATTATTGGCTTCGCGGGCACGCTCGGCGGACGAGCGAACCGTGACGGTGATCTCCTCGACAGCCGCGGCGGTCTCCTCGAGGTTTGCCGCCTGCGCTTCGGTGCGTTTCGAAAGCTCGCCGGCGGAGGCCGAGACGGCGCCACTGTTACGCTGGATGGTCGAGGCGCTGTCGCGGATACCGGACAGTGTGTCCTGCAGCCGCAGGAGGGAGGCGTTGAAATCGACGCGCAACTGCTCCAACCGGCCGACGAAGGGCGTGCCGATCGTTTGCGAGACATCGCCCTGCGACAGGCGTCCGAGGCCGGCGGCAAGCTGGTTGACGGCAAAGTCGATCTGGCCGTCGAGCGAGCGCTTGTCGGCGTCGTTCCTGGCGCGTTCGGCATCGCTCAAGGCACGCTGTTCGGCAGCCTGCGTTTCCAGGTCGCGCCTGGCGCGGGCGCTATCGCGGAAAAGCGCCAGGGCCCGGCCGATGTCGCCGAACTCGTTCTTCTTGCCGACACAAGGGATCGCTCCATCGAGATCGCCGGAGGAGATTGCGTGAACGCTCGCGGTCAGCGCCTGCAAAGGCTTCACCGACAGGCGGATGGCATAGAAGGCGAGAACACCGACAATGAGCATGACAATGGCGCCGACGCCGAGAACCAGCATCTGCAGCTCATACATACGCTGGTAATAGACCTCCATCGGAATGCCGATGAAGAGAATGCCGACATTGGCGTTCGACGTGTTCTTGATCGGGAAATAGCCGGTCATGAATTTGCGGCCAAATAGCTCCGCCTGGCCGTAATAGGCCTCGCCCCTGGCGAGCACGGGCTGAGCGGGATGCTCGGCAACGAGCTTGGTGCCGACGGCGCGGTCGCCGTTTTCCTTCTTGACGTTGGTGGAGATGCGGACGTAGTCGCCACCCTGCTTCTGGAAGATCGTGGCAACGCCGGCGATCGACTGCGCGGTCCGGTCGACCAGCGAGTGATCGGCGAGGGCCGGAATGGCGTCTTCCGTGACTGTCGAGAGCCGGTCATCCTTCAGCTCGACCCTGGCGCCCTGATCGGCCGCGCCGTAGAGCACGGCCATGGCGCGGGTGGCATCCCTGGCATCGGCGACGGCGCCGTCCATGACATAACGGCTCAGATTGTAATAGGTCACGCCGACAATGGCGGCGGTGCTGATCGCCAGCAGAAACAGTGTGATCGCGACGATCTGGCGGACGATCGACGTAGAGAAAAGGCGCAGCATCAAAACCCCCGGCAGAAGACCGGGGCTAAAGTAGACGAAAAGCGTTAAGGAAAATTTTCTGTAAATCAGGGCCACAGCATGCCACTATACGAAACGCGAAACGGCCCCGGAAGCCAGGGCCGTTCTCGTGATGATGAGATCAACGATCAGGCGGCGCGGTAGACCTGCGCCTCGCCCGCCTCGCCATCGATCTTGAACTGCTGGATGAGACGCCGCAGCGAACCCGCCTCGTCGGCCAGTTCACGGCTGGCAGCTGTCGTCTCTTCCACCATGGCGGCGTTCTGCTGCGTCATCTGGTCCATCTGATTGACCGTCGCGTTGACGCTCTGCAGTGCATTGGACTGGTCGTGGCTGGCGCGGGCGATCATCTCGACATGCTGGCTGATCGTGACGATCTGGGCGCTGATCTTAGCGAGCACCGTGCCGGTCTCCTGCACGAATTGCGAGCCGGAACTGACCTCGTTGGTCGACTTGTTGATCAGACCCTTGATCTCCTGCGCCGCGGCGGCGGAACGCTGGGCCAATTCGCGGACTTCCATCGCGACGACTGCAAAGCCCTTGCCGGCTTCACCGGCGCGGGCCGCCTCAATGCCGGCATTCAGCGCCAGCAGATTGGTCTGGAAGGCGATCTCGTCGATGACGCCGATGATCTGCTCGATCTGGCGCGAGGCATCCTCGATGCGGCCCATCGCATCGATCGCATTGCTGACGACGACGGCGGAATCGTCGGCGCTGCGTTTGGCCTGGCGAACGATCTGGTCGGCATCCTTGGCGCGTTCGGCAGAGGAGCGGACTGTAACGGTGATCTCGTCGACGGCGGCTGCGGTCTCTTCGAGCGAGGCAGCCTGCTGTTCGGTGCGCTTGGAGAGATCCTCGGCCGACTGGGCCATCTGGTTGCCGTTGCCCTGGATCAGTTCGACATTGTCGCGGATCTGGCTCATCGTCGCCTGCAGGCGCATCATCGAACCGTTGAAATCCTGGCGCAGCTGTTCGAGACGGCCGATGAAGGGCGTCTCGATCGTCGTCGATATATCGCCCTGCGACATGCGTTCGAGGCCGGCAGCGAGCGCGTTGACGGCGAATTCGATCTGGCGATCCATCTCGCGCTTGTCGGCGTCGTTGCGCTGGCGCTCATGTTCGGCGGCGGCGCGTTCCTCGTCGCTCTGCTCTTCGATGCGGATCTTCGAAATGGCATTTTCCTTGAAGATGCCGAGCGCGCGGGCCATGTCGCCGATTTCATCGTGACGCTGCTCGCCGGAAATGCTGGTCTCCAGCGCCCCTTCGGCGATGCGGCGCATGGCGGCGGTGATCTGGCTGATCGGGCGCTGCAGCGTCAGAACCAGGGCGATGCCGCCGAGGATCGACAGGAGGATACCGAAACCGGTAGTGATGACGGAGATGCCGTTTGCCTGGGTGCGCTCGGTACCGGCCGTCTGCTTCTGCAGCTCGGCGAAATCGGTCAGCTTCGTCCAGATCTGGTCGAGCTCCTGGCGGGCAGCGGCATAGGCGGTGACGCGCTCGCCGATCGTATCGACGATCTTCGAGCCGCCGCCGGAGATGGCGTCGAGTGCAGGCTGGATTGCGCCGGATATGCCTTCGGCAAAGCCCATGCCCTTGGCGCTGGTGATCAGCACCTGCATGTCCTTGCCGAGCGTGCCGGCCTGCTGCTGCAGACGCACGAGATTTTCCTTGCTGGAGTTGGCGAGGAAATCGGAAAGCACGATCTGCAGCGAATAGACGGAATTTTCGAGACGCCTTGTATCCTGAAGGACGGAGTTGGTCTGGCCGATGCGGCCCTCGAGCTCGGCGAAACGCTGTGTCGCTTCGCGCATCTTCTGCGTCGCGGTCAGCTGCGTATAGGTCGAGGTCTGGCGGAAGCGCGACACGAGACGGCCGAGTTCGGCGATGTTCTCGTCGGTCGGAGCGGGCATCGCAGTGATTGCCTTGATACTGTCGATGGTCGCGGCCAGGGCGTCGATGACGTTCTTCTGGTTGGTCGGAACCGAGATGGCGATCAGCCGCTGGGATTTGACGATCGCAGGCATCTGTTCGTTGATGAAGGCGATCTTGTCCTCCGGCGTCTGCGGCTTGCTGTAGCCGCTGGCGACGGTGCCGAGGAAATCGCCGCCCTTCAGCAGCCGGTCGGCGGTGCGAAGGGTGATGGTGGCGGCACCCTCGTCGTTCTGAAGCGCGGTCTGCAATTCCTCAGCCTGGTAGGAGACCGTGAAGCGGGTGCTGATCAGGCTCTTCTGCGCCGCGTCGATCTGCTCATGCAGCGCCTGCTCCTGCTCATGCAGACCCCAGAGTTTGCCGACGACGCCAGAAATGTCCTTGGTGCGGCGGGCTGCTTCGGCAAGACTGTCGCGGCCGGCGGCTTCTTCACCAACCTGATTCAGCGTCTGTTCGAGCACGCCCTGCTGGGTAGTCAGATCGGTAAGCAGCTTGTCGCGCGCCTGCTGGCTGGTGACGCGCAGGAAATCGTCCATCGAACCGTAGAGATCCTTGAAGCCGCTCAGCGACTGCAGCACGCTGTTGGATATTTCCATGCGGCCCTGAAGCAGCCCCGAAGCGTAAAGGCCCGTCAGGCCCACCGCCGAAATGGTGACGACGAAAGGCAGAACGAAGATCAGAACCTTCGTCTTGATCCTGAAGCGGGAAAGAATCTTGTCAATTAACATGGCGTTCCGGGCCTTTCATGCACCACTCCTCCCGCAGGCGGCCATTTGGCGCCAGCCGAGTACACATCGAGCTGTTCTTAGTTACATCGGGAACCCGGAAAGCCAGGCGGCAGTCATTGCCGGTTCATGTCCAAACAACTTGGAAATGCCCAAATAATCGCGGGCAATTGTGTCAGATTAGATATTAATTTTCGGATAAGCGGTTGCGGCGGATTAAGCCAAGGCGGTGAAATAGTTGAAATTTTGTAAGCCGCGGCGCCGTGGGGCGGCAACACCCGTGCCACGACGTTCGTTGCAGGCCTGAAGACAGGATCAGATGAAGTGCGAGGAGAGCAGCGCGAGACTGGCGGCGGTAGCGCCGGCTGCCAGCATCAGATAACGCAGGGTGACCATCCGGGCGTTCGGCTTCGCCTGGGCAATTGCGATGGCGCGGGCGCGTCGTGTGTTTCTGGTCATGCTGGAAACCTCACTTCTGTCTGACACAACAATCCAACAAAACGGCTTGCTGGTAAAGCTTATTTAGGAAGAGCTTTGCAGATCGCCAATTGAGACAGGATGGCGCACCTCTCTTAAGAAGTCTTGAATCGGTATTACCTACATTTATGCATATTCGCCGGCGGCAAATCCGGAGGCCCAGGCCCATTGGAAATTGTAGCCGCCGAGCCAGCCGGTGACGTCGACGCATTCGCCGATGAAGTAAAGCCCGGGTACGGCCTTGGCCTCCATGCTGCGGGAATCAAGCGCTGCCGTATCGATACCGCCGAGCGTCACTTCGGCGGTGCGATAGCCTTCCGAGCCGGACGGCTTGACCGCAAAGTTCTGGGCTCCAGCAGCAAGGCGCAGCAGCGCCTTGTCGGGAAGGTCGGCCATATTGCCGGCGATTTTCTCACGCTCGACGAGAAATTGCGCCAGCCGTTTCGGCAAGATCTCGGCAAGCGCCGTCTGCGGCGACTGGCGGCCATTACGCTGCTTTGCCGTCTTCAGATGTGTTGCAATGTCGATATCCGGCTCGATCGAAACGACGACCTCGTCGCCTTCGCGCCAGTAGGAGGAGATCTGCAGGATGGCGGGTCCGCTGAGGCCCCGATGGGTGAACAGCAGCGCTTCGCGGAAGGCGGTCCTGCCATGGCAGATTTCGGCCGGGGCGGAAATGCCGGCGAGCGGGGCGATGGCATCGAGCAGGCCGGGATCGAGCGTCAGCGGCACGAGGCCGGGGCGGGTTTCAAGCACCGGAAGACCGAACTGCTCGGCGAGGCGATAGGCAAAGCCGGTCGCGCCCATCTTCGGGATCGACTTGCCGCCGGTGGCGACGATCAGCGACGATGCTTCAAAGCTATCGTCACCGGTCTTGACGCGAAAACCCGCCTGCACCTTTTCGACGCCTGATATCTCGGTGCCGAGAAGCAGCTGCACGCCGGCGCCGCGCATCTCAGCGAGCAGCATGCGGATGACGTCTTTGGCGCTATCGTCGCAGAAGAGCTGGCCCAGGGTCTTTTCGTGCCAGGCAATGCCGTGCCGGTCGACCATGGCGATGAAATCGGCAGGCGTGAAACGGGCGAGCGCCGACTTGCAGAAATGCGGGTTGGCGGAGAGGAAATTCTTCGGCCCGGCATGGATATTGGTGAAATTGCAGCGGCCGCCGCCCGATATGCGGATCTTCTCGCCTGGCGCCCTTGCATGGTCGAGGATCGCGACCGAGCGGCCGCGTTTTCCGGCCCGAATGGCCGCCATCATGCCCGCCGCCCCGGCGCCGATGACGATGACGTCGCTTTTGCGCTGCAAATCCGTTTCCTCGATCAAGACAGCGTCTTCTTTTCCATCAAAGGGCGAAAGTCAACGTTCTCAACCTCTCGCCAATTGGCAAAGTCCGGTTATGATGGCGCCACGATCAACCAGACCGGTGTGTCATGTCCCCAAAAAAGACGACGCTGAAGCCTGCCAGAAACGTACCCGCCTCGAAGAAAACTCCTCCGGACCCCGGATCCCTGCGCGGCGTTGCGAACTGGAAGGAAGCAGCGCGGTGGCTGAGGGACAGGGGCATCGAAGACATCGAATGCATCACGCCGGACCTTGCCGGCGTTCCGCGCGGCAAGATGATGCCGAGCTCGAAATTCACCTCGAACACCTCGCTGGCGCTGCCTTCGGCGATCTACCGGCATACGATTTCGGGCGAGTACCCGGAGGAGACGGAGAGCTTCCGCTACGAGCCGCGCGACAGCGACCTGAAGCTGATGCCCGACCTTTCGACGCTTTCGGTCGTGCCCTGGGAGACCGACCCGACGGCGCAGGTGATCTGCGACATCGTCGATTCCGACGGCGGCGAAGTGCCCTATACGCCGCGCAACGTGCTGAAACGGATCCTGAGCCTCTATCACGACCGCGGCTGGAAGCCGATCGTGGCGCCCGAGATCGAATTCTACCTGGTCGCCAAGAATGTCGACCCCGACTATCCGCTGCACCCGCCGAAGGGCAGGTCCGGCCGCTCGATCCTCGGCGGCCAGGGCTATTCGATCGCCGGGATCAACGAATTCGACGAGTTGATCGACGACATCTACCATTTCTCGGAGAAGCAGGGGCTCGAGATCGATACGCTGATCCACGAAGAGGGACCGGCGCAGCTCGAGATCAACCTGCGCCACGGCAATCCGATCGAACTTGCCGACCAGGTGTTCCTGTTTAAGCGCACGATCCGTGAGGCGGCGCTGAAGCACGACATCTATGCGACCTTCATGGCCAAGCCGATGCAGGCCCAGCCGGGTTCGGCGATGCATATCCATCAATCGGTGGTCAATATCGAGACGGGTAAAAACGTATTCTCCAATGCGGACGGATCGGCTTCGAAGGAATTCTTCCATTTCATCGGCGGCATGCAGAAATTCGTGCCGAGCACGATGGCGATGCTTGCGCCCTACGTGAATTCCTATCGGCGCCTGCAGCCTGATATGTCCTGCCCGGTCAACAATGCCTGGGGTTACGACAACCGGACGACGGCCTTCCGCGTTCCGGTTTCCGATCCGCAGGCGCGGCGCGTCGAAAACCGGCTCCCGAGCTCGGACGCCAATCCCTATCTGGCGCTTGCCGCCTCGCTCGCCGCCGGCCTGCTCGGCATCATGAAGCAGATTGAGCCGACGGCGCCGACGGAGGATTCGGCCAATGAAGGCTCGATCGACCTGCCGCGTGGCCTGCTGGAAGCCGTGGCGCTGCTCGAGGACGAGCCCGCCTTCGAGGAGATTTTCGGCAAGCAGTTCATCGGCCTCTATACCGGCGTCAAGCGCGGCGAGTTCGAGACCTTCATGCAGGTGATCAGCCCCTGGGAGCGGGAATTCCTTCTGCTCAACGTGTGAGGGACCGTCATGGCATCGCAGGAGATGTGGCAGAGCCCGATCTCGCCGGGACTATCCTGGTATCAGGCAACCATCGGGGAGCGGCCCACTTATGCCGCCCTCGACGGCTCGAGAACAGTAGACGTCGCCATCATCGGCGGCGGCTATACCGGCCTGCAGGCCGCCTATAATCTTGCCAAGGCAGGCGTCTCGGTGGTGCTGATCGAAGCCTGCCGCTTCGGTGACGGGGCGTCCGGGCGCAATGGCGGCCAACTTGGCACCGGCCAGCGATGGTGGCCGGAAGAACTCGAGGAGAAGATCGGCTACGAACGCTCGAAGGCGCTGTTTAATCTTGCCGAGGCGGCCAAGCGCCATCTCATCGATTTCGCCCGCGAGCACCAGATCGAGATCGACTATGTGCCCGGCCAGCTCAACGTCGCGCACAAGGCGAGCTACAAACGCGCCTATTACGAAAATGCCCAGATCGCCGCGCTGCGTTACGACTATCCGCACATCAGTTTCATGGATGAGAAGGAAACGCACGAGCGGCTCGGTTCGAAGCGGTTTCATTGCGGCGTGCGCGATGTCGGCACTGGCCACATCCATCCGCTGAAGCTGCTGGTGGGGCTGGCCCGGGTCGCCGCCAATGCCGGTGCTGCGATCTTCGAGATGACCGCGGCAAAGGCGATCCGCCAGGGTGGCGGCAAGGTGACGATCGAAACCGAAAGGGGAACGATCACCGCCGATCGGGCGCTGATTGCCTGCGATGGCCATATCGACGGCCTCGAACCGGTGACCGCAAGACATGTTATGCCAATCCGCTCTTTCATCGGCGCCACAGCCCCGCTCGACGGGCATCCCGATGTCCTGCCGGGCGGCGAGGCCGTGGCCGATTCGCGCTTCGTCGTGCGCTACTTCCGCAAATTCGGCGACGGCCGGCTGCTGTTTGGCGGACGCGAAGCCTATACGTCGGACAATCCGACGGACATTTCCGAGCACATCCGCCGACAGATCGCCGAGATCTATCCCGCCCTGAAGGATATCGAGATCACCCATGCCTGGGGCGGCAGCGTCGGCATCACCATGCCGCGCCAGCCATTCGTGCGCGAGGTCATGCCCGGCGTCATCTCGATCGGCGGTTATTCCGGCCATGGCGTCATGCTGTCAAACTACTGTGGCAAGCTCTACGCGGAAACGGTGCTTGGAAAATCCGGTGATCTCGACCTCTTCACATCGCTCGATATTCCTGCCTTTCCCGGCGGCGCCGGCATGCGGGCGCCGTTGCTTTTCCTCGCCTTGTCGTGGTTTGCGCTTCGCGACAAATTTTAGTCCGATTGCGGATTTCCTCTTCCGGAAATTCGCTCTAAAACCGGCGCCTGAGAGATTCATTGCACCGCACACTGGCTTTTTTAAATCGATTAGATTAAAAGAGCCGCCAACCAGCCTGATTGAGAGACAAGCTCATGAGCAGCCAGATCATTCCCGTTGAGCCTTTTGATTATGTCGTCTTCGGCGGCAGCGGCGACCTAGCCGAACGCAAGCTTCTGCCCGCGCTGTATCATCGCCAGATCGAAGGCCAGTTTACGGAACCGACCCGCGTGATCGGCGCCTCGCGCAGCCCGTTGACGCACGAGGAATACCGCAAATTCGCCAAAGACGCGCTGAACGAGCACCTGAAGAAGGGTGAATACGACGAAGCGGAGGTGGAGAAATTCTGTGCCCGCCTCTACTACGTCTCGGTCGACGCCCGCACGGATACCGGCTGGGATCAGCTGAAGAAGCTGCTCGACGAGGGCAAGGATCGAGTGCGCGCCTTTTACCTCGCGGTCGCGCCCGGTATCTTCGGCGACATTTCGCAGAAGATCCACGACCACAAACTGATCACCAAGTCGACCCGCATCGTCGTCGAGAAGCCGATCGGCCGCGATCTCGCCTCGGCGCTGCAGCTCAACGACACGATCGGCCGTGCCTTCAAGGAAGAACAGATCTTCCGCATCGACCACTATCTCGGCAAGGAGACCGTGCAGAACCTGATGGCGCTGCGTTTCGCCAACGCGCTGTACGAGCCGCTGTGGAATGCCAACTATATCGATCACATCCAGATCACCGTGGCTGAAGCAGTCGGCCTTGAGGGCCGCGCCGGCTATTACGATACGGCAGGCGCATTGCGCGACATGGTGCAGAACCACATCCTGCAGCTGCTCTGCCTGACGGCGATGGAAGTGCCATCGTCGATGGATTCGGAAGCCGTTCGCGACGAAAAGCTGAAGGTGCTGCGCGCGCTGAAGCCGCTCAATGCCTCCAATGTCGAGCAGGCGACGGTCCGCGGCCAGTATCGCGCCGGCGCATCGGGCAGCGGCCCGGTCAAGGGCTATCTCGAAGAGCTCGAAGGCGGCGTCTCGAACACCGAGACCTTCGTCGCCATCAAGGCGGAGATCAACAATTGGCGCTGGGCGGGCGTTCCCTTCTACATCAGAACCGGCAAGCGCCTGACCGGACGCATGTCCGAGATCGTCATCACCTTCAAGCCGATCCCGCATGCGATCTTCGACCAGGCGGCCGGACGCATCGTTGCCAACCAGCTGATTATCCGGCTGCAGCCGGATGAAGGCGTCAAGCAGTCGCTGATGATCAAGGATCCGGGCCCGGGCGGCATGCGCCTGCGCAACGTCTCGCTCGACATGAGCTTCGCCCAGGCGTTCAACGTGCGCAATCCCGACGCATACGAGCGTCTGCTGATGGATGTGATCCGCTCCAACCAGACATTGTTCATGCGCCGCGACGAAGTCGAAGCCGCATGGAAATGGGTGGATCCGATCCTCAAGGGTTGGGAAACCACCGGCCAGCAGGTGCAGGGCTATACGGCCGGCACCTGGGGTCCGAGCCAGGCCATCGCGCTGATCGAGCGCGACGGCCGCACCTGGCATGACGATATCTAGGACGAAACCGATGGCATCGACCCTGCATTCCTTCGCCAGCCCCGCAGATCTCGCCGGCAGTCTCGCCGACAAGGTCGCCGATACGCTTTCGGCGGCGATCGCCGCCCGCGCAACGGCGTCCATCGCCGTTTCCGGCGGCTCGACCCCGAAGCTGTTCTTCCAGGCACTGTCGACGCGCGATATCGCCTGGGACAAGGTGACGATCACACTTGTCGACGAGCGTTTCGTGCCGGCCGACAATGCGCGCTCGAACCATCTGCTGGTCGATGCCAATCTCCTACAGAACAAAGCCAAGGCGGCGCGTTTCCTGCCTCTCTATCAGGACACGGCCTCCGCGGAGGAGGCCGCAAGGCTTGCGACCGAGAAGACCAGGGCAATCAGTTCCCCCTTCGACATCGTCATCCTCGGCATGGGTGGCGACGGCCACACCGCCTCGTTTTTTCCCGGCGGCAGCAATCTTGCCAAGGCGCTCGATGCATCGACGCCGCGCGGCATCATCACCATGGAAGCGGAAGGGGCCGGCGAGCCACGCCTGACGTTCACCTTCTCCAGTCTTCAGGATGCCGCACTCCTGGTTCTTCATATTGAGGGCGAAGGCAAAAAAGACGTTCTCGCCAAGGCAGAGGGCAAGGGTGAAGAGGCAGAAATGCCGATCCGCGCCGTTCTGCGCCGGGCCACTTCCCCGGTCGAGATCTACTGGGCTCCCTGATCGGCCGTCGATCCGGATCGAGATTCAGGCCAGAGCCGCCGAACAGATTAAGACAACGAACAAGGCAGGGATCTTCCATGTCCGCTCATGCACGCATTTCTGCGATCACCGATCGCATCGTCGAACGCTCGAAACCAACCCGCGAACGCTATCTAGAACGGCTGCGCGCCGCCGCGTCCCAGGGTGTGCAGCGCTCGGTGCTCGGCTGCGCCAACCTTGCGCACGGTTTTGCGGTCTGTTCCCCCGCCGATAAGGATGCGCTCGCCGGCGACCGCATCCCCAATCTCGGCATCATCACCGCCTATAACGACATGCTCTCGGCTCACCAGCCGTTCGAGACCTATCCGGCGATCATCCGCGAGGCGGCCGCCCAGGCCGGCGGCGTGGCGCAGGTGGCAGGCGGCGTGCCGGCGATGTGCGACGGCGTCACCCAGGGACAGCCGGGCATGGAGCTTTCGCTGTTCTCGCGCGATCTGATCGCCATGTCGGCGGGCATCGGCCTGTCGCACAACATGTTCGACGCCGCCCTCTTCCTCGGCGTCTGCGACAAGATCGTGCCGGGCCTCGTGATGGCGGCCCTGTCCTTCGGACACCTGCCGTCGATCTTCGTTCCCGCCGGTCCGATGACGACAGGCCTGCCGAACGACGAGAAGTCGCGCGTGCGCCAGCTCTTCGCCGAGGGCAAGGTCGGTCGCGCCGAGCTGCTGGAAGCCGAATCGAAGTCCTATCACGGCCCCGGCACCTGCACCTTCTATGGCACCGCCAATTCCAATCAGATGCTGATGGAGATCATGGGCTTCCACATGCCCGGCTCCTCCTTCATCAATCCGGGCACGCCGCTGCGCGAAGCGCTGACGCGCGAGGCGGCCAAGCGGGCGCTGGCGATCACCGCGCTCGGCAACGAATTCACGCCGGCGGGCGAGATGATCGATGAGCGCTCGGTCGTCAACGGCGTCGTCGGCCTGCATGCCACCGGCGGCTCTACCAATCACACGCTGCACCTCGTCGCCATGGCGCGGGCGGCCGGCATCCAGCTGACCTGGCAGGATATTGCCGAGCTTTCGGAAATCGTCCCGCTGCTGGCCCGCGTCTACCCGAACGGACTTGCTGACGTGAACCATTTCCAGGCGGCCGGCGGCATGGGCTTCCTCATCAAGCAACTCCTGAAGCACGGACTGGTGCATGACGACGTGCGCACCGTCTTCGGCCAGGGTCTCCAAGCCTATACGGTCGACGCCCGGCTCGGTGAAAACGGCGCCGTCCGGCGCGAACCGTCGCCTGAGAAGAGCGTCGATCCCAAGGTTCTCTCCAGCATCGAAACGCCGTTCCAGGCGAATGGCGGGCTGAAGATGCTGCGCGGCAATCTCGGCAAGGCGGTGATCAAGATCTCCGCCGTCAAACCGGAACGCCACATCATCGAGGCGCCGGCGATCATCTTCCACAGCCAGCAGGAGCTGCAGGACGCTTTCAAGGAAGGCAAGCTCAACCGCGATTTCATCGCCGTCGTGCGCTTCCAGGGGCCGAAGGCGAACGGCATGCCGGAACTGCATAAGCTGACGCCGCCGCTCGGCGTGCTGCAGGACCGCGGCTTCCGCGTGGCGCTGTTGACCGACGGGCGCATGTCCGGCGCCTCAGGCAAGGTGCCGGCCGCGATCCACGTGACGCCCGAGGCGGTCGACGGCGGCCCGATCGCCCGCATCCGCGACGGCGACATCATCCGCCTGGACGCGATCAAGGGCACGCTCGAGCTGCTCGTCGATGCAGCCGATATGGCCGAGCGCGAGCCGGTGACCGTCGATCTCTCCGACAATGAATTCGGCATGGGCCGCGAACTCTTCGCGCCGTTCCGTCGCGCCGTCGGACCTTCGGATCAGGGCGCCAGCGTGCTCTTCCACCACTAGCTACAGCTATTTGGCGGGATACCTAGTCGTGATGCCGCAACGCCTCCACCAGCAAGGTAAATGCTGGAGAGGAATGCCGGCGTGAAGGATAGTACAAGTGATACCCGGGAAACGGCGGCGACCAGTCGTCCAGCACCTGCACGAGCCGGCCATTCTCAAGGTCCTCTCGGACGACATCCTCGTGGACGTAGGTGAGGCCATATCCGTCAAGAGCGGCTTTCACGATCTGTGGAACGCCATTGAAGGCGACCTGTCCATCCACCCGGACCCGCACCTCATGGCCGTCGCGTTCGAACTCCCACGGGTAGAATCCGCCGTAACTCGGCAGGCGTATGTTGATGCAGCGGTGTGCCGTCAAGTCCTGCGGCGAACTCGGCGGCGGCTGATCTTTGAAGCAGGAGGGCGCAGCCACCACGATCATGCGTGCCAGCGGGCCGATGCGGACGGCGATCATGTCCTTCTCAACCTGGTCGCCGAGCCGGACACCGGCGTCGAACCGCTCGGCGACGATGTCCGTCAGCGCCGACTCTGCGACCAGTTCGACCTTGATGTCGGGATAGTGACGAAGAAACGCCGAAAGCTTCGGCCATAGGATGGTGTCGATCGCGTGCTGACCCGCGGTGATTCGGAAACTCCCCGCCGGCTTGTCCCGAAACTCACTGAGCGCAGCCAATCGGGCTTCGATCGTACCTAACGCCGGGGCCAGGGTCGACAGCAGCTGTTCGCCCGCATCGGTTGGTGCAAGACTTCTTGTCGTGCGGGTCAATAGCCTGACCCCCAACCGCTCCTCAAGGCGCTTGATGATGAGGCTGAGCGAAGACTGAGACGTCCCGAGCCGGGCCGCCGCTCTGGTGAAGCTCTTCTCTTCGGCAACAGCGAGGAAGGCCATCAGGTCGCCCAGTTCTTCGCGACGCATTTATTGATCTCTGAGATAAGTTCAATCTTATTTTAGCGTCTAATCGAAAGAAATGGCAGATACTATAATGCCTTTCGATGGCCGCATGGATGCAGCCGCATAGGCAGAGGCGGACCGATGGCTTGGTCAGAACCCGAACTTGCGCAGATCGCGGACAGCGACGACCTGCACATCTCTCCCTTCCGCGAGGATGGCGCTACCTATGGCACTCCAACCTGGATCTGGTCCGTCGTAGTAGAAGGAGAGCTCTACGTGCGCGCCTATCATGGCCAGCGGTCGCGATGGCATCAGGCCGCGGTCAAGCGGAGGGCCGGACGTATCATTGCCGCCGGAATGACCAGAAACGTGGCATTCGCGCCCGTCGAGGGTGCGATCAACGCGGCGATCGATGATGCGTACCGGAGCAAATACGCGACGAGCTCGTATCTCGGCGCCATGATTGGCGAACGTGCCAGATCAGCCACTATCCGGATCACGCCGCTCGAACAGTAGGGCTGATCTCGCCGGCGATTTTCGACAGCGACGGTCGTCAATCCGTGAAAGAGAGACGCAAGTCCTGGCCATGAACCCATCTTAAAACATCGATCGGAAGAACAATGTCACCCTCAACGCCTATTCGCAGCGCACTGACCGACGACGACGTCCGCGCCGTTTCACCAGCCTTGGCGAACTATACCCGGAATGCCATCGTCGGCGACCTCTGGAAACGCCCGGACCTGTCTTCGAGAGACCGCAGCCTAGTAACGGTCTCGGCATTGATTGCGCGCGCCCAGACGATCGGCATGACCCATTACTTCAACCTGGCTTTGGACAACGGCATCACACCGACCGAGATCTCAGAGATCATAACGCATCTCGCGTTCTACAGTGGATGGTCGAACGCATTCTTCGCCGTGGAAATCATGAAGGGCATCTTCGCCGAGCGCGGCATCGGAGAAGGCCAGTTGCCACGGGAGCCTGTTGCCCTCCTTCCCCTCGACCAAGCGTCGGAAGCCAAACGCGCCGAGGCCGTCCAAACCAATTTCGGCGACGTATCCCAAGGCGTGGTGGACTTCACCGGCGAACTTCTGTTCAGGGATCTCTGGCTTCGCCCTGGGCTCGCACCGCGCGACCGAAGCCTCGTCACAGTAAGCGCGCTGGTAGCATCCGGTCAGGTGGCGCAAATCACCTACCATCTCAATCGCGCGATGGATAACGGGCTGACCAGGGCGCAGGCATCGGAAACCTTGACGCATCTTGCCTTTTATACCGGCTGGCCCTGCGTTTTCTCGGCGATGCCCGTCGTCAAAGACGTGTTTGCAAGTCGGGACAAGTAGACCGAGAGGAGGCCCAGCATGAAGTCCCGCCGCGGACCGACTTGCATCCGCACTCCATTGAACTTGAATCATGCAGCTGGAGGATATTTTTATGCAGAAACGTAAGCTAGGCCAAGGGCTGGAAGTCTCGGCGCTGTCGCTCGGCGCAATGGGATACGGCAAAGCCCGGGAACTGCCGGACAGGGCGGAAATGATCGCTCTGATCAGGGCCGCCGTCGAACGCGGCATGGACTTCTTCGACACGGCGGAGGTCTATGGCCCATTCACCAACGAGGAGATGGTCGGCGAGGCGCTCCAGCCCGTTCGCGGCAAAGTCAAGATCGCGACCAAGTTCGGCTGGGATGTCGATCCCGATACCGGCGTTCATCACGGTGGTGTCAATAGCAAGCCCGACCATATTCGCCGGGCTGTGGAAGGCAGCCTCAAGCGCCTGCGCACTGACCACATCGATCTTCTCTACCAGCACCGCGTCGATCCGGAGGTGCCGATGGAGGACGTGGCAGGCGTGGTGAAGGATTTGATCCGAGAGGGCAAGGTCCACTGGTTCGGCCTGTCGGAAGCCGGGCCGTCGTCGATCCGTCGTGCCCATGCGGTCCAGCCGGTGGCGGCGCTGCAAAGCGAATATTCACTCTGGACCCGCGAACCAGAGGCGGAAATCCTGCCGGCGCTCGAAGAACTCGGCATCGGCCTCGTGCCATTCAGCCCGCTCGGCAAGGGCTTCCTTACCGGCAAGATCGCCGCTGACACCGCGCTAGACACATCGGACATGCGCAACTCTATTCCGCGCTTCTCGACGGAGGCCCGCAAAGCCAACCAGCGGCTGGTCGATCTCATCAGGGCCATCGGCGACAGGCACGGCGCAACTCCGGCGCAGGTGGCGCTGGCCTGGCTGCTGGCACAGAAGCCCTGGATCGTCCCACTCTTCGGCACGCGAAAGCTGGAGCGCTTCGAGGAAAATGTCGGCGCACTCGAGGTGCAACTGACGGCCGAGGACCTCGGCGAGATCCGGTCCGCAGACATTCATATCGAAGGGGCACGCTATCCCGAGGAACATCTCAGCCGGGTCGGCCTCTGATCCACGTGCCACGCATGCCGGTTTCTGTTATAGGCATTGCAGGTTTGCTACATGTATCGCCAACAAGCCGACGAAGAGAAAGTGACATGGCACACGCTGACACGGCGCTTACTCCGCATCATCTGCAACTCGCGCGGATGTTTGCGGAGCGTTCTGGAACGACCCACGAGCCACCCACCTGCGCGGTCAGGGATATTCTTGATCGCGTGGGAGACAAATGGACGATGCTGGTGCTGATTGCACTGGCCGAACGTGCCCGCCGGTTCAGCGACGTGAACCGCGCGGTTCCCGATATCTCGAAGCGGATGTTGTCGCAGACCCTGCGGACGCTCGAGCGGGATGGGCTGGTTCTGCGCACAGTCTTCCCAACCAATCCCCCGAGTGTTGAATATGAGCTCACGGAGCTCGGCCGCACCATCTTCGAGCCGCTCACGATGCTGGTGCGTTGGGTGGAGCGGAGCCAGGAAGTGATCGGTATGGCGCGAGATCGATACGACACTTCGCCCTAATAGCGGTTGTGTGGCAAGAGCGTCAATTTGCCGGCATGAACGCAGGATAGTCGTGCCAGCCAAAGATGGTAAAGCGAGGCGCGCAGCGCCTCGCGATTACAGTCAAGCGACCGTGATGATAAGACGTCCCGTGACGTGGCCCTTGGCGCTTAGCTCCTGCGCGGCGCCGACTTGGTCGAGCGGAAATGTCCGTTCAACCGGCAAGCGGAAGTGTCCCGCCTCAAACAGTGCTACGGCACGTTCCAGGGCGGGCACTGCGTCCCTTGGATCGAACGAGTTTCTGACGCCATGTTCCGCGGCCGTGAAGTCGGCGATCGATATGACCCTGGAAGGATCACCGGTGATCGCCACCAGATCCGGGATGGCACCGGAGGCCGCGATGTCGAGCGCACCCTGCACGCCATCAGGTGCAAGTGCTGCCACCCGCTCGCGCAGGCCGGGACCATAGGTGGTCGGCACGGCGCCCAACGATTGCAGATATGCATGTTTCGGCTCGCTCGCCGTGCCGATCGTGCGGATGCCGGCGCTGGTGGCCAACTGGATCGCGGCAGATCCTACTCCGCCCGCGGCGCCGCTGACCAGCAGCGTCTCGCCGGGCTTCACGCCGACCTCGTCGATGATCCGAGACGCCGTCTCGACCGCAATCGGGTACCCCGCCGCCTCGTCGAACGAGAGGTCGTCCGGCTTGTGCGTCCATTCGTGCAGGATCGCGAACTCGGCCATCGTGTCATGGCCCTTGCCGAACACGGCATCGCCGACCGACACACCGGTTACGCCTTCACCGATGGCATCGACGACGCCTGCCGCTTCCAAACCAGTCCCGGCCGGCAGCGTGAGCGGCATGTGCTCGCGCATATAGCCTGCCCGGAGCTTCCAATCGATCGGATTGACGCCGGCCGCCTTGACGGCGATGCGCACTTGACCCGCCTGCGGTTCGGGAATTTCGACCTCATCGACCGTCAAAACATCCGGACAACCATACTCATGAAAACGTACAGCCCTCATACGAGTGCTCCTTGTCATATTGTTAAAAGGGTTGGGAGGAAGATATCGACAGCCAAAGGGATCGGCACGATGACCAACCGTCTTGTCCATTTTGTCGAGATATCCTGTCGGCAGATATGAGCTGCGCCGGCATAGCATCGTTGTTGCGGTCGCTCGCGAGCCGGTTCATTCGGACCATGAAAACCTCACCTTGATCATCGTCGCGTCGCCATGACCATTCCTCTTCGGCTGGCTGCCGTTCGAGGTAGTTAGACGAGACCACAGAAGCTGTGAAGGAGGCAGTATTTCCCAACCAGGTGACGGCGCAGTAACCACTTCGCGCTGCGTGGGCACGAACTCGGCGTCAAATCAGCGGCGTTGTACCAACTCCGGAGAGGCCGTTGCGGCGACAACCGCGTCATGATTGAGAAGAGGGCGTCAGGGTGGGCTGCTACGAACGACAGCGAAGCAAGAGCCAATGTGATCAAGGCCGACAATATCAGGGATCGAAACGCTTCGGCAGTTCTGTAGCAAGTGCGTCTATCGCCAGTCGTGACCGCAGCGGCAGATACTGGGTGCTTGGCCAGACCGCATAGCACTCCATCGCAGCGCTTGGGCGGTCTCCCCACAATTCGACAAGTTCCCCTGCGCGCATGCGGTCCCGGACCAGCCAATGGGGAAGCCAAGCAAGCCCCATGCCATCGAACGCGGCATCGGCGATGACTTCAAGGTCGTCGAAACGCAGCCTTGACGTGACGGAGATATCGATGAGAGCCCCGGTCGCGTCAGGAAGCTGCCATGCGAGGCCATGATCACCCCGCCAGTAAACAAGCAGGTCATGGTCCGAGATGTCCGCGATGGAGCGAGGTTCCCCGCGTGCGGCAAGATAGGCGGGCGAGGCACATAGCACCTTGCGCTGGCTGACCAGTCGTCGGGCATGCAGCGAGGTTCCGTTGCCAAGGTTACCGTTGCGGACGGCAAGATCGAAGCCGTCGGCGATCAGATCGATCTGGCGGTCGTTGAAGCTGAGTTCAAGTTCAAGCTTCGGGTGCTGGCGAGCATAGCCGCGTAAAATCGGCGCCGCGCAGTAGCGGCCGAACAGAACAGGAAGCGAGACGCGGAGCCTGCCGGCGACCTCGCGCCGGCCAGATTCCAGGAGAGACTCACCGGCGCGCAGTTCGTCGATGGCACGAATGCAACGCTCGTAATATTGCTGGCCATCTTCCGTCAGGCTTTGCGTGCGGGTCGTCCTGTGAAACAGCCGGACTGAAAGGCGCTCCTCCAGACGCGCAATCGCCTTGCCGACCGCGGAGCGCGTCAGCTTCAGCCGATCGGCCGCTTTTGCAAAGCCGCCCGCTTCGACCGCCTCAACGAAAATCTGCACGCCATCGAATCTGTCACGCACGCCGAGCAGGCCTCCAGAATAGCAAATCCATTTATTGTAGAATCACAGGAACCAAAGAGGAGAAAAATGATTTCTAATGGTCTTACACATTCTACGATACAACCGCCGCCAAGCAAACGATATTTTCGAGGCGGTCCCGATCCAGGTGGTCACTGCTGACATTGGATCAGCATCACCCTCCCGTCGTACGCGAATCTCGGTCAAATGGAAGGGCGTGAGAATGCTGATATCGATCGTATATGACAGCGGTTATGGCCATACCGCGCGTGTAGCGGAAGCCGTCGCCGAAGGCGTTCGGGAAGTCCAGGGGGCTGAAGTGAACATCGTCGCCGTCGCCGAAGGTCCGGTAGATTGGACGGCGCTAGAAAAGAGCGACGCGATCATCTTCGGGTCGCCGACCTACAGCGGCATGATCAGCGCAAGGTTCAAGCAGTTCTGCGAGAATTCCACGAAAACGGCGTGGTTTGAACAGAAGTGGCGCAACAAGATCGCTGCCGGCTTCACCAATTCGGGCGCACAGCACGGTGACAAGCTCAACTCACTCGTCTCAATGGCGTTGTTTGCGGCCCAGCACGGGATGATCTGGGTTGGTCTCGACATTATGCCTGGTAACGCCAGCAGCACCGGCAGCGTTGATGATCTCAACCGTCATGGAAGCTGGCTCGGCGTCATGACCCAGTCGAACAACGATCAGGCAGCCGAGATCACGCCTATCCAGAGTGACCTCATGACGGCCACTTACCTGGGCCGTCGTGTGGCGGAGACCACAGGCCGGTTTCAGCTCGCGTAAACTCAGCCTTACAATCCCCACCAAGGAGCTAGACCCATGAAACTGCTTTGCCTCGACGTCCCGCAGCCCGGCGCCACGATCGAACAGTACCAGCCGCATATGCAGGATGAAGCCCGCCACGCCTGGCAGATGTACAAGGGCGGCATCATCCGCGACATCTATTTCCGACAGGACCGCCCTGGCGTCGCCATCATCGCCGAGGCCGAGTCCATCGAGGCCGCCAAGAAGGCGCTCGCCGAATTTCCCCTCGCCAAGGCCGGGCTCATTGACTGGGACGTTATTCCGCTCGGTCCCTTCCTGAATTGGGAAACGCTGTTCGCCCCTGGAAACGCTTGAGGCTAAACGCCTGAGGCTGGGGTTCGCCAAACCGGCTCCCGGCTGCGCTTGAGAGGCGCGGTCGGGTCCAGCAGGCCAAACCAAAGGCGCCAGGCGCTGGAATAAGGGTACAAACCATGACAGCAATGGGCTTCGCTGCTCGATCGGCCACCGGCCCGCTCGAACAGTTCGCGTTCGAACGGCGCCCACCGCGCCCGGACGACGTTGTCATCGACATCCTCTTCTGCGGTGTCTGCCACACGGACCTGCACCTTGCCCGCAACCATGGCGGCTTCACCACCTATCCGATCGTCCCGGGTCACGAAATCATCGGCCGCGTGCGCGAGGTCGGGACCGACGTTTCCCGCTTCAAGGCCGGCGACATGGTCGGCGTCGGCTGCATGGTCGACTCCTGCCAGCACTGCAAGCCGTGCCTGAAGGGCTGGGAACAGGATTGCGTCGAGGGCTCGACCTACACCTACAATAGCGCCGACCGGCAGGACGGCAGCGTCACCTATGGCGGCTATTCCAATTCCGTCGTCGTGCGCGACAAGTTCGTGCTATCAATGCCCGACGGGCTCGATCCGGCCGGTGCCGCGCCGCTCTTGTGCGCGGGCGTCACCACCTGGTCGCCGCTGCACCGCTGGAATGTCGGCAAGGACAGCAAGGTCGCCGTGATCGGCCTCGGCGGTCTCGGCCACATGGCGCTGAAGCTCGCCAAGGCGCTCGGCGCCGACGTCACGCTGTTCACGCGCTCGGCCGGCAAGGAGGAGGATGCTTTCCGCCTCGGCGCCGACCACGTCGTGCTCTCGGGCGATCCGGAGCAGATGAAGGCTGTCGCCGCGCGCTTCGACGTCATCATCGACACCGTCCCCTACGATCATGACGTCAACCCCTACATGCCGACGCTGGCACTGGAGGGTGTTCTTGTGCTTGTCGGCTACATGGGGCCGCTCGGCACGCCGGTGAATGCCGGCGGGATCGTGCGCGGTCGCCGGGCAATCTCCGGATCGTTCATCGGCGGCGTGGCCGAAACCCAGCAGATGCTCGATTTCTGCGGGGCCCACGGCATCGTCTCCGACGTAGAAATCATTCCCATCCAACAGATCAACGAAGCCTATGAGCGCATGTTGAAGAGCGACGTGAAGTATCGCTTCGTCATCGACATGGCCTCGCTCAAACCCTGAGGAGCATGAACATGGCAGACAACATCAAGCCCATCCTTTGCGTGGTCACCAGTCACCCGATCCGCGGCGACAGCGGCGAGCCGACCGGTTTCGCGATGGTCGAACTCACCCATCCGCTCGAAGTGTTCGAAGCGGCCGGCATTCCAGTCGAGATCGCCTCGATCCGTGGCGGCCATCCGCCGATCGATTTCTTCGACCTTTCCGATCCGGTCAACGATAAATTCTGGAAGGACAAGGAATTCCGCGCCGAACTCGCCCAATCCAAGATCCTTGCGGATCTCGACCCCTCGCGCTACTCGGCGGTTTTCTTCGCCGGCGGCCACGGTACGATGTGGGACTTCGCCGACAATGCGGCGGTACAGAAGGTCATTCGCGAGATCTGGGAGGCAGGCGGCATCGTTTCCGCGGTCTGCCATGGCCCCGCAGCCCTGGTGAACGCCACTTTGTCTGACGGCAGCTATCTCGTCGCCGGCAAGAAGCTTGCCGCCTTCACCGACGAGGAAGAGGCAGAAGTTAAATACACCAAGGTCGTGCCCTATCTGCTCGCCACCACGCTCAAGGAGCGGGGTGCGCTGCACCAACCGGCGCCGAACTGGTCGGAAAACGTCGTGGTCGATGGGCGGCTCGTCACTGGCCAGAACCCGGCTTCCGCGCATGGCGTCGGAAAAGCCATCCTCGACCAACTCACGCAAAAAGCCTGACAACAACGGTCGCGCGCCTGCAGCCCGCAACACGGTTCGGCGTACAGCAGCAAAACACAGAAGGGGCGCCTCGCGAAAACAGAGCGCCCCGTCGTCAAGTCGGCAACAGCGCTCCGGGAACCGGTTGCGTCCAAAATCCCGGAGAACTGTCGATGGAAACAATTGCTGGTACAAACAGCTCTCAACAAGCCGGTATTGATTCTGAGGTTATGGCACGGCTCGCCGGGCCGTGGCACCTCGCGGCGATTGAGCAGCCGGATGCCAACGGCGCGATGGGTGCGCTGAAAGTGGCCGGTCTCCTCGTCCTTACGCCCGACGGGCATATGGCGATCCAGGTCCGCAACATGGAGTCGTTCGACGTCGATAACCCCTATAGCAGCGGTGGTTACGAGGCGAGCTATGGAACAATCACACTCGATTCCGCCAACAGCACCTTCATCTATCATGTTGAAGGTGCATTGGTTCAAGCCTTAGTAGACCAGGATTTGCCGCGGTCCTATAGCCTTGCAGACGATCTGCTCATCCTCACGTCCACACGTGCTGATGAAGAATGGCGAGTCGTCTGGCGCCGCAGCGACAATGACGGCCTGAAGCCACAAGCTGGAGGATTTTAAGGATGAAGATCATCGCGATCGAAGAGCATTTCCTTCCTGATGAAATCAAACAGGCATGGGGCACCATTCCCGACGCCGATGACGGCACGCTGGGGCTCAATCCGGGCGTCATCGGCGAGCGGCTTGCCGATCTTGGCGAGAAACGGCTGGCTCTGATGGATGAAACGGGCGTCGATGTTCAGGTTCTCTCCTTGACGACACCGGGCCTCAACAACCTTGGTCACCACGGCATTGATCTGGCGCGCCGCGCCAACGATCTTCTGGCCAGTGCCGTTTCGGCAAACCCTTCGCGTTTTCAGGCCATGGCGGCTCTTTCCTTCGCGCAGGCCGACGGGGCGGCGAACGAATTGCGTCGCGCAGTCACGGAACTCGGCTGCAAGGGTGCCGTCCTGTTCGGCCGGGTCGGCGACAGGAATCTGGACGACGCGCTCTTCGAGCCGACATTCGCCTGCGCGGCGGAGCTCGGAGTCCCGCTCCTCATTCACCCCCAGATCCCCCAGACAAGCGTTCGTGACGCCTACTATTCTGGCTTTGGCGCGCCGATCGATCTTGCCTTTTCCACATTCGCCCTCGGATGGCATTTCGAGGCGGGTATCCAGTTCGTACGCCTGATACTCGGGGGCGTCTTCGACCGCTATCCGAACCTTCAGGTGATCCTTGGCCACTGGGGCGAACTGGTGCTTTTCTACCTTGAGCGGTTGGCCATGCTTGATCGGGTGTCCGGGCTGCAGCGGCCATTCATCGATTATGTCCGCAACAATCTCTTTCTGACCGCCAGCGGCATGTTCAGCCCGGCCTATCTGCAGCAGGCGGTCAATGCCGTCGAGATTGACCGTATCCTGTTCTCGACAGACTACCCCTATCAATACCGCCCCGGAGGCGATGCGCGGCGTTTCGTAGACGCTCTGGAGATCGACGATGTCAGCAAATCGAAATTTGCTTATCGGAATTGGGAGCGCTTGACCGGAGGTGGCAGCGGGAATCTTAGAACAGGATGATTTTAGGCCGGGTCGGCCTAGAATCTGAATCCTGTTCTAGATTAAAGAGTTAGAGGATGATGTCATAAGAAAACCGATCGGCGCTCTAAGCTTGGTTACCAGACAAACAAAAACCCGCGGCGCGCGCGAAGCACCCCGCGGGTTTTCGATATCAGGTCCTATACCGTCAGGCGCGGATATCGAGCACGTAGTCGCGATGCGCCGGATGGGTGCTGTAGACGAAGATCTTGTTCAGCTCCTTTTGCGTCAGCAGACGGAGGAAGCGGACGTCGATGGTATTGTTGGCGTTGACCTTCATCAGCAGGCACCCGACCTTGGTGATGCGGGCATCCGGAATGTCCAGATAGAACTGCTTCGGCAGGTTGAACTGAGTGAGGATCGCCAGCGTCGCGCTGCTCATCGAAATCCGGACGATATCGCAACGGCGCGAAGCCGCGTGCATGACGCCCTTTTCCGTATATTCGATGCGCGCGGCATTCATGGTGTCCTCCATTTTGAACCGCTGCTCGCGGTCATACATGAAGGATTCTTCCTTGCTCAGGAAATGAGATTTTGGCTGTGACGGATTGGAAGCGGCCACTTGCTTATCCCCCTCGTAAATCGATGGGAAAAAGGTAGCAGCCGATCTTTAACAGAAAGTGAGAATTCGGCCCGTCACACACAATTCTTAGGGCCATTACCCCAAAAATGGCCGCCTCATTTCCGGTAGGTATGGCCGGTTGCGTTAAACAGATGCAACTTCTGCCTGTCGGCGGCAAACCGCATCCTCTGACCCTTCTTCACATCGTAGATGCCGGGCAGCTTGACGACGATCGGCTCGCCCGGGACCAGGCCTTCGATATAGAGCAGCGTCACTTCGCCGAGTGCTTCGACGATCGACACCTCGCCCTCGAAAAGATAGTCGGCGCCGTCGGCGACCCTCAGATCCTCCGGACGAACGCCGAAGCTTGCCTGCTTGCCCTTTTCGGATGCGTCGGTCGCAACATCGAGGGTCACCGACATGCCGCCGGTCAGCGTCACCGTCGTCTGGATTCCGGTTCCGGCGACCGTCGCCGGGATGATGTTCATCGCCGGCGAGCCGATGAATTTCGCGACGAAGAGGTTGGCCGGACGCTCATAGAGATCCAGCGGCGCGCCGACCTGCTCGATATTGCCGGCCGAGAGAACGACGATGCGATCGGCGAGCGTCATCGCTTCGACCTGGTCGTGGGTCACGTAGATCATCGTCGTATCGGCCATCTGTTCGTTCAGGCGGGCGATCTCGATGCGGGTCGCGACGCGCAGCGCGGCATCGAGGTTGGAGAGCGGCTCGTCGAACAGGAAGACCTTCGGATCGCGGCAGATGGCGCGGCCGATCGCCACGCGCTGGCGCTGGCCGCCGGAAAGCGCCTTTGGCAGGCGATCAAGATAGTTGGTCAGTTGCAGGCTCTCGGCTGCCGCCCGGACGCGGCGGTCGATCTCCTGCTTGCTCTCGCCGGCGATCTTCATGCCGAAAGCCATGTTGTCGAAGACGGTCATGTGCGGGTAGAGCGCATAGGACTGGAAGACCATGGCGATGCCGCGCTTGGAAGGCGGCACGTCATTGACGAGATGGCCGTCGATATACATCTCGCCGCCGGTGATCGCCTCGAGACCGGCGATCATACGCAGAAGCGTGGACTTGCCGCAGCCGGACGGACCGACGAAGACGATGAATTCGCCCTGCTTGATATCGAGATCGATGCCGTGGAGAACGTCCACGGAACCGTAGGATTTGCGGATATCCTTCAGCGTCAGTCCAGTCATGTCTCTCTCCCCTTGGTCCTTAGGCAAGACGGGCGAAATACGCCCCCCAGGCCGGAATATCGATCTTGTCGCCATAGTTGTTGCTGGTAAAGCCGTGCCCCGTCAATGCCTGCCATTCTCCCGCCGGCAAGGCGACGCAGGCCTCGGCCGGGCTCATGTTGAAGATGCAGAGCAGCTTCTCGTTGCCGTATTCACGGGTGAAGACCAGGCTGTCGCCCTGCGGCTCTTCGAATTCGATCTCGCCCTTGGCAAAGGCCGGATGCAATTTGCGGAAGGCGATGAAGCGGCGATAGTGCTCCAGCACCGAAGCCTCGTCGCCCTGCTGAACGCTGACGGCACGCAGAATATGCTCGACCGGCACCGGCAGCCAGGGCTTGACCGTCGAAAATCCGCCCTGGGCGACCTGGCTGTCCCAGACCATCGGCGTGCGGCAGCCGTCGCGGCCCTTGAATTCCGGCCAGAACTGGATGCCATAGGGATCCTGCAGATCCTGATAGGCGAGATCGGCCTCGGTCAGCGCCAGTTCCTCACCCTGATAGAGGCAGACGGAGCCGCGCAGCGTCATCAGCAACGAGGCATAGAGCTTGGCGAAGGCGTCGTGATCGGCGACCAGCCCGCCCCAGCGGCTGACATGGCGCATGACGTCGTGATTGGAGAAGGCCCAGCAGGCCCAGCCATCGGGTGCTGCAGCTTCGAAATCCTGCATCACCTCTTCGACGCGCTCCGCCGTCAGCGGATCGGGCGCCAGGAACTCGAAGGCATAACACATATGCATCTTGTCGTTGCCGGAAGTGTATTCGCCGACAATTTCAAGGCCACGCTGACTGTCGCCGACCTCACCCACTGCGGCGATTGCTGGGAACTCCTCGAGGACGGCGCGGAAGCGCTTCAGGAAGGCAAGGTTCTCCGGCCGGTTCTTGTCGTAGATATGCTCCTGGAAATTATAGGGATTGACTGCCGGCGCCGTCGAGGCGTTGCGGCGTTCTGGAGCAAGTGCGGGATTGTCGCGCAGTTGCGTATCGTGGAAATAAAAGTTGATGGTATCGAGGCGGAAGCCGTCGACACCGCGGTTGAGCCAGAAGCGGACGACATCAAGCAGACGGTCCTGCACCTCAGGATTATGCAGGTTCATGTCCGGCTGCGAGGTCAGGAAGTTGTGAAGGTAATACTGCATGCGCGTCGGATCCCACGCCCATGCCGAGCCGCCGAAGATCGACAGCCAGTTGTTCGGCGGCGTCCCATCCGGCTTGGCGTCGGCCCAGACATACCAGTCAGCCTTGGCGTTGGTCTTGCTGGAACGGCTCTGTACGAACCAGGGATGCTGATCCGAGCTGTGGGAGATGACGAGGTCGATCATCACGCGGATGCCGAGGCGATGGGCCTCGGCGATCATCGTGTCGAAATCCACCAGCGTGCCGAAGATCGAATCGACATTCTCGTAGTCGGAAACGTCATAACCGAAATCGCGCATCGGCGAGGTGAAGAAGGGCGAGATCCAGATGGCATCGACACCGAGGCTTGCCACATGCGGCAGGCGGGCGGTGATGCCCTTCAGGTCGCCGATGCCGTCACCGTTCGAATCCTGGTAGGAGCGCGGGTAGATCTGATAGATCACCGCGCCGCGCCACCAGTCCTTGTCGGGAGTCGAGATCGATTGGGGAGCCACGTTCATGGAATATCCTGTTTGAAGTCACGGTCGAAAATGGTCAGCCTCCCTTGACCGAACCCGCCAGCAGGCCACGCACCAGATAACGCTGCAGCCCGAAGAAGACGAGCAGCGGCACGATGATGGTGACGAAGGCCGACGCCGTCAAAATCTCCCAGTTGCCGCCGCGTGAGCCAAGCAGCGCGTTGAGGCTGCCGGTCAGCACGAGGTGGTCCTTGTCGGTGCCGAGGAAGACCATGGCAACGAGCAGGTCGTTCCATACCCACAGGAACTGGAAGATGGCGAAGGAGGCGAGCGCCGGGAAGGACAGAGGCAATACGATGCGGACGAAGATCTCGAAGTCGCTGGCGCCGTCGACGCGGGCGGATTCGATGATCTCCTTCGGCAGGCCGGCGATATAGGCCCGCAGGAGGTAGATGGCGAGCGGCATGCCGAAGGCGGTATGGGCCATCCAGATGCCGGGATAGGTTTTGGACGGCTGGCCGAGCATGGTGCCGATCTCGTTATAGAGGCGCAGCAGCGGGATCAGCGACATCTGCAGCGGCACGACGATGAGGCCGACGACGAGCGCAATCAGCAGCCCGCGGCCAGGAAACTCCATCCAGCTGAGCGCATAGGCGGCGAACGCGGCAATCAGGATCGGGATGATCGTCGCCGGGATCGTCACGGTCAGCGAGTTGATGAAGGATTGGCCGATGCCCTCGCCGGTCAGAACCGTCTTGTAGTTCTGCATCGTGAATTCCGGCGGCGCAGAGACGGATGCATAGATGCGCCGCGGGCGTTCGTCGGGCGAAAAGGCGGCGTTCTTCATATAACGGTAGCTGCCGTCGCCGTTGATCTGCAGGGTTTCGCCGTCGCCGAGATCGGCAGTCTCGCCGGCCTTGAAGGCGGCGGGCTGCTGCACGCGGTTGCCGAAGGCCTTCACCGAGCGGCCGGTCTGGCCTTCCAGCACATTGCCTGAAATGACGTAAGCCGCACCTTCCTGCTGCTGCTGATCGGCTGTGCCGAGGCGGACAGCGACCGTCTGCGTCGAGCCGACGAAGGATGTCCACCAGCCGGAGACGACGATCTGGTCCTTGTCGCGCAGCGCGCTGACGAAGATTCCGAGCGTCGGGATCAGCCAGACGATGACGATCAGCAGAACGGCGGCGTGAACGAAGAGACGGGCGGGGCCGATCTTGAAGTAGCTTCCGACAGCGGTCATCTCAGTGGCCCTTCAGTTCGCGATTGGCGCGTCGCACGTTCCAGACCATGATCGGCGTGACGGCGAGCATGATGATGATGGCGATGACGGCGCTTCGGCCGGAATCGCCGCCGCCGCGGAACAGCCAGTTGAACATCAGATTCGCCAGCACCATCGACTGCCACTGGCCGTTGGTCATGGTCAGCACGATATCAAAGACCTTGAGGACGAGGATGGTGATCGTCGTCCAGACCACCGCGATCGAGCCCCAGACTTGCGGTACCATGATGCGCCAGAAGATCTGCCAGCCATTGGCGCCGTCGATGACGGCGGCCTCGATGGTCTCTTCGGGAATGCCGCGAAGGGCGGCCGACAGAATGACCATGGCAAAACCGGTCTGGATCCAGATCAGGATGACCATCAGGAAGAAATTGTTCCAGAAGGGAACTGAGATCCACACCTCAGGTGTGCCGCCGAACGTCTGGACGATGGCGTTCAAGAGGCCGATCTGGACGTCGTTGCCGCCGCGATATTCATAGATGAACTTCCAGATGACCGAGGCGCCGACGAAGGAGATCGCCATCGGCATGAAGACGATGCTTTTGGCGATATTGCCCCACCAGATGCGATCGGTCATCACGGCGATGACGAGGCCGAAGAAGGTACAGGCGGCCGGTACAACGGCAAGCCAGAGGATGTTGTTGAAGATCGACTGGCGGAATTCGCGGTCGCCGAGTGCCCATTTGTAGTTCGCGACGCCGACGAATTGCTCGCCGGCGCGGTCGTAGAAGGAGAGGATGAAGGTCGCAACGACCGGATAGACGAGATAGACAATGAGCAGGAATAGCGCCGGGCCGACGAACAACCACGGGCGCACGAGCGCACGGCGGTTGAGATTGCGCGATGCGGCGCGGATGTCGCCATCCTTCACCGGCAGAGCGAGATCCAGGATCTTGTTCGAAAAATAGAAATAGGCCGAGCACGCGAAAACGGCGACGACCACGACGGCCAAAGCGGACACTATCTGCGACAGCATTTCGTCCCTCCCCTGCTTCCCCTGATCTTATTGCGACCGGTTGTTGTTCTGACGGGTCAACGCCGGTCATCGTCAATCTGTTTGTATTGCCCAATCACAATAAATCCTGCGATGGCCAGGGTCTTTGCGAACCCGGCCAGTCATGCAAGCGATGCCGCCGGCAAGCCGGCGGCATAATTTTTGAGGATTACTTGATGCCGTCCCAGGCGCTCTGGATTTCGCCAGCAGCATCTTGAGCCGACTTGCCGCCGACGAAATCGACCATGCCCGTCCAGAAGGCGCCGGCGCCGATCTTGCCCGGCATCAGGTCGGAACCGTCGAAACGGAAGGTGGTGGCGGAGGTCAGGATCTCGCCTTCCTTCTTCATTTGCGGGTTGGCATAGGCCTCGGTGCCGACACCCTTGTACGGCGTCAAGAAGCTCGACTGCGCCATCCAGACCTCATGCGCGATCGGGGTCTTCAGGAAGTCGATGAAAGCACGAGCCGCCTTCGAATCCTTGGTGATCGAAACGAGCGTGCCGGCGCCGAGAACCGGCTTGCCGAGTTCTGGGTGGGAAGCAAAGGTCGGCATGTAGAAGAAGTCGGCATCCTGGCCGAGCTTCGTGCCCTCGGGGAAGAAGGATGGGATGAACGAGGCCTGATGGTGCATGTAGCATTTCGGCGGAACCGCGAAGAGGCCCTTCGGGCTATCGCGGAAATCGGTCGAGGCCACAGCCGCGACGCCGCCATCGACGTATTTCTCGTTCTTGGCAAACTTGCCGAACTCGTCGATCGCGGCAATAACGGCCGGATCGGTGAACTTCAGCTCGTTGGTCGTCCACTTGTCATAGGCTTCCGGCGGCTGGGTGCGCAGCATGATGTCCTCGACCCAGTCTGTGGCCGGCCAGCCAGTGGCGCCGCCTGAGCCAAGACCGATGCACCAGGGAACGCCGCCATCCTTGACGATCTGGTCGGTCAGGGCATGCAGCTCTTCCATGGTCGTCGGGATCTTGTAGCCGGCTTCCTCGAAGTTCTCCGGAACGTACCAGACCAGCGACTTCACGTCGGCCTTATAAGGGAAGGCGTAGAAGGCTTCCTTGCCGTCCTTGCCCTTATAGGTGCCGTAACCGACCCAGCTGTCGCCGGCGCCGTAATTGTCCTTGATCCACTTGGAGTTTTCGTCGCCGAGCGGCGTCAGGTAGCCCTTGCTGGCGAGGTCGGCGAGGAGGCCGGGCTGCGGCAGAACGGCGATGTTCGGTGGTGAGCCTGCCTGCGTGTCGATGACGATCTGCTGTTCGTAGTTTTCGGAAGAGGAGTATTTGGCTTCGATGCCGGTCGCTTCGGTGAAATAGGCAAGAACGCTCATGAAGAACGCCTCGTCCTCGCCGCGCCACGGCCCGAAGATCGTCAGGGGCTGCCCCTTCAGATCGGCATGAGCGGCTTTGAATTCGTCATAGCTCTTCCAGTTGAACTTGGAATCCTGTCCCGGGGCAAATTTCAGATCGGCCGCGGACGCAGCACCGGCAAAAAGCGCTGCCACGGCAACGCCCATCAAAAATGACTTTTTCATGTGATCAACCTCCCATCACAATCCCAACCGCGCCGAATTCCCTTTAAAAGGAAATTTCAAAGCGCTTTGACACCTAACTCATTCCACTTTCGGTGGAATGGAGTCAAGTCATTTCACGAGAACCCCGCCGTGAACGCGCCTGTACGGTGGCGCAACGGCGGTTATCGGGAAATATGGAGCGATTTTTCTTGAGTCAATCGCACCAAATGCTACATAATTGAAAGCGCTTTGGATGCCACTGGGAGGCGGCAGGCCTTTTGAAGACGGCCGACGGGCGGGCCGGGAGGAAGCATAGCAGGTGAATCTCAAACAGCTATCGGAATTGCTGGGGCTGTCGCAGACGACGGTGAGCCGAGCGCTCAACGGCTATCCCGAGGTCAACGAGGCGACCCGGGAGCGCGTGCTTCAAGCTGTCAAGGAAACCGGATACCGGCCGAACAAGGCGGCGCAGAGGCTTGCGACCGGCAAGGCCGGCTCGATCGGCCTCGTCATGCCGACGGCGCCCGGCCACCAGTCCGACGTGCATTTCGGTGAATTCCTGGCCGGGCTCGGCGAAGAGGCCGTGCGCCACGACTTCCACTTCGTCATCATGCCGGCCGACCCGGACGACGAGGTTGCGGCGCTCAGGCGCCTTGCGATCAGCGGCAATGTCGATGCGCTGTTCGTCGCCTATATGCGCGGCCACGACCCGCGGCTCGCCATGCTGAAATCGCTCTCCATGCCCTATGTCGTGCACGGCCGATCCTTCGGCTCGGAGCCCGACTATCCCTATCTCGACATCGACAATGAGGGCGCCTTCTACGATGCGACGCGGCTCTTGCTGCAGCTCGGCCATACGCGCTTTGCGCTAATGAACGGGCCAATACATCTCGATTTCGCCATCCGCAGGAAGAACGGCATCATATCAGCGCTTGCCGAGCGCGGGCTGACGCTCGACGAGGATTGCGTCAGCCATGCGCTGATGACGGACGAGCAAGGTCTGCTGGCGATGGAACACTTCCTGCAGCTGCCGGAGCGGCCAACGGCCATCCTCTGCTCCAGCACGGTGCTGGCGCTCGGCGCCATCCGCGCGGTCAACCAGGCGGGATTGCGGCTCGGCGAGGATATCTCGCTGATCGCCCATGACGACGTGCTGCCGCTGTTGAAGCCGGAAAACTTCTCCGTGCCGCTGACGACGACGCGCTCCTCGCTCAGGGCCGCCGGCGTTCGCATCGCGCAGCGGCTGATCGGCACGGTGAAGCAGGCAGGCCCCTTTCCCGATCAGGAGCTCTGGAAGACGGAACTGATCGTCAGAGCCTCAACCGGCCCTGCCCCGCAGCAGCCATAATCAGAACTGCGGCGGGGTCTGTCCTGCAGCGCGATGGGCGGCGATGACGGTATTGGCCATCAGCATGGCGATGGTCATCGGCCCGACGCCGCCCGGAACCGGGGTGATGGTGCTGGCGACCGCAGAGACCTCCTCGAAGGCGACGTCGCCGACGAGCCTGGTCTTGCCCTCGCCTCTTTCGGGGGCTGCCACGCGGTTGATGCCGACGTCGATGACCGTCGCACCCGGCTTGACCCAATCGGCCCTGACCATCTCCGGCCGGCCGACGGCGGCCACCAGGATGTCGGCATTGCGGCAGACCTCGGCGAGGTTCTTGGTTCTCGAATGCGCGATCGTCACCGTCGCATTGGCGTTGAGCAGCAATTGCGCCATCGGCTTGCCGAACAGGTTGGAGCGGCCGATGACGACGGCGCTGAGGCCGGAGAGGTCCTCGCCGTGGGTGCGGCGGACGAAGACCATGGCGCCGGCCGGCGTGCAGGAAACCAGTCCGGTCTTCAGGTCGCCGATGGCGAGCTTGCCGGCATTGGCGATACTGAGGCCATCGACATCCTTTTCCGGCAGGATCGCCTGAATGATCGACTCACTGTCGAGCGGTTTCGGCAGGGGCAATTGCACCAGGATGCCGTGGATCGTCGGATCGGCGTTGAGGGTGGCGACGAGGGCTGCCAGCTCCTCCTGGGTGGTTTCGGCCGGCAGCGTGTGCTGGACTGATTTGAAGCCGCATTCCTTGGCCATGCGGCCCTTCGAGCCGACATAGGCGTGGCTTGCCGGATCGTCGCCGACGATGACGACCGCGAGGCCGGCGGTGACGCCGCTGCTCTTTTCCAGCGCTGCCGTCGCGCTCTTGACCGTCTGAATGACCGATGCAGCTACGTTCTTGCCGTCGATTACTGTCGCCACGCGTCTCTCCGCCCTGTTTAGCGTCAATCTATGGATAGTCGGCGAGCGTTAAATGCCCGCTAACGCCCTATCCTGTCGGAAAGCAGCAATGCAATATCAAAAATGCAAGGAAGTGTTCGTTCAGCGCAGCGGCTGCCGCGCTTCGAACGTATGAACACGAAGCCGGTCGCGCAGGCCGGAGATCTCCGAGCGCAGCACCTCCATCTCGTCGACCGTGGTCGGGACCGCTTGCAGTGCCGGCGGCGCGGAAGACAGCGGTGAGGATGCCGACATTTCCTCTTCGGATGCCGCAATGGGTTTGCGGAGGCGCAATAGGAAAGCCGCAGCAAGACCGGCGACGAGACCCGCGGCAGCGCCGGCCAGCGAGCCGCCGGTCAGGCCATCGGGCGCCGATACCGCCGTTGCCAGCGCCGGCTTCATGAGAGTGATATGACCGTCGGTGACCGTCCCCGCCGACGCGGAAGCCGAATCATCCAGGCGAGAACGCGCGGCCGCCGCCTTGTCGCTGAGCTCGGTCAGCCGGGAAAGATCGACACCGGTATCCCGGCTTTGAGCGATCAGCGTGTTGCGGCGGTCGTTCAAGGCCTTGCGCGCATCGACGGCGGCCTTGGCAGCGACGTTGGCGGTCTGGGCAAGACGGGTCAGTTCCTTGCCCATATTCTCCTTCAGACCATCGGTTTCGGCCTGCTGCTGCAAGAGGCGCGGATGGCGCGGGCCGAGCTCGGCCGAAAGCTGCGCAAGCGCTGTCTTGGCGACCGCATATTTGTCGCGCCAGTCCTGCAGCGCCGGCGAGAGCATATCGGAGGGGAACGAACCGTCGAGCACCCCGGCAAGTTTTGCGGCCTTGAGCCGGTCGGCCTGCGCCTTGGCGTCCAGGATAGTCTGGTCGGCCTCTTTCAGATCGGCATCGAGCCCGTCGATCTGACGGCGAAGATCGACCGCCACCTTGACGTTGCCCTCGCCGCTCTTAGCCGTGAAAGCTGTCAGTTCCGCTTTCGCCTCGTCATAGGCCTTGCGCAAGGCGGCGTCGGTTGCGGCGTTGCCGCCGGATCCGTCCGGCGGGGAAACCGCTTCGGCAAGCCTTGCGGCAATGCGCATGGATTTGCCGCTGTCGCCGGTCGTCACCCTCACGAGGATCGTCCCGGCGGCGGCATCGGGCAGTATCTCGACCGCATGCTTCAACGTCGCCTCGGCGCGCGAGGTCGGATCGGCAGCAGCCCCGGTCGCAGAGAGGAGATCGAGCGCAACGCCAAACGCATTGGCTCTGGGGCCGGCAAATTCGGGATCGTGATCGAGTTTCAGGGCGGCGACCGTCGAAGCAACCACCCGCGCCGACATCAGCCCTTTCGCCGCGACCTCTGTGAAGGCGGCCCGGCTTGCGGCATCGGTCTTCACCGCAAGCGTCGCTTCGGCGCGGTAGAGGGTTGGCGAAGCCGGCATCAGTGCCGGCAGGCCCGCGCCGATCGTCGTCGCCGCGGCCAGCATCATTGCAACACCAATGCCGCCGACGCGCCGCCGTGGCACTACCGGGCGAGGCTCGGCCGGTTTCTTAATGATCGCGGTCAGCGGTTCGAGCGAGATCATCGGCTCGCTGGCCGGAGCAGCCGGTTCTTCACGGCGCGCCTGTTCTTGAGGAAGCGCATGGCCGACGTCGTTGGCGGCTCGCAGGCGATTGCCGAGGATGGTCTCGATGCGATCAACCAGCGGCGCCGGGGCCGCCGCTTTTGCGCGCTGTTCTTCCAGCGCGCGGCCGATGGCGCGCAGCAGTTCGGCCTCGGGCGGCGCGATATCGGGCCGGTTCGACGGGGGCGCTCCCCGGGGCGATCCATAGCGACCGTCATGGGCGCGCGCCAGTGCGGGCGCCGCCGGCCGGGCGGCTGCGCGATCGTGAAAACTGCTTCTGGCCCTGATATCGTACATTTGCGCCACATCTCATGCACATGATGGCCGAATTCGCTCATCCGCGCGGATGCAGATGATTAAACCAGTCTAAATAATCATGGCAAAGAAATGGTTAACCGCAGCGTGTAAGAATTATGCATCATTCCTTAAATCGGAATCGATCTAAGGATAAAATTTGCGCGCCTTAAAAGACACGCGGCGCTGTAGCGTCAGCTCGCTTTCTTGTGGTCTGACCGCGGCTGCAGCGTGGTCACGACCTCTTCCGGATGGCTGAGTATCCTTTCGCGCCGGCGGAAGCGGTAGCGAAGGACATGGAAAAGAAAGATCGGGATGCCGACGATGTAGCGGCGCCAAAGGCGCGTCGGCTCCTGCAGCAGGCGATAAGCCCATTCCATTCGCATCATCCGCACCGTCTTCGGCGCGCGCGGGACGGCGCCGGAGACGAAGTCGAACAGAGCGCCGACCGTCAGCACCAGGCGCGCATGATCGGCACGGATATTGTCGTGGACCCATTTCTCCTGCAGCGGCGTTCCCATGCCGACAATCAAAATATCGAGCTTCTGGCGCTCAAGCTCGTCGGTAACGACAGCGGAATCGACCGTGTCGAAGTAACCGTCGGAAACAACGACGAATTCATGCCAGGGTGTATGCCGGCGGAAATTTTCCGCCGCCGCCTCGACGACCGAACGTGTGCCGCCGATGAGGCCGATGCGGCGCGGGGCCTCCATAAAGGTGAGGAAGGCCGGGACGAAATCGGTGCCGTTCAGATTGGCGGGAAACGGCGCACCATGGGCGATCTGCGATGCAATGTTGAGGCCGATGCCGTCCGGCAGCACCAGATTGTGCGACATGATCCGGTAATATTCGTCGTCGTGAAGCGCGGTCAGCATGTTGTGGGCGTTGACGAAGCAAACCACGGTCTGGCCGACGGGAATGGAGGCCAGCTCGTTGATGAAAACGAGGGCGTCGTCCCAACCGAGATCGCAGACCGGCAGATCGAAGATCGTCCGCCGCGATGCGAGCACCGCGAAGTTTGCAATCAGATTCATTCCTACCTCCTGCCGAGGGTGCTGCATGCGCCCGACATCCCGGAAAACAAGCCCATAATTCCGCACCGGAGGTCTCGAAAGGACCGGCCGCGTCCAGCCCGGACGGCGCTGCCCCGATTTTGGGAGGCAGCATACGCCAAGCTGTGACACCTGATATAACAGGACGGCTTCAAACAACCCTTAGGAAAATTCCTTGAATTTTTATGCGCGTATAAGTGGTTTATTAACCACGTGCGCCAACGAAAAACGGCGCCTTGCGGCGCTGTTTTTCGTCGACGACAATATAACGCTTAGTGGGCGGCTGCCGCCGGCGCTTCGCCGGCCGGTGCGGTCTCGACGATCTTGATAGGTGCGCCCATCTTCTTCGGCTGCCCGGCGGAGCTTTGCTTGACATCTTCCTTGGAGAGATAGTCGAGCTGCTCCAGCATCACGTCGGCGACATACTCGCCGCCGAGGCGCTCGTTCATGCCCTTCTTGATCTCTTCGCGGAAGGCCTTCGGATCGAAGGATTTGATGTGGGCGATATCGACCGTCTTGTTGCCGACGAGCAGGCTGAAAAGCTCGTCCGTCGTCATCTCGGCCAGCGGCAGCGTCACGCCCTTCAGCATCTCCTTGTTCATCATGAAGGAAACGCGGCCAATAAAGTAGCCGGTCACCGCGCCGTTACCGATGATCGGCACCGTGATCGTTTCACCCTTCACCAGTTCGAGCGCGCTCTGCTTGGAGTCCGTTGCCGCGGGCGCCGGCGCGGTCGCCAGGTACACCGAGAAATAGACCGATGCCAAGGTAATGGCGCAAACCCAGACACCGGTGAGGACGAGCTTGATCATCAGTTTCCACGCACGGCGAATTGTTCCTGGGAATAGGTGCCGTCGGCATCGGCGTCCTGAACGGCGTTCTTCAGGAGGTCGGCGACGGCGCGAACCGCTTCGAGGTGCGCCTCGACACGACGGGCATTGAGAACCAGCTTCTTCTTCAAGCCGTGCAACTGATCGAGATGGGCAGCGGCGAGCTCGGCCGGATCGGTGTCGCGGAACAGCATCGACAACTCGTAAAGGCAGCGGCTCTTATGCGCATTGGAGACCTTGAGATCAAACTGCGGGTCGTTGCCGATCCGGGTGTTCTCATTGTCGATGATCATTTCGAGGCGTCCGAGAACGGATTTGATCCTATATTCGTTCGAAACTATTTCCATGGTACCCCCGGTTATGCGTCGTTTAGAGATTACGCCGAAAAGTGTGCGCGGTTTTCGGACGATATAACGCTCTAACTATCTGATTGAGAACAGGATTCACATTTTAGGTCAATGGGCCTAAATTCATCCTGTTTTATCGGTCTTGGCTTCGGCGGTCGGCGTGCCAAATGTCTTGCGCTGGAAGTCGTCGATCATGCTGAGCGCAATGTTGCGGTCATCCTTATCGGTCGAAGCATTGACGATCTTGCCTTCCTGCCGGCGCAGCTGCTCGCTGTACATCTGCTTGGCGATGCCGATGCCGTCACCCTTGGCCATGACGTTGCCGAGCTGCTCGGCCATCATGCCTTTCCAGATATCGCCGGTCGCACCCTTACCGTAGACGTCGTCGCTTTCGCTCGGCAGCATGTTCTTGACGAAATTCTGCAGAACCATGGCCTCGAATTTCCGATAGCTTTCCGGCACTTCCTCAGCCTTGGTGCGGTTCTGGATATTGTTGACGCCGCTCTTCTGGCCGATATGGTCGAGAATATCGACCGTATTGGCGAAGCCCTTGCCGTTCTCGGCGAGGCTCGTTGCAGCAAAGGCCGCACGATTTGCCTTCAATTTTTCCTGGGCTGCCTGAACCTCCATGGGGTCGGCAGCTTTGACAACATCCAGGACCAGATCACTGGGGGGCGAAATAGCCACGTTACAATCCTCTAAATTAAGATCGTAACGACTATGGATTTCGAAGCTTGCTGGAGGCTGGCGTTGCGAATTGCTGATCGATGACATCGTAGACGGCATTGTCATCGGCCTCGCGGCGCTCGGCCTCAAGGGCCTCTTTCATGCCTTCTTCGAAACGATCCCCCTTGGCGCGTTCGCGCGCCAGCCGCATCTCGTGGACCTGCTGCATGCCGGTCAGCTGCTGGTCCTTGATGCTGAGCCTGCCAAATCGATCGGCGTAATTCTGCGAGAAGGCGTGGTGGACCGGGTCCATCGAGCCGAGCGCGAGGATGACGTCGTCCATCGCCGCATTGACCTCGACGCGCTGGCGGCTGGTTTCGGCCAGATCGTTCTCGGCCATCCTTTCGATATGCCGCTGCACCGAGAGCAATCGCTTGAGCTTCTGGGAGCGGTTCTTTTCGATCATGGCAGCCTCATCGCCCGATATAGATCGAGCCGAAGGACTGGCCGAACTGGCTGACCATCGCCGCAATCGAGAAATAGATCAGGAAGAGCCCGCCCATCAGCAGATAGGGCGTCGAGATGAAGTAAACCGGTATCTGCGGCGCCAGCTTGTTGATGAAGCCGATCGAGACATTGAAGATCAGGCCGTAGATCAAGAACGGGCTCGACAGCCGCAGCATGATGTAGGTGGTCTGCTCCAGCGTGTCGGTAAAGGAGATCAGCGTCGCGCGCATCTGCATCAGACCGCCGAACGGCATGGTCGTGTAGGAATCGATCAGTGCGCGGAAGACGATGTGATGAAAATCCATGATGAACAGGATCATGATGCCGGCAAAGGTGACGAAAGCGGAAAGGCTGGTCTCCGGCGTATCTTCGAGGATGTCGGCGGAGCCCGGCTGGGAGTAGCCGACCATCATGGCGAGGATCGAGGCGGCGAACTGCATGCCGAGCGTGTAGATCCTCGCCAGCATGCCGTACATCACGCCGATCAGCGATTCGCTGACGATCAGGCCGATATATGTTCCGGAACCGGTGTGAACGGCCGGATAGACAGTGTCCCAGAGCAGCGGCATGACGGCGATCGAGAGCGCGCCTGCGATGAAGACGCGCAGTTGGTCGGGCACGCGCGCCGAGGAAAAACCCGGAAGAGCCAGCACACACCCACCGATTCGGCAGAAAACCAGAAACAGTGCGAGAACGGTCCCTTGCGGGTCTGTTATCATGAAATGGAGCCCAAAATCTTTATCTCGATGCCCTTGGCCAGTTCGACATGCGACAGGACCGGCAGCGTGGCAAACAGCCGTTCGATGATCATGCGCACATAGGAGCGTGTTTCCGGCGACGTGACAAGTACGAATGGCAGGCCGCGATCCATGAACTCACGGATAACTTTGGTGGCTTGCTCGCTGAACTCCTCGAGGCTGCGCGGATCGATGTCGAATTCGATCACTTCGCCCTTGGCGTCGCGCTTCAATGCCTGATGGAAAGCGAGATCCCATTTGCTACCCAACCTGAGGACGCGCAGCACGCCGTTGTCGGCGAGGTCGCCGCAAAGCTGCTGGGCCATGCGAATGCGGACATGCTCGACGATCTGCTCGGTCTTTCTGACATGCGGAGCGAGCTCGGCCACCGCTTCGAGAATGAGGTGCAGGTTGCGGATCGACACGCGTTCGGCAAGCAGAAGCTTGAGCACCGCCTGCAGGCCCGAATAGGACATGTGTGACGAGCAGATCTCGTCGGCGAGCTTCTTGTATTCGGGATCGAGCCGGTCGATCAGCACCTTGACGTCCTTGTAGGACAGAAGCTGCGGCAGGTTGTTGCGGATGACCTCGCTCATATGGGTCAGCACGACAGAGACGTTGTCGATAGGCTGGAAGCCCTCGCGTTTCAGATCGTCGGTGAAGTTTTCGAGGATCGAGACGGCAGGCATGCCGAAGGCGGGTTCGCGGATTTCATCGCCGGGGATGCTTGGCCGGCGGCCGGCACCGGTGACGACGAGGACTTCGCCGACGCGCAGCAGGTTGGAGGCGACCGTCGTGCCGTGAATGCGGATCTGGTAGGATTTCTCGGCGATGGCGATATCGTCGGTGACCTTGATTTCGGGCACGACGAAACCGTATTGCGTGGCGAACTTCTTGCGCATCTTGCCAACGCGGAAGGCGAGTTCCTGGTGGGCGCCGAGCAGGCGCGTCGAGACCATCTTACCGAGTGCGAGCTCGATCTCCGAGGTGCGCAGTACCGCCTTGACCGAATCCTTTTCCAGTTCCTTGCTTTGGACGACCTTATTTTCCTCCTGCTCGCGGCGAAGCTTGTTTTCAGCCTCGACCTTACGCGGTATGAACCAGGCGCCGAAGGCGAGAAGACCGCCGAGGATCGTGAAAGGGACAAACGGCAGGCCCGGCATCAGCGCCAGGATGAACATCAGCACGGCCGAGACGGAAAGCGCACGGGGGTAACCGCTGAGCTGATTGACGACCGCCTGGTCGGTGGAGCCGGTGGTGCCGCCGCGAGAAACGAGAAGGCCGGCGGCGAGCGAGACGATCAGGGCCGGCATCTGCGAGACGAGGCCGTCGCCGACGGAGAGCTTGACGAAGACGTCGGCCGCTTCGCCGATGGGCATGCCGTGGCGGAAATAGCCGATGATGATGCCGCCGAAGACGTTAATGGCGGTGATGATGAGGCCGGCGACGGCATCGCCACGCACGAATTTCGAGGCACCGTCCATCGCACCGAAGAAGGAGCTTTCCTCTTCGAGTTCTCTGCGCCGGCGCTGGGCTTCCTTCTCGTCGATGATGCCGGCCGAAAGATCGGCGTCGATCGACATCTGCTTGCCGGGAATGGCATCGAGCGTGAAACGCGCGCCGACTTCGGCGATGCGCGTGGCACCCTTGGTGATGACGATGAAGTTGATGGTGATGAGGATCAGGAAGACGATCAGACCGATGACGAAATCGCCGGACATCACCAGGCTTGCGAAACCGGCGATGACGCCGCCCGCCGCATCGTGGCCTTCATTGCCGTGGGACAGGATGACGCGCGTCGTCGCGATGTTCAGCGCCAGCCGGGTCATCGTTGCGATCAACAGAATGGTCGGGAAAGACGAGAAATCGAGCGGTTTCTGAATCCACAACGCGACCATCAGGATCAGCACCGAGAAGGCGATCGAGAAGGCAAGTCCCATATCGATCAGGAATGGCGGAATCGGCAGGAAGAGAATGCAGATGATGCCGATGATGCCGAGGGCAAAACCGACATCGCGCAGGCTCGGGGCGACTTTCGGAAGGGGGAGTGCAGGTGGTTGCGCCATAACAGTTCCGTCTCTTCATGAGAGGAGGCGGACTCGGTCCACCCAATTCGGATCGAGAGTTAAATGGCGAAGCTTGCGCGAAGGTGGCTCAAAAGCCGGACTGGATGCGCGAGAAGACCAGATTGGTGAAAATCGAGATCTGCGAGCCGACGAAGGGTGCTGTGACGCCGACGGTGATCAGCACCGCGACGATTTTCGGCACGAAGGTCAGCGTCGCTTCCTGCACCTGTGTCAGTGCCTGGATTAGGGCGATGACGAGACCCACCACCATCGCGGCGATGACCGCGGGACCGGCGGCAATCAGCACGGTCCAGATCGCGGCCTGGAACAGATCCAATGCATCAGCTTCATTCATCTGAAGGCAACCTCATATCGCCTCGAAGCAGCCCCGCCATTGCCGGGCCGCTGTTGGTTGGTATCACCCGACGCGTCTTCGCCGCGGTATCAGGTATCAGTGTTGTCGCTGGTCGTGGTCGTCGTGGCCGGCGCCTGGCTGGCAACAGTGATTCCCGCCTGCACGAGTATCTTACCCCCATCCTTGGTCGTCGCAATCACGCCGTCGGAATAAACTTTGACGGAATCGATGATGCCTTTGACGGTGCCGTCGGCGCTTTCCATGTATTTGCCGACGTAGCTGCTGGCCTGGGTAAGGCTGGAGCTGGACAGCAGCGTGTCCAGCTTGGTGTTGGTCTGGATCGTCTGCTCGACCTGCGAGAAGCTTGCCAGCTGCGACATCTGCTCGCTGGCATCGACCGGGTCGGTCGGATCCTGATTCTTCATCTGCGCGATCAGCAGCTGAAGGAAATTGTCGTAGTTCAGCGTCGCTTTTTGCTGGGCCGAATTCGTCGTGCTCGTCGTGCTCGTGTTGGTCACGCTTGATGTTGCATCTACCGCCATGGTGCAATCTCCCTGCGAATCTGCTCGACCATCGTCGGCGGCATTTCGTGGTTGTTGAGGATATTGTCTTCGATCGCATAGAGGCCGCGGATCGCCTTCAACGCATCAAAAGCGCGGCCGGTCGAGACGAGCGCATCGATGCGCTTCAGTTCCGCGAGGATTTCCTCGTTTTTGAAGCAGCTGAGCAGCATGGTGATCGACTTGCGGAACATCGCCGTCGAGTGGTCCTTGCCCTCGGGATTGATGAGGATCATCTGCGCGATGAAATAGAGCTGACGCAGGGGCGTGGTGGCCGCTTCCGGCTGGAGGACGTGGTTTTCGAGAAGGAACGTCACGTCATTCAGGAATTCCAGCGCGACCTTGCGGTCGACGCGCAGGACGGCGCCGTTGATGAAGATTCTTTCTCCGGCTTTCAGAGAAATGCGAAGTGTACTTTTCATTTAAGTCCATCCCTGATGATGGTGGTAACGTCGATGATGCCCTGGTAGTTATTCGACAGACGCTTTCGTATCCTGTCGCATTCCTTCAATATCCAGATCGCGATCGAGATGAGGTTGGCCCTGAGCTGGATCTCCAGCTGATTGTCGGGATGTTTCAGATCCTCGATGAAGCTGATCCACACCCTGCGCGTATAAAACAGGGCTTCGATGGCTTCCCGGCCGTATTTTTCCTTTTCGCGCGCCAACGACAGCAGGTCTATGGACCGGTCAAGAACCTGCCATTCCCGCTCTTTCGCGTCGGCCACCGAGTCCTGCATGACTTCGGCATATGAGAACTGATACATTCATGCATCCTTCTTTATACTGCGCGCCTTTGCTCATCAAAGGTAGTTTACGAGACTCAACTGCTGGATCTTCGAGACGATCGTGTAAGCCGTTTCAAGCTGTGTTTCCAAAGTCTTGACCAGGGTCGAGGCTTCGTAGGGATCAACGCCCTGAAGATCGACCAGCTTGTTCTTGATGATATTCGACTGGGCGTCGAGAGCGTCGTTGGACTTCTTGACGCGCTCCTGGGAAAGGCCGAGCTGGCTTGCCTGCGTCACGAGGCCGCTGGTCGCCTTCGTCGTGTAGGTGATCGCCTGCTTGGACACCGTGCTCATCGCATCGCTGCTGAGGTTCTGGCCGAGCAGCGCCGAGGTCATCACCGAGGCGAGCGCCATGTAGCGCATGCCTTCGGAATTGGCGTTGGTCGAGGATTCGATCACTTCGGAATTGCTGATGCGGCTCGTCATGTTCTGGCTGGATGCCTGCGACCAGCCGGTCGTCGGGTCGGTCCAGGCAGTTTCGCTGAACATCGGCTCCACCGTCGTCGTGATGAAGGTGCTCATCTCGGTGCCGGTGAGGTCGCTGACCGCCTTCGGCGGGGCGAGAGCGGCTGCATAGCTGTTCAGTGCCGTAACGATGGCGGCACTCGTCGCGGTCGTCTTGTCGGTCAGCGGCTGCACATCGGTGTTGATGCCCGAGAACAAATATTCACCGTTCACCATGGTATTGGCCGTGTCCATCATGGTGGACAATGCGCTGGTTGCCGACTGGATGGCGACGGTGATGCTGCCGGGATCATGGCTGCCCTGGAGCGCTGTCAGCTTCGAAACGAGGCCGTCGCCGACGTCCTTCATTTTGGAAAGGCCGAGCTGCGAGGATTCCATCCGGGCGGTGACCAGGGAATTGCTTGCTTTGATCGAGTCGATCCTGTCGACTTCGCGGCTGAAATCGACGCTTCTCGCGGCATTGCCGCCGAGCGAGATGCCGATATCCGCATAGACTCCCGTCGTTGCTTCCATCGTCGCCTTGGTCATCTGGTTCTGCGCCTGACGGATCGTCAACCGCATCGCATTCTGAATGGCCGAACTTGAAATAAATGAGCTCTTCATGGCTTAACTCGCAATATCCAGCAATGACTTCAGCATTTCGTCGACGGCGTTGAGGATCTTGGTCGCCGCCTTGTAGGACTGCTCTATGTCGAGGAGCAGCGTCAGTTCCTCGTCGAGGTTGACGCCGGTCTCATTGGAATAGGCCTCATCGGAGCGTGACAGCGCCGCCGAGGTGTTTTCCGCCGCCGTCGTGGCGTTGCTGCGGTATTGTTCGAGCCAGCCGAGGGAATTGGTGGCGAATTCCATGATGCTGACGTTCGAATCGATGCCCGTTGTGGCGTCGAAACCGACCGCTGGTCCCGCTGCCGGGTCGAAATCGATGTCGGAGCCCAGTGCCGTATAGAGGCGATCGAGTTCCGTCGTATAACCGCTGACGCCGGTGGGATTGAGGACAAGGCCTGTGGCGTTGACGCCGCCATCGCGCAGGCGCATCGGATCGCCGCCCTGCGCGGTGATGACGCGGCTGCTGACGGTGATGGTCGCCGCCATGCCCGCGACCGCGGTGGCGCCGGTATCGACCGTGCCGCCGCTCCAGGTGAAGAGGCCGGGCACATAGGCCGGGCCGGCTGCCGTGTTCTGCTCCTTGAAGAGCGAGACCAGACCGCGGGCGACTTCATCGAGCTGCTTCTGGAAATTAGGGGCGATCTCGTCACGGACCTGGAGGAGCGACTGGAGGCTGCCCTGCCCCGTTGCCGTCGATCCGCTGCCGCGCGCAAGTGCGACACCGTCGATATAAACCGAATTGCCGGCGATGGTAGCGTTGTAGACATCCTGAGACTTGAACGTCACCTTGCGCGGGATCGTCTCGAAGAGGATCGTCCCGTCAGATGTGCTCAGCACCATGTCGTTATTGTCGCGCGTCGTCGTATTGACACCGACGATCTGCGAAATCTGCTTGAGAGCCTTCTCGCGTTCATCGAGAGCGCCTGAGGCATCCGCACCCGAGGCCGTGGCGGTCTTCACCGCATTGTTGGCTTTCTCGAAGTCACTGAGGAGCGTATTCAGCTTATCGACGTCGGTGGCGATCTGCTTGTCGGCGGTGGCGCGGACGTCCTGAACGGATTGCGAGGCATTGTTCAGCGAGTTGGCGACATCCTGGGCGGCAGTGATGGCGCCCTGAGCGGCGACGGTGCTGCCCGGCGTCGTGCGGAAGGCCTGAAGCTTCTGCTGGAAAACACCGAGATAGGTGGATGGCGACGTTTCGTAGTCGTTGCCACCCATGATCGACTTCAGGTCCTCGAGACCGCCCAGCAATGCCTGCTGGGCGCTGTCCTGCGAGGATGTCTTCAGATATTGGCGCAGCAGGGCATCTTCCTGTGCCCGGTCGATCTTGACGACCTGCGCGCCGTTCAAGGACGTGGTGAGCATCGCCTGTCGGCGCACGTAATCTTTGTTGCCCGCATTCGAGATATTGTTCGATACGACACTGCTCTGCGTGCCGGTATTGTTGAATATGTTCTGCGCGGTATTAAGTGCGGATGTGAGCGACATGGCTTACCCGTTACCCTGCTTATCTCTTGAGGTTGACGAGGACGTCCATGATGTCGGAACCCGTCTGGAAGACCTTGGAATTGGCGGTATAGCTGCGTTGCGATTCGATCATCTCGGTCAGCTCGCCGGCGAGGTCGACATTCGAACCTTCGAGAGCGCCCGATTTGATCGTGCCGAGACCGTTGGTCTGCGGGAAACCGGTGACGGTGACACCCGACTGGCCGTTGGCGCTGTAGACGTTGCCGCTCATCAGGGTCAATTTGTCCGGGCTTGCGACATTGGCAAGGGGAATACGGTAGAGGGGCTTCGTGCTGCCGTCTTCATACTTAGCGTAGACAATGCCGTCGCCATCGATCGTGACGTCTTTGACCGGGGTCGCCGCCTGGCCGTTCGGCGTACCGGTGCCGGAGAAGTCGGCGCCGAGCTGGGTGAAGCCGGAGAGGTCCATGGCGATCGACTGGCCGGTCACCGTATCGGCGATCGTGACGGCGCCGGTTGAGGTCATCTTGCCGTTGGCGTCGAAGGTGAGCGTTCCCGTGCCGACAGAACCACCGGCGCTATAGGGGAAGGAGGTCGTGCCGCCGACCGCCGCATTGGCGTTGCGGAACATCGCCACTTCCCAAGTGGCTGCAGTAGCGGGAGATGCCGGTGGCGGCGTCACGACCGAGCTCTTCGTGAAGTAGAAGTCGTACATCACCTTGTTGCCGAGACGGTCGTAGGCGACCATCGAGACCTTCTTGGTGTCGGCCGTCGTTGTGGCAAGGTTGGCGCTCGGAGCCGTCGCGGGAGCGACCGGAGCGATCTTCGCATTGGAATCGAGGTTGCCCTTGAAGATGCCTGAGGTCGAAGCGATGGCGGTCAGGCCATCCTGGTTGACGTTGACCGGAACGAGACCGTCGAAGCCGTTGACGACGACGGCGGGGGCGCCGGAGTCGTAGGAATAGCCCATCAGCTGAAAGCCGGCGGCATTGACGAGGTTGCCTTCGTCGTCCTTGGTGAAGTCGCCGGCGCGGGTCAGAACCGGCGTGCCGTCAGCGCCCTGGACGATGAAGAAGCCGTCGCCCGAAATCGCGAGGTCGGTGCCCGAGGTGGTGTAGGAAATGTCGCCCTGGTCGGAGACGGCCTGGCGGACCGAGGTCTGGACGCCGCCGGAATTGTAATTGCCGCCCGAGGAAGGCAGGACCAGCGACGAGAAGCTCGTCGACACGGCCTTGTAACCGGTGGTGTTCACGTTGGCGATGTTATCGGCAACGGTGCTGAGGCGGTTCGCCTGTGCGTTCATCCCCGATACTGCCGTCTTCATGCTGCCGAAAATGCTCATCTGAAAACCTCGTTTTACCTGTTAAGCTCGAGAGTATTTGTCGGGCCTTGCGTGAAGCTGTCTGTCAGGGCGAGCTGCGAGGCCAATATCGAGGTTCAGCCGGGCGCCGCCGCCCGGCCGGAAAAATCAGGCCCAATCGATGCAGTAGCCAAGGAAGCGCTTGGAATCGACCGGATCGACGCCGAGCTTCTTGCGCAGCTTCTTGCGCAGCTTCGAGATGTGGCTTTCGACGACGTTCTCCTCGACCTCTTCATCGAAGATTCCGTAGATGGCGTTGAAGATCTGGGTCTTGGTGACCCTGCGACCGCGATTGGCGATCAAATATTCGAGGATGCGGCGCTCGCGCCGGGGAAGCGCGAAGACTTCGCCGTTGATCTCGGGGTCGCGGCCATCCGAGAAAACACGGATCCCGCCGATCTCGGTGTAGTTGGAGATCGCCTTCAGCCGGCGCCGGATCGCGGCCGCCCTTGCGAGAATTTCGCGGGGATGCACCGGTTTGCGCACTACGTCGTCGACGCCGCAATCGAACAGTGCAAGGGTGTTTTCCAACGAGTGCTGGTCGCTGACTGCAATCACCGGCGCCATTGACCGGTCCCGGATCGCCCGGGGCAATTCGTAGTTACGCTGACCCTGACCGATCAGGAAGGCCTCGACTGCCGCTATATCGGAGTCGGCAGCGGTCTGTACCCACTCGCCAAATTCCGTCGGATCAAAGCCGGTGGAGGGAATGCCCTCACGGCCAAACAGAGATGTGTATCCATCTTTTACGAGCTCACGCTCATCAACCACGACGATCATTCGTCCGCCTCCGAATCAGTGTGGCACTTCGATGATCTATGGGTACGAATCGCAGGAATCGGCGACAACTCGTTAAAGTTAATGGCAGAAACTAATAATTGATTAAGATCCTTGTGGCGATTTGATCTATATCTAGTGGGTACTATTGTTTATGCACACCAAAATTTCGTGGAAAAGTTAACGGTCTCTTAATTATGACTTGCGCAGGTGATTCACGCCGGATTCCCGCCATATTGTGACACAGTTTCGTCACAATATGCCTACTCCATCTTTGGTTGAATCAATTTCGACAAAAGTTACTCGCATTGGGAGTCCACTTGCCGTAGCCCGTGGCGACCAGATTGGCGATGACGCGGCAGACATATTGCTTCTGCGCGGGGTCATTGTTAGGACCCGCATGGTATCTGGCTACCGCCATCGTCCATGTCTCGTGACGGTCATGCAGGTTGCGGAGGAATTTTGCCGCATACTCCACATTGCGATGCGGGTCGAACATATCTTCGGCCGAGCCGAAGTTTTCGCCATGATAGTAGTGGTTGATCTGCATGCAGCCGATGTCGATAAGCTTGGCGCCGCTGCTGCGGGCGACATCGAACTGTCTCATCGCGTCCTGCTCCGAGGGCGGAAAGACCGCCCTGCCTTCGACGTTCATGGCGTAGGGATAAAGCGAGCCCTTGCGGCCAGTCTCCGTCAGGCCGACCGAATAGAGGATGCCTTCCGGGATGCCGTATTTGGCAGCTGCCGACTGGATCTCACGCTCGCAGGCGCCGGTGGAAGCGATCGCCTCAGAGGTAAACGCCGCCAATGCCGCTGCTGCGGCCAGCAGAAACGTCTTCAATACCGGTCTCGCCTGCGCCATTGAAGCCCCCATCCGTCCGCTGTGCCGTCTGATTGTGGCGCTCGCGCGCCTCGCCGCCCTGCCCCTGCTGGGGGAGCGACTGCTGCTGAGAGGCCTGGCTTTGGCTGCCGGCCTGGTTGCCGGCGTCGCTGCGCTCGACCGGCGCCATGCTGATGGTGACGTTGTCGACGGCGTAGCCCTGGCTGCGCAGAGCTTCGAGAATCTTGCCGTGATCTTCCTTCATCTGACGGTACGCCGCGCCGGTTTCGACCTTGAGGTCGATGTTCAGGGCGTCGCCGGACAGGCGCATAGTCGCCGTCACCAAGCCGAGATCGAGCGGGTTCATCTGGATCTTCAGCGTATTGACCACCTTGCCGGTGCTCGTCCATTCCGCCGCGTTGGAGAGTGCCGAGCTCGGCTCCATGGCGCGCGCCCATTCGGAATCGCCGGAGAGAGCGGCGGTGACGGAGGCTGAATTCGAATTCTGCATCAGGCCGATATAGCGGCGCGATTCGAGGACCGAAACGTTTTCGACATCGGCCTTCTTCGAGCCATCCCGAGACCCGGCCTGATCCGTGCCGAGGTGAACATCCATAGAGACACCACGGCCATCGGCGCGGCTGATCCTGAACGTCCTGCCGTCGGCGGATTCGGCATTCTCCGATCCGGGAACCTTGACGTCATCCGCCTTGCCGCTGTCGACGTTGCCGCTGACGACCGCCAGGGCGTCCGACGCATGGCCGCCTGCCTTGGCGTCGATACCATCGAGTTTCTTGCCGTCAGGTTTGACTTCATCGGCTTTGGCGGAAGTGTGATGCGCGCCTGCTGCCGCCGATAAAGCGACCGCGCCGTCGGTCGGTTCCTGCTTCAGCAGGCCGAGGACATCGGAAATGCCGCCGTCATCAACGTCGCCGTCGTTGTCGGTGTCGGTTTCCAATGCGTCGGCCCTGGCGTGTTTGCCGCCTTTAGCCGCCTGAACGACCTCGTCTGCCGAGCGGTCCTTTGGGTCGAGCTTGCCGAAGGCAAGATCCGCCGGCATTTTGACCGCGGCCTTTCCAGGCTTTGCCGCGACCTTTTCGGCATTGGCGATCGTTTCCGGCTGCACCTCAGCCTGTGCCTTCAGCGCGGCGTCGCCGAGATCGATCAACGGTTTTGCGCCGTTGCGGCCGCGGATCGTCCGCGCCACTTTCTCGGCGCTGCCATCAGCAACCGCACCCTGATCCGGCTGCGCATCGTCGGCGTCGTCATTGGCGGTACCACCACTTGCCTTGGCAAGTGCGTCGGAGAAGCCATTCTTTTGGCCGGCCGTATCGTCTTTACCGGCCGGTCGCGCAGATTTCGTAATCGCGGCGGACTCCGCACCGGCGGCTCCGCCGGAGACGCTCATATCCATCATTGTTCGTTGCCTTCCTGCGCCAGAAGACCGTCGATCTCGTCGAGCTTGGACCGATTGGTCGTCACAAATGCGTTGAATGAGGGGTCGGTACCCTGGCTCTGGCCAGTCGATGCCACACCTCCCGGAACAGGCTCGGGAAGCGCGCCTGGCGCTCCCGGTTGCGTCGCTATAGCCGCAGCCTTTTCAGAAGTGATTTCTTGATTAGAAGTGTTAGGGTTCGAGGCTTGTGTCAGGCTTGCCGGATCGGGAGCGCGCAGGATCTGCTCGGCAATCGATCGCGCCGCCTCCTGCAGCGCCTGATCGCGCGGTGAAAGCGTGTTGCCAGCGATGTCGCTGACATTCTTCGCCGCCCGGTCGATATCCTCGGTGGGAAGGCCGGCCATGCCGCCATAGAAATTCGCCAGCGGACCGAAGGCATTGTCGGTGCCGCCGCCAAGCGACTGCACACGCTCGACCGCCATGTGGGCCAGCTCCGGCTTACCCGCGATCGCGGCAGCGCGGGCGATGCGCAGATAGACCTCGCGTTGGCGCGGCGCGTCCATGAAGGACAGGATGTCGATGACATCCTGCGGCTTCACGTCGTGATCGTGGCCGACGACGAGCGTGACGAAAAGATCGGCGAACTGGCTGGCATAGGGCGAATGCAGGAAGCGCCTGATATAACGCTGCGAATAGGCCATTCCCCGGTCGAGCATCCCCTTGTCGACGCAGATGGCGACCGAGCGGCGCAGCGCCGCTTCCTCGACGATCGTGCCCGGCGCCGCAAGGCGCGCCTGGTCGTAGAGATCGAGTGCGTCTGCCGGCTTCGTCGCGATCAGCACGTTGCCGCCGATCAATGCAAGGTAAGGGCCGATCTTCTTGTCGCGGTATTCCCTGGCGGTCTCCTCCAGCGTCTTGGCGACGAGCAGCCCCTTGCCGCTCAGATATTTTCTGAGCACATCGGTAACACGGTTGTCGAAATAGCCGTTGACGTCGTGGGCGATCAGATATTCCAGCGTCTGCGGATTGCCGCCGCTCATCGCGTAGATCAGCGCTGCGTCGACATTGCGGTCGTCATCGAAGACCGACGTATCGACGCTGCGCAGCCGCTCGTCGATCGTGCCCAGCATGAAGCGCTGCATCTCACCGGCCGAATGATCGCCGGAGACCACGGAATCCTGCACGAACTGCAGCGACCGCATCATCTTGTACGGCTCGAGATCGTCCGGATCCTGCGCCCTGCCTGCGGCCGACGAAAGCAACGCCAGGCCGAGGGCCACAAATCCGACATAGCGATACTGCCGACGCGCCATCCTGTTATCCTTGATCCGCCTGCACCAGAATCTCAATCCGGCGGTTGGTCGCGTTGAACGGGTCGGACGGCAGCTTCAGCCGACGGTCGGCGAAGCCCGAGACCTGGGAGATGCGCTTCTCGTCGAACCCGCCGCGCACGAGCATGTAATAGGCGCTCTGGGCGCGGTCCATCGAAAGCCGCCAGTTCTCATTCTGCCCGCCCTTGTACGGGCGCCCGTCCGTGTGGCCGCGGATGGCGACCGCGCCACCCCTCTCCTTCAGGATTGCGCCAATCTTTTCCATGGCGAGCACCATCTCCTGGCGTGGAACCGCAGAACCGATATTGAACATCGAATCGTCGTTCTGGTCGGAGATGCTGACCAGCAATCCGCCTTCGGATGCCGTCACGGTCAGGCCTTCGGCAAGCTTGCCGGCAACGCCGCCGATCTGCTGGGCGATCTGCTCCTGCAGCTGCTCGGCTTCCTTCTGCTGCTGCTCGGTCTCTGCCGCGCTCTTGTCGGCATCCTTCCGATGATCGGCGTCCTTTTGCGCTTCGGCCTTCTTATCGCCAGCCTTCTTGTCGCCGGACTTTTTGTCACCCGGCGCCTTGCCGTCCTTGGTCTCGGCCGCGGTCTTGGTTTCCTTGGGTTCCTGACCGGTGGCCTTCTGATCGGTGGTCAGCGGCATCGGCTTCATATCCTCGACCTTGGCGATCTCGGTTGTCCCGCTCTCGGCCGCCTGCTCGTCGTTCTTGCCCGGAGGGGTGGACTTGCCGGCTGTCGTGACCTCGACCTGCTTCGTCCAAAAATCTGGATCGAAGGGATCACGATAGGCCTCGCCGCCATCGGCGCCGGTGGCCGGGCCGGAATCGGCGGCACCGCCATCGCCCTTGGCGCTGACATTGGCCTGCTGGCCGACTTCCTGCGCGATTTCGGCGAGAACCGAATAAGGATTTTCGAAGAAATCGGCCTCGGAATAATTGGTCTGGTCACCTGATGTCGATGTCTGATCGTCACCATCCGCCGCCGATTTGCCGTCGTTCGGGTTTTCTTCCTTCTGTTTCGACTTTTCCTGCTTCTCCTCGCCTTCGGCGTTGTCGACGGGCTTCTTCAGTCCCTTTTCGGTCGGCTTTTCGTCGGAGAGCTTGATCGGATTGAAATAGGTCGCGACCGAGGCCTTGGTCTCCTCATTGGCGGCATTGACCAGCCACATGACCAGGAAGAACGCCATCATCGCCGTCATGAAGTCGGCATAGGCAATTTTCCACGCACCGCCATGGGCGCCATCGTGATCACCGCCGCCATGTCTCTTGACGATGATGATCTCGTTCTTGCCGTGGTGGTGGTTTTCGCCTTCGCTCATTCGAGAACTTTCTTCAAGCTGGCCGCCCAGGCGGACATACGGGTGACGATGACGGATTCACCGATTTCGACGGCAAGATCGATATCGTCAGTCTCAACGTGTCGAACCGCCCCGGCATGTTCGCCGAGTTCGGCCGTTAGGAGTTCGAAAAGCCGGGTCGGCCCGCGCACGACAATCGGGCCGGCGGCACCCTCGAGGATCGCGTCACGCAGCAGGACGGCGAGGCTTTCGGCAGCCTTGGCGGCCAGCGCTTCGGTCATCACAGGTGCTAAGGCGACGGCGGCGCCGGCGCTGACCAGCTGTGCGACCTCTTCGGCGATATCGCGAATGCGGGAGCCAATGACCGCCGCCGCCTCGACTTCGTAGCGAAGCTTCAGCTCCTCGAACTCACGCGCATGGACCTCGGCCAGCGCCCGCGCCTCGGCTTGGAATTTCTCGGTCAAATCAGCGGTGGCTGCGGCATGACCTTGCGCATAGGCTTCGCGGCGCTCCGCCTCGACGTCGATTGGCGGTTCGCTTGGCATTTCGGGAAAACCGTCGCCGCCGAAATCGTCGATGTCGATGATCGGCGCTGACGGTTCCGGTTCACCGAAGTCCTTCAAATACCGGGAAAGCGTAATGCTCATAAAAAACCATCCAGCATTCGGGAGGCATGCAGCATATCCACCCCCGCTCAAAACGACCTTGCGCGCCGGCATGTCGCTTCGAAACGGGCAAGGGCTTCACCTTGCGCCGGCACGGATTCGGACGATGCCTTCGTGCCGGAAACTAGGAAGTCAAACTTGCGCGAGGATGAATGGCGCCGCCATCCGCGATCGCGCTCACCTTTATTCCAGCAGAATCAGAATCTTGCTCGAAGCCGTGTTGAGGATCGAGATTGCTTCGACAGCCATCTGCTTCTGGGTTTCGATCGCCTTCTGCCGGATCGAAGCCTCGTCCATGTCGGTATCGACGAGCGCACCGACGCTCTTGTCGATCGAATCGGCGAGATCGGCAGTGTAATCTCTCTGATCGTCGATACGCGTCTTCATCACGCCGATCGAAGCAGCCGTCGTCGTCAGCGAGGAGAGCAGCGAGTCGGTCACATCAAGCATATCGGTGAGTTGCGCATCGGTCGTATTCTGGCCGATCGCAATTTCCGTCCCTGTCGTCGGCGTGGCCGAGTTGGCGTTCAGCAGATAGTAGTTGCGCGCCGTCGCGCCGTTGTTGTTGATCGCATTGGCGTCGACCGCCTTGGTGAACAGGCCACCGCTCGCATTGTTCTCGTCGATGAGGATGGTCTGCGACGACGGGAAATCGATGGTCCGGGCCTGATATTCGCCGGTCGGAGCGCGCACGAAGCTTGAGATGACCGACCATGTCGGGGGCGCCGTGGTATTGCCGTTCAGCAGCCAGTTCTCGCCCGCAAACGAGGTCGATTCAACGACCGTCTGCAGTTGCTGTTTGTATTCGCTGATCTCGGCGTTGATCTTGTCCTTGTCGGTGCCCGGCTCTTTCGCCGACACAAGCTTGGCACGAATCTGGCCCATGAGATCGATCGCCGAATTCATCGCCGTGTAGGTCGCGTCCACCTTGGCCGCGCCGAGACCGAGCGCATCCCCGATCGTCCCGAGATTGGTGCTGTCCGAGCGCATGACGGTCGCAACCGACCAGTAGGACGCATCGTCGGCGGCCGTCTCGATACGATATCCCGAGGACACTTGCTGCTGGGTCTGGCCGGCTTCTTTGTTGATGCTGCGCAGCACCGCAAGCGCATTCACCGCGGCCGCGCTGGTAATCTTAACGGTCATCGACAGGCTCTCGGAGTAAGGTAAAAGGGCAGGCCGGATTGCCGGCGGCGACTAAAGTGGCGTCATGCCTCCGGCAGCGTTTCTACCGGCGTGTCGCAAAAGCAAATCAACTCAAAGCGAGGTTAACTCGATATCAACCTGTTCGGCAAGAGCGCGGCGCTGAACTCGCCGCGCCGATCACGGCGGCAGGCAAGCTATTGATATAAAAGAAAAAACCGCGCCGTTTCGGGCGCGGTCCGGGAGGCTTTCTGCTTGCTGCCGAACGATGGCGCAAGATTCGGTCCAGCTTCAGCGCCTGGCTTAGCTGCGGAACAGCGTGAGGATGTTCTGCGCGCTGGAGTTGGCGATCGACAGCGACTGGATAGCCAGTTGCTGCTGCGTTTGCAAGGCCGTCAGCTTGCTCGATTCCTCTTCCATATTGGCGTCAACGAGGCGGCCGACGCCCGAGTCAATCGAATCACTGAGTGCTCCAACGAAGTTTTCCTGCAATTCGATGCGCGTGGAAATAGAGCCGAGCTGCGAGGCAGCCTTGGTCATGGCATCCAGGCCAGCCTCGATCGAGGTCAGGGCCATGGAAATCTCAGGCGAACCGAAGGTGCTGATGTCCATCGAGTAGATCGAGCCGATAGTGCCGTATGATGTGCCGATAATGCCGGAGCTCGTGTCGATCGTGCCAGTCGAGGTCATGCCGAAGAGAACGTTGCCCATGGAGCTCGTGTCCAGGATGTAATCGGTCGTCTTGACTGAGACATTGCCGCTGCCATCGCGCACGAAAGTAGAAACGACGCTCTTGGTGCCGTCAGCACCAGCAACCCAGTTTTCACCGGAGAAGGAAGCCGACTGCGCGATGCTCAGGAGCTGCTGTTGCAGCTGGCCGATTTCTTCCTGGACCTTGGTCTTGTCGACGCCCTTTTCGGTCGCGGCGACGATCTTCGCCTTGATTTCGCTGATGATGTCGATGGCGCTGTCCATGGCAGAGTAAGCGGTGTCGACCTTGGCGGCGCCGAGGCCGAGGGCGTCGGAGACGGCGGAGAGTGCCTTGTTGTCCGAACGCATCGTCGTTGCGATCGACCAGTAAGCCGCGTTGTCGGCTGCCTTTTCGACGCGGTAGCCCGATGATACGCGATTCTGCGTAGCCTCAAGGCCGTCATTGATTCCGCGGAGTGTCTGAAGCGCGGCCATGGCCGCGACGTTGGTCAAAATGCTGGTCATGAAATGATTGCCCCTTGTCGGCAGATGGAAAAAAGGGACATTCCGGAACGCTACCGGGAACGGGGACCAGCCTCATGCCTGTTAACCGATTCTTAGATTTGGTTAACCCACCGTCTCGTTGACCTGAGAAAACAGCATTATGGTTAATCGATCGTTAACGGACATTAAAAAAACCGCGCTCCATAGAAGCGCGGCTCGTTGCTGGGGGCTCGCCGGAGACCGGCGGGCCGATGTTTTCTGCGGTTATTAGCCGCGGAACAGCGTGAGGATCGTCTGCGAAGAGGAGTTCGCGATCGACAGCGATTGCACGGCCAGCTGCTGCTGGGTCTGCAGAGCGCTGAGCTTGGAGGATTCTTCTTCCATGTCGGCGTCGACGAGGCGGCCGACACCGGAGTCGATCGAGTCGCTGAGTGCGGACACGAAGTTTTCCTGCAGTTCGATGCGCTTGGAGACCGAGCCGAGAGCAGCGCCGGCGCTGGTCATGGACTTCAGAGCCGATTCAACGTTCGTCAGAGCCGACTGGATCTCGCCGAGGGTGAAGTTGGTGATGTCCATCGCGTAGACAGAGCCGGTCGCGCCATTCGACGTGCCGAGAATACCCGTAGAGGTTTCAACCGCGCCGCCGCTCATGCCGAACAGAACGTTGCCCACGCTGCTATCGTCGAGGACGTAGTCGGTCATCACGACCGACACGGCGTTGGAGCCGTCACGGACGAAGGAGGCAACGACGTTCTTGGTGCCGGAAGCGCCGGCCACCCAGTTTTCACCCGAGAAAGAAGCCGACTGAGCGACGCTCATCAGCTGCTGCTGCAGCTGGCTGATTTCTTCCTGGACCTTGGCCTTGTCGACGCCGTTTTCAGTGGCGGCAACCAGCTTGGCCTTGATGTCGCCGACGACGTCGATGGCGCTGTCCATGGCGGAATAAGCGGTGTCGACCTTAGCGGCGCCGAGGCCGAGAGCGTCGGAAACAGCCGAGAGAGCTTTGTTGTCCGAACGCATGGTCGTTGCGATCGACCAGTAAGCAGCGTTGTCGGAAGCCTTGCCGACGCGATAGCCGGACGAAACGTGAGCCTGGGTTGTCTGGAGACCCTGGTTGATGCCGCGGAGAGTCTGGAGGGCTGCCATTGCAGCGTTATTGGTGTTGATGCTCGTCATAGTTTAATTGCCCCTTGTTGGCAGATTTTAAGAAGGGACATTCCGGATTTTCGGCCGGCCCACAGCGATCAGCATCATGCCTGCTAACCATTTTTTGTTAAGGTTAACTCGCCGTTTCGATGGGCCTAGAAAACACCAAGATGGTTAAGGAAAGCTAAATCCAAACTGGAAATTACTTAAAAATATCTGAGACTTAGAAGAGTTTTCATTAACCTTATGTTAAAACATTTCGCGGCCGGGGATGACCCGGCCGCGAAACTTGGAAACCTTGTGCCGACCGGTCTTAGCGGAACAGCGACAGGATGTTCTGCGAAGAGGAATTCGCGATCGACAGCGACTGGATCGCCAGCTGCTGCTGGGTCTGCAAGGCGCTGAGCTTGGAGGATTCTTCTTCCATGTTGGCGTCGACGAGACGGCCGATACCGGAGTCGATCGAGTCGCTGAGGGCGCTGACGAAGGTGTCCTGGTTGTCGATACGCTTGGAAAGCGAGCCGAGAGCAGCACCGGCGCTGGTCATGGACTTCAGAGCCGATTCAACGTTGCTCAGAGCCGATTGGATCTGGCCGGCGGTGAAGCTGGTGATGTCCATCGCGTAGATAGAACCGGTCGCGCCATTCGACGTACCGAGGATACCCGTGGAGGTTTCGACCGAACCGCCGCTCATGCCGAACAGAACGTTGCCCGCAGAGCCACTGTCGAGAACGTAGTCGGTCGTGGTGACCGAAACGGCGTTGGAGCCGTCGCGAACGAAGGAGGAAACGACGCTCTTGGTGCCGGAAGCGCCGGCCACCCAGTTTTCGCCGTTGAAGGAAGCCGACTGAGCGACGCTCATCAGCTGCTGCTGCAGCTGGCCGATTTCTTCCTGGACCTTCGCCTTGTCGACGCCGTTTTCAGTGGCGGCAACCAGCTTGGCCTTGATGTCGCCGACGACGTCGATGGCGCTGTCCATGGCGGTGTAAGCGGTGTCGACCTTCGCAGCACCCATGCCGAGAGCGTCGGAAACCGCAGAAAGCGCCTTGTTGTCCGAGCGCATGGTCGTTGCGATCGACCAGTAAGCCGCGTTGTCGGATGCCTTGCCGACGCGATAACCGGACGAAACGTGAGCCTGGGTTGACTGGAGACCCTGGTTGACGTTGCGCAGCGTCTGCAGAGCGGCCTGTGCGGAAGTGTTCGTGTTAATGCTTGTCATAAATCTGTCCCCTGGAAACTAGATACAAAAAGGAGGACATACCGGACTGTAGTACCGGCGATGACGGACCAGCTTCATGCTACTCGGCGCCTTTTTTTGTTTGGCCCAAACCCGTCATGTCCAGGGCAATCTCGCAGCCAATGCTTGCCAACTTCTTAAAAACAGAGGGTCCGTGCCGGCTCCTTACCTCGTATAGTTAATGCGGGCTGAATCTATTGCTTCGCATGCTAACGTACCGAGAAAGAAACCGTTTTCTCTCAGGGAACGAAGCGTTTCATGAGGCGCACCGGTTTCAAGCAAGGTTCGCATGGCAATGTGACAGGCGCCGGGATAGCACCATCAGACCGATCCACCCTTTTCGGGGAGGACAAACCGTGCATGCGCCGGGCGATCGACAGCCATGCCAGAACATTTCCTTCACGGAGTTGGGTTTTGAACAGCAAAGTTTCGTTCTCTGCGGCATCCAAGGATTACCAGCTGGGCCGCTACACACAGTCCCTGGCAACGCTCAACCAGCTGATGGATATCCAGCAGGACGCCAAGACCTATGCGCTGCTGGCCAAGAACCTCGTGCAGCTCGGCTTCAAGGCCGATGCCGCGAAAGCCTATGGTCTGGCCGGCAACTGCGAAGGACCGAACGCCTACGAATATCAGAAGCAAGCTGCCAAGCTGCACTATGAGACCGGCAACGAGGACGACGCGCTGCTGATCGCCATGCGAAATCTCGCCAAGGCGCAGGAAGATGCGGAACTCGCCTTCATCATCACCGCGATCTATCTGAAACGCCAGCAGCGCGATATCATCCGTCCGTTCAAGACCGTGCTGTCGGAAAGCATGAATCCCGATCACATGCGCCTGGCGGCCCTGCTGCTCAGCGACGATCTCAACGACGCAACCAACCAGAAGCTGGCGCGCAACCTCTTCAAGCGTTTTCCAGGCAATCACGCCTTCCGCTTTCTCCACCTTGTTTTCGCCCGCGAATTCAACGAATTCGAAGAGGCAGCCAAGCATCAGGCGGTGATCGACGCGGCCCTTGCAAAGGGCGATACCGAGATCCTACGCAAGGACAACCCGTTCTATCACCTGCACTGGTGCGGCAACGAAGACTTCAACCGCTATGCGACGATCGGCACCACACCTCTCAACCAGGAACGGGTGACCTTCCGCCGTAACCAGCCACACGTCTGGTCGGACAAGATCCGCATCGGCTACATGTCGTCGGACTTCTGGGATCGCCACGCGACGATGAAGCTGCTGCAGCGCATCCTCGAACTGCACGACAAGGATCGGTTCGAGGTGACGCTCTTCTGCCATACAGGCCCGGAATACCTAAAGCACAACGACACCGATCGCAGCCGTTGGGGCAGGATCGTCACCGTTCACGGCTTCTCCGACCGGGCGATGCTGGAAACGGTGCGCGCGCATAATATCGACATCATGGTCGACCTGAAGGGTCATACATCAGGCAGCCGCGCGACTGCTTTCAACCTGCCGCTGGCGCCGGTACATGTCGGCTGGCTCGGTTTTCCCGGCAGCACCGTCAATATCGACCTGGACTATGTCATCGGCGACCATTCGGTGTTGCCCGAGGTGGCCAAGCCTTTCTATCACGAAAAATTCTGCCGACTGCCGGAAAGCTACCAGCCGAACGATCCGATGCATCGTCCGAAGCCGCGCGCCGTCACCCGTGAGCAGCTCGGCCTGCCGGAAGATGCCTTCATCTTCGCCTCCTTCAACGGCAACCGCAAGATTACGCCTGAGGTAATCGACAGCTGGTGCCGCATTCTCAAGCGCGCGCCGAACAGCGTGCTCTGGCTGATGGCGAATTCGCCGCGCAACCAGGCAAATCTCTTGAAGCAGTTCCAGGCGGCAGCCATTTCGCCCAAGCGGATCATCTTCTGCCCTCGCGCTCCCTACGAACAGCACATCGACCGTCAGCAGGCGGCCGACCTCGGCATCGACACCTTCCCCGTCAACGGCCACACGACCACCTCGGAGCAGCTCTGGGGCGGCCTGCCGGTCCTAACCGTCAAGGGCACCAACTTCGCCTCACGCGTCAGCGAGAGCCTGCTGCGGGCCATCGGCCTACCCGACCTCGTCGCAAGCGACCTGCAGGACTACGAGGATATGGCCGTGGAACTGGCCGAGAATCCCGGGCGGATCGCCAGATACAAGGCACACCTCAAGGAGAAGCGCTATATTGCGCCGCTCTTCGATGCCGAACGGTTCTGCGACCATCTGGAGCAGGCCTACGAAATCATGGCCGCGCGCGCCAAGCAGGGTCTCGCACCCGACCACATGAACATTGCGGCGCTGCCGCCGCGCACCGCGCCGTTCGCCGCGGAGTGAGGCTTTTAACGCCACGAAAGAACCCGCCGGGGCAATCCGGCGGGTTTTCACGTTTGGAAAAGGAAGAGGCCGCAGCCTGTCAGTTGAATGAGCGCACCAGGCTGCCGACAAGCAGGTTCCAGCCGTCGATCAGCACGAAGAAGAGAATTTTGAACGGCAGCGAGATCGAGGTCGGCGGCAGCATCATCATGCCCATCGCCATGGTGATGGTAGCGACGATCAGGTCGATGACGAGGAACGGCAGGACGACGAGGAAGCCGATCTCGAAGCCGCGGCGAATCTCGGAAATCATGAAGGCCGGGATCAGCACACGGTAGTCGATCGGATCGGTCGTCTGGATATTTTGTCCGCGTTCACGCGCCAGATCGACGAAGAGCGCCAGATCCTTGTCGCGGGTATTGGCCGACATGAAGGTGCGGAACGGTTCGGCGATCCGCTGGACCGCCTCGGTTTCGTTGATCTGATTGGCAAGCAGCGGCTGCACGCCGTTCTGCCAGGCCTGATCGAAGGTCGGCGACATGACGTAGAAGGTCATGAACAGCGACAGCGACAGAAGGATCATGTTGGAGGGCGTGGAGGAGAGGCCCATGCCTGAGCGCAGGATCGAGAAGGCGATGATGAAGCGCGGGAAGCTCGTCACCATGATCAGGATGCCCGGCGCGACCGAAAGAATAGTCAGCAGGCCGAAGGTGCGGATGATCCAGGCGGCGACGGAGCCATCGACCGGCACGTTCAACAGGTTAGTCGGCAGCTGCTGTGCCACCGCCAGTTCCGGTACCGCTATCATGGCGGCAAGGAAAACTATGAGACGAATCATTCGATGACAAATGTCCTGAACATGACCTTCGATACGCGCCCTTGCGAGCGAAGGTCAACACGTTCCTGTATGTCATCCTTGAGATATTGAAAGCCCCGCGGCCCCTCGATCTGCTGCAGGGAAACGGTCCTGATATATGCGAGGATATCCTGATGAATATCCTCGGAAACCTTGACATCCGGCGGCCCGTTGAAGAGCAGCGCGACCTCAAGTCGGACCCAGTTTTCGGAGGGGTAAGCGAGATTCGACGTGATCGGCTCGAGCTGGACGACGTTGTTGGCCTCGGTGGAGATGTGGGCCAGGCCTTCCTCACCCTTTTTCTTCGCTTCGGCGTCCTTGGCCTGCTCGGCCTCCTTGGCGCCCTTGATGTTGGGCGCGACGATCGTGCCGACCGCCCAGCCGCCACCGGCGCCGAGCAGCGTCAGGACGGCGACGCCGATGATCGTCATCAGCGTGCCGGATTTCTTCTTTGATTGATCTGCGCTTGCGTCTGGCTCTGCCATCGTCGTTCAGCCTCAAAGCGGCGAGAAAAGATCGACGGCCTGCTGGCCGCGCGGAGGCTGCTGCACTTCCATCAGGCGGCCGCGGCCACCGTAGGAGATGCGGGCTTCGGCGATCTTGTCGTAGGAGATCTGGTTTTCGGCATTGACGTCCTGCGGACGAACGATACCGGCGACGTTCAGGATACGCAGTTCCTGGTTCAATCGGACTTCCTGCGAGCCCGATATGACGAGGTTGCCGTTTTCGAGAATGCCGGTGACGACGGCGGCGACCAGCAACGTCAGCTTGTCGGTGCGCTCGATCTTGCCCTTGCCGTCGGTGCTGGTGTCGGAGCCATAGGTCAGGTCGGTCTTGGACTCAGGCGTCCAGCCGAAGATCTGGGCGTTGACGTCCCAGTTCATGCCGCTCGAATTCTTGCGGCTGCGGTTGGTCTCGTTGTCGAAAGAACCCTTGTCGTTGATCTGAATGTCGACGGTCAGGATGTCGCCGACGTTGAGCGCGCGTGCATCCTTGAAGAGCGCCGCCTGTGAATCGCTCCACAGCGAATAACCCTGCGCCACAGCGCGCGGCTGCTTCGGATAAAGCGCCATCTGCGGCGTCTGGCCGTAGGCAAGGCCGCTGCCGATCGGGCTCATGGCGGGCGCACGGCCGATCTCGCTGACTGCCGTCGGAGACTGGCAACCCGCAAGGAGTGCGAGGGCGGCAATCGCGGCCGGGAGACGCATATTCATGAAGGATCCTTCGACGTATTGGGATCGGACGCACTGGCGATGACGCTGGCGATGGCCGCGGCCTTCTTCGCGTCCATCTCGTTGAGGATGAGGCTCGACTGACGCGGTCCGAGCCGCATGATCACGGCGGAGGCCACCTCGATCTTCATATCCTGCAGCTGGAGTGCGGCCACATCCGGCTTCATCTTCTTATAGATCTCAGTGAGGCCGGCTTCAGCCTGCTTCAGGAAATCGTCGCGCCGCTTCAGCCAGTCCTGGTATTCGGCCTTGCGTTTATCCATTTCCGCCATGCGGGCGTCGATGTCGGCGCGAAGCTTTTCCAGCTCCTGCTTCTGCAGGAGGTAACGCTGGTCGCGGGCGGGGTCGGCGATGTTGGTGCAGAACTGCTTGACCTCGTCCTGGGAGATGATGTCTCCCGCCGGCGCATGCTCCTGCGCGAAGGCGCCCGGGATCGACAGAAGGACGAGGCCTGCTGCGGGCAGTGCCAGCCGGCGCAGCAATTGCAGGACCGTCATGTCAGGGTTGATGAACTTTATCATTGCAGCACAAGCTCCGCCTGCAGGGCGCCTGCCGACTTGATGCCCTGGAGAATGGCGATGATGCCATCCGGCTTCACGCCGATATTGTTGAGACCGGCGACGAGGGTCCTGAGGTCGGGACCGTCGATGATGGCGACGCGCCCGCCGGTCTGCTCAGCCGCGATATCGGTCTGCGGCTGGACGGCGGTCCGGCCCTGCGAGAAAGGTTCGGGCTGGATGATCTGCGGCGTCTCGGTAACCTGAACCGTCAGTGTGCCGTAGCTGACTGCAACCGGCGAAACGCGGACGTCCGAGCCGATGACGATCGTTCCGGTGCGCTCGTTGATGACCACCTTGGCCGGCGTATCGGTTTCGACGATGAGATTTTCGAGGTCGGCCATCAGCCGGGTGAGATCGGCCGTGCGCGGCTTCTGGATCACCACTTCCTGCGAATCCTTGGCTTCGGCGACCGGGCCGCCGAAGCGTGCCGAGGCATAACCGTTGACGATGTCGGCGATGCGGATTGCCGTCGAGAAGTCGGGGTTGCGCAGCTGCAGGACGAGATTGACCGAGTCCTTGAAGCGCGACGGAAGTTCGCGTTCGATGATCGCGCCGCCGGGCACGCGGCCGGCGGTCGTCACGCCTTCGGTCACCGTTGCGGCCTGGCCCTGCGCCTGAAATCCGGAAACGATGGCGGCGCCCTGCGCGACGGCATAGATCTGGCCGTCGGCGCCGGAAAGCGAGGTCATGACGAGCGTGCCGCCGCGCAGCGACGTCGCATCGCCGAGCGAACTCACCGTCACGTCGATGCGGCTGCCGGGGCTAGCGAAGGGCGGCAGGTTGGCGGTGACCATGACGGCCGCCGTGTTCTTGGCGTTGGACTGGCCGCCCTGAGTCGAGATGCCGAGATTCTGCAGCATCGCCCGCATCGACTGCTCGGTGAAAGGCGAGGCACGGAAGCCGTCGCCGGTTCCCTGCAGACCGACGATCAGGCCATAACCGATCAGCTGGTTGTCACGGCCGGCCTGAAGCGAAGCGATATCCTTGATGCGGGAGGTCAGCGCCCAGGCGGGCGCGACGTCGGCCAGGCTCATGGCGAAGACCGCGACAAGGGTCAAGAAACGGAAGAACAATTTCATTTTGCCCTCACATGGACCGTGCCGTCCGCAAGCACCGTGCCGCTGACGATAACCCCGGAATCCATATTGCGTGCGCGCACGACCTGCCCGGTCGAGCCGTCTTCGAGCGGCGAGCCGGCAGCCGAGATCGTCATCGCGCCAAGCGAAAAGACCAGGCGGATCGACGAGCCGCGGGTCACCGTATAGGCTTCGCGCAGACCCGAAACCGAAATCGTGCGGCCCGGCAGCAACGTGCGCTTGGAGACCATGCCTTCGACCTGGGAAATGGATTTGGCAAAATCGCCGGCGAGGTTGGGGTTGGTGACCTCGACCTCCTGAAGCTGGCTGGCCGACAGTGTGTCGCCGGGGTAGATGATCGTCGTCGGGACGACGGCATAACCCATGCCGGCACCCGCGTCCGCGGGCAAGAAAATGCCCGCGACTGCGATCGTGGCTGCCGCCACCCATCCTGAGATGTGTCCTGCCCGGCAAAACATCATGTTTCGGCCCTTCCCTCTACTTCAGGTTCTTGCTGACGACGGTGGCCATTTCGTCAGCGGTGGTGATCACCTTGGAATTCATTTCGTAAGCGCGCTGGGCCGAGATCAGCTCGGTAATTTCCTTCACCGGGTCGACGTTCGAGGATTCCAGATAGCCTTGCTTCATGTAGGCGAAACCTTCCTCGTCGGGATTGCCGACGACGGCTTCGCCGGAGGCAGCCGTTTCCTGGAAGAGATTGTCGCCGATCGGCTGGAGGCCGGCCTCATTGACGAAATCGGCAAGCGTCAGCTGGCCAAGCGTGGTCGCGGTCGTCGCGCCGGGCAGCTTGGCCGAAACCTGGCCCGAGCGGCTGATCGTCAGCTCGGTCGAGCCCGTCGGAATGGTGATGCCGGGAAGGACCTCGTAGCCGTCGATGGTGACGAGCTGGCCCTGCTCGTTCTTGTTGAAGGCGCCGGCACGGCTGTAGAGCGTCGTACCGTCGGTCGATTGGATCTGAAAGAAGCCCTTGCCGATCAGCGCCACGTCGAGGTCGTTGCCGGTCTGGGTCAGTTCGCCCTGGAGATGCAGGTTGCGCACCGCCGAGGTCTGGACGCCGAGGCCGATATTGGCGCCTTCCGGGACGACGGCCTGGTTGGCGCGGTTGGCGACACCCTTGGCGCGTTCGGTCTGGTAGAGAAGATCGGAGAATTCGGCGCGAGCGCGCTTGAAACCCGTCGTATTGATGTTGGCGATATTGTTCGCGATGACTTCCAGATTGGTCTGCTGGGCATCCATGCCCGTTGCTGCGATGGCGAGCGCTCTCATGTGTTCGTCCTCAATTCAGTTACATCTGCATCTTGGTGACTTCGAGAAAGGCCGAGACGACCTTGTCACGGATGGCGATCGCGGTCTGCAGCGTCTGCTCGGCCTGGAGCATGGAATCGACGACTTCACGCGTCGTCGCCGTGCCCTTGATGCCGGCAAAGGACATGCTTTCCGCACCCTTCAGGCTGGTGACCGCGTCGGTTGCCATGTTGCCCATGACGGAGGCAAAGCTCATGCCGTTGGCCGCACCTGCGGTGCCCGGCATGGTGGCGGCAGACGACGAGGCGGAATTTTCGGTGTCGACGGCGCCAAGCGCTCGGGTCATCGAAAGGTTGCTGACATTCTGGACGCTGCTGATCATTATTATTGGCTCTTCAGGAGGTCGATCGTGGAGGAGATGAGATCGCGGGTCTGCTTGATGGTCTGCAGATTGGCGTCATACGAGCGGTTGGCTTCGCGCATGTCGGCCATCTCGACGAGGATGTTGACGTTCGGCAGTTTGACGACGCCCTTCTGATCCGCGGCCGGATTGCTGGGGTCGAATTCGGTGCTGAAGTCGCCTTCGTCGACGCCGACCTTCTTGACATCGACCGTCTCGACGCCGCTGGCGCGATCCATCTGCTGGCCGAAGGTGATCGTCTTACGGCGATAGGGGTCGGCTCCAGGCGTGTCGCCGGTCGAGCGAGCGTTAGCGATGTTTTCCGAAACGATGCGCAGGCGCGTCGACTGCGCCTCGAGCCCGGAACCGGCGATTTTCATTGCTGCTGAAAGCGGATCCATGAATTTTTACTTCCTGACGGTCATCAACATCATGCGGTTGAAAGAACTGACCAGCGAGGTGTTCAGATCGTACTGGCGCTTGATATCGCCCGACTTGGAGAGCTCTTCGGCCACACCGACGGTATTGCCTGATTCCTGGACGCCGATTTCCTGGTCGAGTGCGGCGTCCTTGACGTCGATATCGCCGCTGGCGCTGAAATCATTGCCGCTGAGATGGGCCGGATTGGTGCGCGTCATGGTGATGTCGGACTTGTCCAGCACGGCGTCGAAGGGCGTGACGTCCTTGGCGTGGAACTTCGGGGTGTTGGCATTCGCGATGTTGCCGGCAACAACCTGCTGACGGATCGTCAGCCATTCCGCCTGTCGCGAAGCCAAGTCGAAAAGTTGGATCGGTTGCATGAGACTCTCCGTTTTTACTGTCCCGAACCTAGTGCGGTAATCTTGCGTGGGACTTACGGGAATTCAGGTTTCAAGGCGCTTTTCGGGCAGCGCTGCGCTCAAAAAAACAGGGGCTCCGGCCGGTTCGCGGCGGAGCCCCTGTTGCCTTCGGCGTTGGCCGACAGGTTCAATTATTCTGGTAGGTATCGCCCTTGGAGGTAACGATCACCCATTTGCCGTCGCGCTGCTCGAGTGTCGCTAGGCGGCTCTCGTCGGGCAGGATCGAACCGATGCGCACCACATACATACCCGAGGGATCCTCGATCAGCGCCCGGCCGTTGGAAACGTGCAGCAGGCGGAAGGAAGACTTGCCAGGGAAAGGCTGATCCTCGGGTATGGGGCGGCCATTGCGTTCCTTGCCGAGGTCGGAAACCGTTGCCGTCGTCAGCGGATCGATCGGCGGGGCCTTTTTGTCCGGCTCGTTCTTGTTGATCATGGCAAGCGGCGAGACGCTGAAGACGTTGCGGGCCGGCCAATCCGGCAATTCGCGCGAATTGTCGCTGGCGGCGACGTTGATGCCGAACTTATCTTCGTTGAAAAATACATACCACGGAAAGAAGGCGGAAGCGCCGGCAAGCGCCAGGCCGGTGAAAGTCAGAAGCCGATCCAGGATGACGGTCTTCCGGCGCTGCTTCAGAGAAGCGATGCGTTCGTCGTCGAATTCAGCCACGTCTATCTCCTCTGAATGGGTGCGCCCTGATTGCCCATACCGGCTGCAGCTTTGAGCGCGCCGGCGAGATCGGCGAAGGCATCGGCCGAGTCGCGGTCGCCCGGCGACTGTTTCAGGACGTCGTAAATGATCGGTACCTGCTTGACCGCCATATCGAGATCGGGATCGGCACCCTGGCGGTAACCGCCGATTAGGCGCAGGTCGCGTGTTTCCTCGAAGCGATGGATCAGCACCTTCAGCCGCGAGACCAGCTTTTCCTGGTCCGGCGTCCAGGCCTTGCGGGCAAGACGCGAAATCGAGGCTAGCGGATCGATCGGTGGGTAACGCCCTTCTTCGGCGAGGCTGCGTTGCAGGACGATATGACCGTCGAGGATGCCGCGCGTCGAATCAGCGATCGGGTCGTTGTGGTTGTCGCCGTCGACGAGAATCGAGATGATCGCCGTGATGGTGCCGGCGCCCTCGGGGCCGGGACCAGCGCGCTCCAGCAGGCGCGGCAGCTCGGTGAACACGGAAGCCGGGTAACCGCGTGCGATCGGCGGCTCGCCGGAGGCAGTCGCCACCTCGCGGATCGCATGGGCGAAACGCGTGACGCTGTCGACGATGAAGAGAACATTCTCGCCCTTGTCGCGGAAATGTTCGGCGATGGTGACGGCCGTCAGCGGCGCCATCTTGCGCAGCATCGGGCTCTCATCGCTGGTTGCAACGACGGCGATAGCCTTCTTCATATTGCTGCCGAGCGTATCCTCGATGAATTCACGCACCTCGCGGCCGCGTTCGCCGACAAGCGCAATGACGACCTTGTCGAAGGCGTCGGCGCGGGCGAGCATGGACAAAAGCGTCGACTTGCCGACACCGGAACCGGCGAAGATGCCGAGGCGCTGCCCGAGGCAGAGCGGCGAGAAGATGTCGATCGCGCGTACGCCGGTCTTGAAGCCGGTCTGGACACGCTTGCGGGTCATCGAGGGCGGCGCGGTATTGGCGATCGAGCGGCGATCGAGGCCCTCGGTGATCGGACCCAGCCCGTCGATCGGTTCGCAGAGCGAGTTGACGGTGCGCCCGCACCAGCTGTCAGACGGTGAGATACGAAACGCGCCCTTGCGGATGACCGTATCGTTGATGCCGATCGGCTCGCCTGGTTCGATCGGGCAGACATAAATCAGGTCCGGCTCGACGCGAACGACCTCACCCAGATGGACGCCGGTCGCCGATTTATGGGCGACAAACTCACCGAGGCGAACATGGCGGGAGAGACCGCGAACCGTGTAGTGGCCTGCGGCGATGGTCTGCACGCGACCGCCATGGGCAACCGCGAACTCCGGCGATGCGTATCGGTCGACGAGATCTGCCAGATGCGCCAATTTTGGGGAAAGACCGTCCTCGGACAGTAGTGTGGTGCTCATGCTTAGCGGCTACCCCCGAGCGTCTGCACGGCTTCCTTGAAGGAATCCTCGCTGTCGCGCATCAGCGACGAGACGCTTTCGAAGGCGCGGTTGACTTCGATCAACTGGGTGATCTCGCGCATGGCGTTGACGTTGGAGTTTTCGAGATAACCCTGCTCGACGCCGACATTGAAGCGGTCGACGACGGCGCGCGGCTGGTCAGTGGTCATGATGCCGCTGTTTTCGTAGCGTAGGTATCCCTTGCTGACATCGGCCTCGAACAGCCCGAGCGAGGCGACCTGGCGGTCGCCCTGGTAGATGATGCCGTCGGTGCCGACGGCCGGCTCGCCGCCCTTCGAGTTGAGCTGGATGGGCGCGCCGCCGGCGTCGAGAACGGGATATCCGCGGATCGACACGAGTTCGCCGGTATCCTTGAGCGTGAAGCGGCCGTCCCTCGTCAGGACGCGGCCTGCCGGCGTATCGAGCGAGAACCAGGCATCACCTTTGACGGCGAAATCGAGCATGTTGCCGGTGTGCTGCAATTCGCCATTTCCCTCGTTCAGATAGTCGTTGCCCTGGGAAACGAAGGCGACCTTGGTGTTGAGCTTGTTCTTGGAGTTCGCCACCATCTCGTCGAACTTCACCTCGGTGGCGCGAAAGCCGGTCGTGTTCACGTTCGCCATGTTGTCTGCGATGGTGGTCAGGCGCTTTTCGAGCGCCATCTGCGACGACAGTGAAACATAAAGACCGGATTGCATGTCGGTAAGCTCCAAGCATTGGCGATGAACGGAACGAAAAGCCGGGCGTCGTCTTTGTGATTCGGCCGGGATTTCGCTGAGGCGGCATCTCAGAAACGGGTGCGGACACCCATTCGTCTCCTTTAGCCTGACGGCAGATGCTTGCGCGAAGCTGGCACGCGGAAATGCCCCGCGACCAGCCCTTTCATCAGCCTCACGCAAGGCAGAAATCCTATCCGTCTCAGAGAAAAGCAACGTTCAGATTGGGCTGACGATGAATATTATTATCGGATTTATTGTTGTCTGCGGCTGCATCGTCGGCAGCTTCATGGCGATGGGCGGCGAAGTGAACGCGCTGTTCCAGCCCTTCGAATTCCTCATCATCGGCGGCGCCGGCCTCGGCAGCTTCATCATGGCGAACCCAATGAAAGTGGTGAAGGATTCCGGCAAAGCGCTCGGCGAAGCCTTCAAGCACGCTGTGCCGAAAGAACGCAATTATCTCGACACGCTCGGCGTGCTCTATTCGCTGATGCGCGACCTGCGCACCAAGTCGCGAAACGAAATCGAAGCCCATATCGACAATCCGGTCGAATCGACGATCTTCCAACAGGCTCCGACAGTTCTGAAGAACAAGGAACTGACGGCGTTCATCTGCGACTACGTGCGTCTGATCATCATCGGCAATGCCCGCAGCCACGAGATCGAGGCGCTGATGGACGAAGAACTCAACACCATCATGCATGACAAGATGAAGCCTTACCACGCGATCCAGATCATGGGCGATTCCTTCCCGGCGATCGGTATCGTCGCCGCGGTTCTCGGCGTCATCAAGGCGATGGCTCACATCAACGATTCACCTGAGGTGCTCGGGCACCTGATCGGCTCGGCGCTCGTCGGCACCTTCCTCGGCATTATCTTGTCCTATTGCGTCTGCTCGCCGCTGGTCTCCCAGATCAAGATCGTGCGCAACAAGCAGCACCGACTCTACGTCATCGTCAAGCAGACGCTGCTTGCTTACATGAACGGCTCGGTGCCGCAGGTCGCTCTCGAATACGGCCGCAAGACGATCTCGGCTTACGAGCGTCCGTCCATCGACGCGGTCGAACAGGAAATGATGAACCCAGGCGGCGAAAACAAGGCGGCTTAAATGACTATGAGCAATGCTTCGCATGACAAACCGGCAATGGATCCTGCCCTTCTCGCCAAGCTGACAGGCGGGCTTGGCGATAGAGGCAGGGTCGCCAAGATCTGCAGTTCCTTCGGGGAAGTCTACAGCGAATTCTTTCCCGACGTCATCAAGAGCGAGACCGGCCTCGACGTGACGGTCAACTATCTCGGCTGCGAGATCGGCTATAAGAACCACCTGATCGACGACCTGAACGCGAACGTCACCCTCGTCGACGTGACACTGCGCAACTGGTCGCAGAACATCACGCTTGCCTGCGGCAACGGTTTCGTCATCACGCTGATGGAGCACCTGCTCGGCGCCACCGCCGATACGATCGAGGAGCCGGCCGACCGGCTGCTGTCGGTCATCGAAATCGACCTGGCGGTGATGGTTTTTGACAAGATCGCCAAGGTGCTGCGCTCGGCCGTCAACGCGCCCGGCGGTTTCGAACCGAGCCTTTCGGCCCCGCACGCGCTCGAGATGCGCGCCCGGCCGCCGGAGGACCGCCCGGACGAATTCGCCGCCGCCATCAATATGTCGATCACGCTTGCCGGCATCGTTTCGGAATTTTCGTTGATGGTTCCGCAGACCGCGCTGCTCAAGACCAAGGTGACGCCGCCGAAGCCGAAGCGCCAGGCGACCGGCAAGTCGGCGGAGTGGACCGAACAGCTGGGCGACCAGGTCCGCCGCTCGCATGTCACACTCGAGGCCAAGATCAGGCTGCAGGACCTGACGCTGCGCACGATATCGAAGCTGATGGTCGGCGACGTCATTCCGTTCCGCGACAGCGGTGACGTGCGCGTCGAGGTCAGCGCCAACAGCAAGGAATTGTATGTGTGCGAGTTCGGGCGTTCAGGCGAAAACTACATGGTCCGCGTCCGGGATACGATGAACTCGGATGACGAACTCATCCGTCATTTAATGAATTAATCGGTTCTCTGGCTTTTGGGCTGCAAAGGCAGTTTGAGGCAAGTTTCAACTGGAATAGTGATTTCATGGCTACGAAGAAAACACAGCAGAACAGCGACCTCTCCCTGGATCTTCCGGGCAGCGAAGCGGATCTCGACCAAGCGATCGACGATCTGCGCGGCGTGCTGAAGCAGGATGCCGATGGCGACCTGCCGCAGTTTGGCGACGACCTGCAGAACGACGCCTTCGCAGCAGGAACCGATCTGGCGGCCTTCGGCGGCGAGATGTCGGACACCCCGTTTGGCGGCGACGATTTCGGCGGCGATTTCGGCGCCGGCAATGCCAGCCCGGCTGCCGGCATGGATTTCGGCGACAGCCCCTCTTTCGACGCATCGCCGGCTCCGCTCGGCAGCGCGCTGAATTCGAACTTCGACCTGATCATGGACATCCCGATCGACGTCCAGATCATGCTCGGCACCAGCCGCATGCAGGTCTCCGGCCTGATGAACCTCAATGAAGGGGCGACGATCGCCCTCGACAAGAAGATCGGCGAACCGGTCGAGATCATGGTGAATGGCCGCAGGATTGCGCGCGGCGAGATTACGGTGCTTGATAATGACGACACGCGATTCGGTGTGAAACTGATAGAAGTTTTGAGTACGAAAAAAGCCTGATCCCTGTGTGGGACGGAGAGGTTAGACCATGATGGACTTTGACGATTTCGGCGGCGCGCTAGCCGGGAAACCGTTGACCCAGGCTGAAAAGGCGGCGGCTGTTCTTCTCGCTATGGGAAAGGGAGTCGCCGGCCGGCTGTTGAAATATTTCACCCAGGCCGAACTGCAGACCATTATCTCATCCGCTCAGTCGCTGCGCGCCATCCCGCCGGACGAACTCTTGATGCTCGTCGGCGAATTCGAAGACCTCTTCACCGAGGGCGCCGGACTGATGGACAATGCCAAGGCTATCGAGGCCATTCTGGAAGAAGGCCTGACGCCCGACGAGGTCGACAGCCTGCTCGGCCGCCGCACGGCATTCCAGGCCTACGAAACCTCGATCTGGGATCGTCTCAGCGAGGCGGAGCCGACCTTCGTGGCACAGTTCCTGCTGCGCGAACATCCGCAGACCGTCGCCTATATTCTTTCGATGATGCCTTCCAACTTCGGCGCCAAGGTGCTGCTGCAGCTCCCAGACAACCGCCGTGCTGACATCATGAACCGAACGGTCAACATGAAGGCCGTCAGCCCGAAGGCCGCGCAGATCATCGAGAACCAGGTGATGACGCTGCTTGCCGAGGTAGAGGCAGAGCGCAATGCCGCCGGCTCGACGAAGGTCGCCGATCTCATGAACGAACTCGACAAGCCGCAGGTCGACACGCTGCTCACCTCGCTGGAATCGATCAGCCGCGAATCCGTCAACAAGGTCCGTCCGAAAATCTTCCTGTTCGAGGACCTCATGTACATGCCGCAGCGCAGCCGCGTCATGCTGCTCAACGACATCTCGACGGATGTGCTCACCGTCGCATTGCGCGGTTCGCCGCCAGAGATCCGCGAATCGGTTCTCTCCGCCATCAGCCCTCGCCAGCGCCGCATGATCGAATCGGATCTGCAGAGCGGCATGGGCGGCGTCAATCCGCGCGAGATTGCCATTGCCCGGCGCGCCGTGGCGCAGGAAGCGATTCGCCTGGCCAACTCAGGCCAGATCGAGCTCAAGGAGAAGGAAGGCGACGCTTCGGCAGCCGCCTAAAGCGGGGCGCGCATTGACCTTCGTTCGTGCGACCCGTTTTCGTTCCAGGTTTTATGCGTATCGGTATCCCGGATACCGCTGCCCGCTTCCGAGCGACATACATAGCACTCCGAGACTGTTGACAAATCCAGCCGCCTGCAAAGCGGCTGTTGATCGCCATGCGACAGGCGACTACCCTTCCAATACAGGCCGCGCTCTAAAGCGCGTCGCAGGGAACCCGGTTTCCGCGGCGCGCTTTAGCTCTTTGTTTTGATGCATGTCGTCATTCCAGAACCGCTGCACACTTTTGGGCGACATGCAGTAGCTGCTGCCTATTTCTTCGACGGAGGGCCGCGACTTGGCAGACGATGACAAGGACAGCAAAACAGAAGCCCCGACCGCGAAAAAGCAAACCGACGCGGCTGAGAAAGGCAACGTGCCGTTTTCGCGCGAGCTGTCGATCTTTGCGACCATCCTTGCCACCTATATCTATCTGGTGTTCTTCCTCCCCGACAGTGTCGGCCGCATGACTGAAACCCTGCGCGACATCTTTGAGCAACCCGACCAGTGGAAGATCGAGACGGGTCCCGACGTCCTTTCGCTGTTCGTCAAGCTCGGCTGGGCATGTGCGGCGCTGCTGGCGCCGGCCTTCATCCTGTTCATGGTGTTCGGCATCGCCTCCTCCGTCTTCCAGAACCTGCCGACGCCGGTGCTCGAACGCATCCGGCCGCAGGCCTCGCGCATCTCTCCCGCCAAAGGCTGGGAACGGCTCTTCAGCCTGCCGGGCCTCGTCGAGTTCGGAAAATCGCTGTTCAAGGTCGTCGTCGTCGGGGTGATCCTGTTTTTTGTGCTCAGAAGCGAATATTTTAGCTCGATCGACGCGATGTTCTCCGATCCGCAGACGATCCTGGTGCGGATCTCGACGGCGATGCGCAAGATCATCATCGTCGTGCTGATCGCCACCGCGATCGTGGCGATCGTCGATGTCTTTTGGACGCGCCATCACTGGTTCACCGAGCTGAAGATGACGCGGCACGAAATCAAGGAAGAAAACAAGCAGGCGCAGGGAGACCCCTTCGTCAAGGGGCGGCAGCGCTCGTTGATGCGCGACCGCGCACGCCGGCGTATGATCGCCAATGTGGACCGGGCGACGCTCGTCATCGCCAACCCGACGCACTATGCGGTGGCGCTACGCTATGCCCGCGAAGAAAACGACGCGCCGGTGGTGCTGGCCAAGGGCCAGGACCTTATTGCGCTCAAGATCAGGGAGATTGCCGAAAAAAACGGCATCCCGGTGTTCGAGGATCCGCCACTTGCGCGCTCCATGTTTGCGCAAGTCTCGATCGATAGTGTCATACCGTCAGTCTTCTATAAGGCCGTTGCGGAGCTGATCCACCGGGTCTACGCCGCAGATGCCAAGAACAAACGGGTAAGATAAGCCGAATGAAAAAATGCCCTCACTCTACCCAGCGTGAAAAGATCCTCGCAGTTGCGATCAGCCCGGTCGCCACGGAACTGCGCCTTCTGGATGCTTCTGACCTTATTTCACTGCTGCGCTTCGAGTATTACGGCAACCTTTCCGATCTCGTCGCTTCGGCGGCAGAGCTTTTCTTTCATCCGGGCACGGTGAATTTCGGCCTGGGCGGCAACTATACGCTGGAATGGGGCGGCAAGCCCGAAGTCGTTCTCGATCTGGAAATCAAGCCGCGCGGCGTCACCGTTTATGCACAGCTGACTCTCGCCGAAGATCACGCCGGCATCGAGATCAATCATATCGCTTTCCAGGATCCCTCGGCCGATCCCGACGAAAACACCGTCTTCCTCGAAAAGAGCCTCCGGGAAGCGCGCTACAACGTCAATCAGTCGCCCCGGTCGCTGGCGGGCTGACATCTCTCAGGACAATCGCGCTTTCATCCGTCCTTCGACAGCGCATCGCCCCACAATCGGAAACGGTTTTGACTCAAGCGCGTCGCATCAAACTTGATTCATGCGACGATGCGTGTCGTAGGCCCGGAACCACTGCACAGTTCCGGGCGACACGCATCAAACGCAATCTTAAAATGAAAGAGCCCGGCCCGCAGGGCCTCAGCTGATGTAGCCGAGCCGGATCGCCTTGGCGATCGCCTGGATGCGATTGACGGAATCGAGTTTGATGGTCGCCGAGCCGAGATAGGCGTTCACGGTGTGCACGGACAGGCCGAGCTTGTCGGCGATCTCTTCGCTGATGCGGCCGTCGCCGGCAAGCTGGAGACAGGCGATCTCGCGTTCGCTGAGCGCCTCGGCGGTGGCCGTGCGGCGTTCGTCGAGCGAGAGCAGATCCATCATAATATGGCAGCAGCGACCGTGCAGCTCGACGATCGTATCGCTCGAGGGATCAATCTCATCGCCGGTGAAAAGGATGAAACCGTTGCCGACCGTGCCGAGCCGCACTGGAAAGGCAAGGCCGGAAAAAGGCACAATACCGTCCTGCAGCCGCGTCATGAACGGGGCGAAGTCCGCAGGACCAGGTGCCGCATGGTCGTAACCGCCGGCCCATGAGAGCGGCAACAAAGACTTCTCGATATGGTCGAGAAGGATATCGCCATAGGCATCTGTGAAGGCCTTGCCGAAGCCGGCATTGGAAGACCCCCAGTTCTCGAGTTCGCAGACAAGGCGCTGCTTTGCCGGAAGACCCGAGCCGCTGACGCGGAAGATCGCAAACCCTTGAGCATCGGCGAGCTTCTGCATCGCAATCAGCCGCGGGAAAAGATCGGACCGGCTGGAAATCCTGTTCACACGCACCATGCGCAGCTGTTCGGCGCTGCTCATCGTCCTGGCTGATGGATGCCCCATAGATCCCCCTATACGAGATTATTGCGGACGGCGAAGGCAATCGCCTCGGACCGGGTCTTGGTCGCCGTCTTGCGCATCACGCTGGTGATGTAGTTGTTGATGGTATTGCGGGAGATTCCGAGGATCATGGCGATCTCGTCGCTGGTCTTGCCCTCGGCGATCCAGAAGAGGCATTCCAGCTCGCGGTCCGTCAATTCGAAATCGCGGTCGACCCTCGTACCACCGCAGCGGAGGAAACTCGCGACATAACCTGCAAGCAGGCCCACATCTCGCAGGCGCTCAGGCGAAAGGATGAACCCCTCGCCGAACAGGAACATCAGGGCCAGCCGCGACCGGCCGACATTGAAGGTGAGAGAACAATATTGACGGCTGGCGCCGTCGGGCACGTCGGCAGTATCAGGCATAAGAGCAAAATTCGGCTGGAAGACCTGCATGCATTTTTCCAGCTCCGTCGAACGGGCATAGCCGCGAACCAGATCATTGGCGATATCCCTGACCAGGTCAAAGGGCCAATCCGACGAAACAATGAAATCGAGACCGCTTTCCTGAAGGAGATCGCAGCGCGCCAGAAGGTAGTGCGAAGCACCCACATACTCGGTCAGCGCCCGCAGACCGGACTGCAACCTGCCAGTGTTGGCGACGCCGTGCAGGCGCTGGAGGAGTTGATCGCGCGGCAACAGATCCGGCATCACCGCGCTCGCGAAATTCGCCATCTGCCTCTCGCCTTTGCTCGCCTGAATTACGTTCATATCCATTGGCAATGTCCTGCGGCTGAGAAACGATCGAACTCGGTGCAACAGCAATTTTTCTGTAAGGGATTCAATTCAAGTTCCGCTCGAATCCCATTTCGAATCACCCAAGGGTAAGCCAGCCGATGCAAATCACCATCTCCGACTTCTAGGGATTTACTTTCGCTGTCGCCCATGCGCTGATTCGATGATCAATTCCACCCCTCAAGATATAGGGGAGGCTAAGGTGATTCTGGGGGTATCGCAACTTCATTCGCGTTTTACGCGAGTTCGCCTTATTAAATTTCTCGACAGCGACACTTTTCGGCATCATGCGCTGGTGCGGTCGGATCTGTTCCTGGTCTTCATGCCGAATGCCCGACATTTACCGTCACTGCTTCCAGAGCGGTTCGTCATTTGTTTGCGGGAACTGACAACGATCCCGTTACAGGAAATCAAGCGTGGTACCGACATGAAAAAGGCCGGTTGCCCGGCCTTTTTTCTTACGCTGCCTCGTCGATCGCCCATTTCCGGAGGATTTTCGCGGCGCGTTCCTCGTTGATCTCGACCATGCGGGAGAGCTTGCGCTCCGGGCCTTCCTTGACGCGACGATTGAAGTTTCCGTCGTCGTCGCCGAGGCTGAGCAGATCCTCGGTGCTGTCGAAGCCGAAGTCGGAGCCGAAGCCGTCCATGAGGGCTCCTCCGGGCGCGCCTGCGGAAGGCGCGAAGTCCGGAAGCTCGAGGCCGGCCGCCTCCGGCGTGGCGTCGCCGAGGACCGACGAGCTGCCATTGCCGCTGACGCTGCGCACTAGAGGCCGCAGGCCCATCCAGACCACCACGAAGGCGACCGCGACGAAGGCGAGAGAGTTGATAATGCCGGCGAGGTTGCGGCTCAGCATATCCATGACGCGCACACCACCGGTGGCGTCTTCGAGCAGCTGGTTCTCGAGGAAATCCATCGCCGTAACGGTGACGACGTCGCCACGCTTGGCGTCGATGCCGGACGCCGAAGCGACGATCTTCTGCATTTCGGCAAGATAGGCATCGATCTTGGCCTGGTCGGCGGGCTCGCCGACCATCTTGGCGATGCGGCCCTTGTTGACCACCACCGCAATCGACAGCTTCTCGACCTTGTAGCTGTTGCGGGTCGTCGCCGTCGTCCGGCTGTTGATTTCGTAGTTGGTCTGCTCTTCGCGCTTGTCGGACTTGTCCTGCGATTCGGGCCCGGCGGAGCCGCCGGCCTCGGGAGCCGCCTGCGGAATATTCTGCTCGACCGTCGTCGCGCTGTCCGACTGTTTCTGCTGCGACTGCTGGGCTTCCTTGGTCGAGCGGACCGAGCGTTCGACCTTGGACTCGGGATCGTAGGTCGTTTCCTGGATCTGCTGGGCGTCCGTGTTGAGATCGGCGGTCACGCTGGAACGGAAGTTGTCCATGCCGAGGAAGGGTGCCAGCGCCTTGTCGATGTTGGATTCGACTTCCTGCTGGACGTTCTGGACGATGGTGAGCGAGCGGTTCAGCGAGCTGTTGCTCGCTTCGTCGCCGGAAGCGAGCAGTTGACCGGCGGAATCGAGGATCGTCACGTCATCGACGTCAAGCCCCGGCACGGCCGAGGCGACGAGGTGGCGGATCGAGGTCGCGGCACTGCGCCCGGTGGTGGCGCTGGCACGAATCATGACGGAGGCGGTCGGCTTCTGCTCCGCCTTTCGGAAGTTTCCAACCTCCGGCATGACGATATGCACGCGCGCGGCGGTGATCCCGGAGATCGACTGGATGGTGCGGGCGATTTCGCCTTCCAGCGCTCGAACCCGCGTCACCTCCTGCATGAAGGAGGTCAGGCCGAGGGAGCCGACATTGTCGAAGAGTTCGTAACCGGCATTGGCGCTGTTCGGCAGGCCGCGCTCGGCAAGCAACAGCCGGGCTTTGCCCGTCATCCCTGCGGGGACGCTGATACTGGTGCCGTCCGTACCGACCTGGAAATCGACGTTGGCTTCGGCAAGCGCCATGCTGATCTGGTTGAGATCCGGCGCATCCAGACCGACATACAGCGTTTCCTGTGCCGGCTTGTTGACGAAAAGAGCGGCCGCAAGGACGATTGCGATAGAGACGGCGCCGACGCCTCCGAGAATCATCAGGCGTGTTCGGCCAAGGGAACTGAAGTTCTTAAAGATCTGAACTAATTGATTTAACAGATTCATTCTGTTCTCGCACGATTCGTCAAAGACAAAGCAGGCTTATTGCCTCATCTGACGAATAATCGGCGAAACTTGTGCGAGCGTTTCGTGAAGCGCCGGCGGGAGCAAAAAAGGCCGAATGAATGCGCCCCAAAACTTCGCAGCGGTTTTGGGAAACGACATGCATAAATCAAGACTTGGAGCGCCGCATGAATCCGGCTTGAAGCGATGCGCCTTAGAAGAAGTCGAAGTCGCCGGCTGCCTTGCTCAATGGCTGGGAATGGCCGTGGCGTGTGGCGCCGCCCAATGCCTTCTGCATTTCTGCCAGCTTGACGAGGCTGAGCGCGGTGGCGACGTCGACTGCCCAGCCGTGCGGGATTTCGCCGGTGATGGTGTCGATGAACTCGGCAAGGCCACGCGATTTCTGCACGGCGAGGTCGATGCCCTGCATGACCTTCATGGCATCCGGTGAATTCAGAATTTCGGCGCCGCCGAGATCGAGAAGCTGCGGCTCGATGCGCTCGATGAGATAGGCGACATCGTGCAGTTCGGAAACGATGCGCATCAGGATGTCGCTCAACGCCTCGACAGGCGCAGGCGGCTCCATCACCGGGTTAAATGTCATATGAAAATCCTCGACATCAAAAAAATTCGATACTGGTTTCGACGGGCTTCGGCGGAGCGGCAGGGCGCTGCTCGAGAGCGACGGTTCTCTGCGTTTCGGCGCCGGTCAGGGGGTATTGCCGGGCACGACCGGAGACGGGCCAAAATTCAAGCTTGCGTCCGTGGTCTCCGCCTGTGGAGGAACCGACCACCGGAATGCCTTCATCCTTCAGGAACTGCATGGCGAAGGCCGCGTTCTGCTCACCGACATTGGAGAATGTCGAGATCGTCTTGGCGCCGCCGAAGATCTTGGCCTCCAGCCTGTCGCGCCGGGCGCCCTGTTTCAGGAGACCGTTGATCAGCAGTTCCATCAGATGCACGCCGTAACGGGTGGCATCGCCGCCTGAGGTCGGCGACGTCGCCGAACCGGGCAGCAAGAAGTGGTTCATGCCGCCGATGCCGGCGATAGGGTCTCGGAGGCACGCAGCCACGCAGGAACCGAGAATGGTCGAGAGGACCGCATTCGGATCGTTCAGAACCTTGTACTCGCCCTGAATGATGTGCACGCGGCGGGCTGCCCCCTCAGTGATCATTTCAGGGCTCCAAACACAGCTTCGATGGCCGCTTTCATCTTCTCGATCGTGAACGGCTTGGCGAGCACGTTGTTGGCCCCGAGCTGGGCTGCCTTCTGCACCAGTGCTCGGTCGCCCTGGGCGGTGAGGATGATGAAGGCTGCCTTCTTGGTGTTCGGATTGGTGCGCACGGCCTGAAGGAAGCCGATGCCATCCATCTTCGGCATGTTGAAGTCCGAGATCACCAGGTGGTGCGGCTGCTCGGCCATGATTTTCATGCCCTGCTCGCCGTCGCCTGCGGACGTGATCTGCTTGAAACCGAGCTGGGTCAGCGCGTCACTGAGCAGCAACCGGCTCGTTACCTGATCGTCGACGATCAGAACTTTGATTTTCTCCGCGATCGACATTTTATTCGGTCCCTTCCTTTCGGGCGGCTGTCATTTTCAATATTTCTTCCCCGATGGCAGACAGGGGCAACTGCTGCTCAACGGCGCCAAGTTCATGGGCAACCCTTGGCATTCCGTAAACGACACAGGTTTTTTCGTTCTGGCCAAGTGTTCTGGCGCCGGCGTGACGCATTTTCAACAATCCGGCGGCACCATCGCGGCCCATTCCGGTCAAAATCACGCCGACGGCGTTGCGGCCCGCCAACTCCGCAACCGAATCGAACAGCACGTCGACCGATGGCCGGTGACCGTTGACCGGCGCGCGGTCAACGAGACGGCAGCACGGCGCCGAGGCACTGCTGACCTGGAGATGGCGCTCGCCGCCGGGCGCCAGATAGATCTTGCCGATTTCGAGCCGGGCACCGTCGGTTGCTTCCTGCACCACCGGCGCACAGAGGCGGTTCAGGCGTTCGGCGAAGCTCTTGGTAAAGGTCGGCGGCATATGCTGGGTGATGACCGTCGGCGGGCAATTGGCCGGAAACTTCTGCAGCACGGCGATCAGCGCCTCGACGCCGCCGGTCGACGAGCCGATCGCGACGATCTTGCGGCCGACGCGGAAATCGGCGACGGAGGGCGGGGGTGCTGCGGGGGCAACCGGATGGGAGAACTGGCGCTGCGTGCGCGCGGCAGCCTTGACCTTCTCGGCGAGGTCGCCGAAGGGCCGGAGTTCGCCCGGCCCCGGCTTGCCGACGCAGTCGAACGCACCGATCTCAAGTGCCGCAAGCGTCGCCTCGGCGCCGCGGTGGGTCATTGTCGAGACCATGATGACAGGCATCGGACGCAGCGTCATGATCTTTTCGAGGAAATCGAGACCGTTCATGTTCGGCATCTCGATGTCGAGCGTCACCACGTCGGGGTTCAGCCGCTTGATCGCCTCGCGCGCTTCCAGCGCGTCGCCGGCCTGGCCGATGACGTTGACCTCGGGGTCCGAACTCAAGACGGCGGTGATCAGACCCCGCATCGTCGGGGAGTCGTCAACAACGAGAACCCTTGCCGGCGCGCTCATGCCTTCCTCCCGAGACCTTTGGCCGTATAGCGATAGGTCGTGATGCCGATATTGTCGAAGACGTGTTTTGCCTCGCCCGACACACGCTCGGAATGGCCGATATAGAGATGCCCGCCCTCCGGCAGCAGGCCGGCGAAACGCTGCCAGATCTTCATCTGCGTCGGCTCGTCGAAATAGATGACGACGTTGCGGCAGAAGATGACGTCGAACTTGCCCTTGAACGGCCATTGCGCCATCAGGTTCAGCTCGTTGTAGGTGATCAGCCGCTTGACCCGGTCGTCGACCTGGAACTTCCTGCGGCCCTGGATCTCGACTTCGCTGAACCATTGCTTGCGCATGGCGGGCGAAACGGTTTCGAGCGCGCTTTCGTCATAGGCGCCGGCCCGGGCGATCGCCAGGATCTTCGGGTCGATGTCGGTTGCCAGGATCTTGAAGTCGTAATCGGCGACATTCGGCATCAGCGAGAGCACCGTGAGCGCGATCGAATAGGGTTCCTGCCCGTCGGAGGAAGCGGCCGACCAGATGCGCACCCTGCCGCCCGATCTCGCCCTTTGCAGAAGTTCCGGCAGGACATGGTCGCGCAGGTGGTCGAAATGATGGTTTTCGCGGAAGAAGCGGGTAAAATTGGTCGTCAGATGCGAGAGCATCTCGCGGCGCGGCGCAGCTCCCGCCGGCGAAGCGACGAGGTCGCAATATTCCCGGAAGCCGGACAGACCGAGATTACGGATATGTTTCGACAGGCGCGAATAGACGAGCGACGCCTTCGTCTCGTTGAGGAAGATGCCGGCATCCGAATAGATCATCGCGGCAATCTCCGTGAGGTCGCGGCGTGTCAGCGGATATTCACCGCTCGCCAGCACCTCGTCGGATCCCTGCCTCTGATCTTTTGCGCCCATTGCGTTCATGCGGCTTCGCTTTCGGTCTCGGGAAAGAGGGATTCGAGTTCGATCAGGCAGATCATGCGCTTGTCGATGGCAAGAATGCCGCGGGCAAATTGACGCTCGAGCTCGGAGGAGATCTCGGGCGTCGGCTGGACGGTCTCGTCGGTCACCGTCAGGATATCGGAGACGGCATCGACCAGCAGGCCGACGACCTTGCGCCGGACCTGGGCGACGATGATGACATGACGGGCAGTCGGATCGGCCGGCTTCATGCCAAGCCGGGCAGCAAGGTCGATGATCGGCAGCACCGCGCCGCGCAGGTTGATGACACCGAGCATATAGGCAGGCGAGTGCGGCATCGCGGTCGCCGGGGTCCAGCCCCGGATCTCACGAACCGACATGATGTTCACGCAAAATTCCTGATCCCCGATGCGGAACGCGATCAGCTCGCGATCCCCCTCGTTCAGATTTTTTACGGCGTACGACATTGCCTTACCCTACCGCTGCTAACGACATTTCCGCTTTGAGCGACTGGCCGCGCGAGGCGCCGACGACCGCGTCGACATCGAGGATGAGAGCGACGCGCCCGTCACCGAGAATGGTCGCGGCGGCAATGCCCGGCACATGGGTATAGTTCGCTTCCAGGCTCTTGATGACCACCTGGCGCTGACCCTGGATGGCGTCGACCATCAGGGCGCGCTGGCCGCCGCCTTCGGATTCCACCAGAAGCGCCACGCCCTCGACCGGGTTGGCCTGGGTGGCGCGGAAGTTCAGGATGCGACCGACATCGACCAGTGGGCAGAAGCTGTTGCGGATCGAGATCAGCCGGTGGTTTGCACCGAAGGAGTGGATCGCGGCCGCTTCCGGCTGCAGGGTTTCGACGATCGCAGTCAGCGGCACCACCAAGGTCTGGCCGGCGACGGTGACCACCATGCCGTCGAGGACGGCGAGCGTCAGCGGCAGGCTCATGGTGAAGACCGAGCCGTGGCCCGGCTTGGAGGTGATGTTGATACGGCCGCCGAGCGCCTGGATCGAACGCTTGACGACGTCCATGCCGACGCCACGGCCGGAGATGTCCGAGATCTTGTCGGCCGTCGAGAAGCCCGGCAGGAAGATCAGGTTGTCGATTTCTTCGTCCGACAGGTTGGAATCGGCCGGGATGAGGTCGTTGTCGATCGCCTTCTGGCGGACCTTCTCGCGGTTGATGCCGGCGCCGTCATCGGCAAGCTCGATCAGGATGCGTCCTGAACGATGCTTGGCGGTCAGGCGGACCGTGCCTTCGGTGTTCTTGCCGGCGGCTGCACGCTTTTCAGGCGTTTCGATGCCGTGGTCGACGGCATTGCGGATCATGTGGGTCAGCGGCTCGGCCAGCTTGTCGATGACCGTCTTGTCGACTTCGGTATTTTCACCTTCGGTGATGAGGCGGATCGATTTGCCGGTCATGTCGGCGATTTCGCGGACGATACGCGACATGCGCTGGAACACCGGCTTCACCGGCTGGGCGCGAATCGCCATGACCGAGTCCTGGATCTCGCGGGTGAGCTGCTGCAACTCCTCGAGACCCATGTTGATCGAGGAGGTACCGGTCGTGTCGTTCTCGATGACGCTCTGCGACAGCATCGCCTGGTTGATGACCAGTTCGCCGACGAGGTTGATGAGGCGGTCGACACGGTCGAGATCGACGCGGATCGTCTGGCCGGCGCCGGCGGCGGCGTTGTTCTGGGCGGCAGCACTTGCAGCGGCTGCTGCGGCGGCGGCCGATTCCTTCTTCTCGACACGGGCGGCGGCTGAAGCCATCTGCGTGACGTTGGAGGCGGTCTCGGCGGCGGCAACGGCGGCGGCCGTCTCCTCGGCCCTTGCGTTGGCGGCGGAAACTTCTTCCGTTGCGCCGCTCTCATCCAGGATCGACAGATCGAAGGGGACCGGCACCATCGGCAGTTCGTCGTTGCTGGTCGCGTCGGCCCTTGCTTCCTCGACCGGCTTCACCGTCAGTTCGCAATCCCACTCGGCAAATTCGAAGACGGTACGAATGGCGTCCTCGCCCTTGTCCGTCTTGATCGTGACGTTCCAGAAGAAATAAGCGCCTTCCGGATCGAGTTCCTCCAGGCCCGGCAGGTCGTCGGTATTGCAATAGATGGTCATTTCGCCGAGGCGCGAGAGGTCGCGCAGCAGCAACGTTGCATCATTGCCCTTGGAATAGAGTTCGTAGCGCGGCTTGAAGATGACTTCATAGGCCGGCATGCCGGAGTCCGCACCGCCCTCGCCGCCAAAATCGTCGAAGGAAAAGGGGACCGGCTGGAAGCCGCTGTCGTCGGTGGGCTTGACTGTCGGCGCCGCAGCGGCCGGAACGGCCTTGGCCACGGGCTTTGCTGCGCCCTTCGGGGCCGGCGCCTCGGCCAATGCCGAGGGAGATGGCAACTCACCGTTGGCCAGCGCCTCGAGCTCCTTGACCAGGCTTCGGCTGCGGCTTTCATCGACGCTGCCGCCGTCACGCGCAGCATTCGTCAGGTCGGCGAGCACGTCGGCCGACTTCAGCATCACCTTCAGGACGTCCTGGGTCGGCTCGAGCTTGTTGGATCGAACGCAATCGAGAGTGGTCTCGAAAACATGGGCGAAGGCGACCAGATCATCAAGGCCGAAGGCGCCGGCGCCACCCTTGATCGAATGCACGGCACGAAACACCGCATTGACGGTTTCCGGATCGCGATCGCCATCATTCAATTTCAGAAGACCGGATTCCAGCTCGGCGAGCTGTTCCTCGCACTCCTGGAAAAAGATCTCTTTGATTTCGTTCATATCCATCGGTGCAAATCCTGGGTTTAAGCGGTTACACGCTCAATGGCATCGATCAGTTTGGCCGGATCGAAAGGCTTGACGATCCAGCCCGTGGCACCGGCCTGGCGGGCGCGGTTCTTCTTTTCCGCGTCGCTTTCGGTGGTCAGGACCAGGATCGGGATCGCCCGATATTTTTCGTTGCGGCGGACACCTTCGATGAAGCCGAAACCATCGAGGCGCGGCATGTTGATGTCGGTCACGATGACGTCAGGATTGGACTCTTCGAGAATCTCGAGACCCTCGATGCCGTCTTCCGCCTGAATCGTCTCGAAGCCGGCATTGTTCAGCGTCACGAGAAGCATGTTTCGGATGGTGCGGGAATCATCCACGGTAAGAACTTTTTTCTTCATTGCCGAATCTCCTTGGCAAGCAGGTGATCAATATTGACGCCCGCCAGCTGCATGGTTTTCTGAAATGCGTCGGACACCTTGGAGAAGGTGAATGGCTGCTTGTCCTGCACCCAGGTCTTCTCGGCGGACATCAGAACCTGGGCACAAAGAGCACCGATCCGTTCGACGCCGGAAGCGTCTATTGACAGGCCGCTACCCCTGAGGGAGAGAAGTTTGTCGCGCAAGGCGGAAGCCTCGTTGAGGTCGAGCACCGCTGTCAAATCCAGCGTCTTGCCACTCTTCTTTGCTGCCATCAGCTTTTCCTTGTCCCCTTGTCCCCGGCCCGAGAAGACGAGCTGAGGCAATCATCCGATAGGTTAGTAAACATTCCGCCCACCTCCGACGCTTGCGAACGGCCGCGGAAGGCTAAAATCATCATTTTCGTATTCGTCTTCGGCCACAGCCGGACGGGCGGCGGCTTCGATGGCGCGCGGCGACGTCACACGAACCGGCGCCGGGCGTCCGGCATTGGCGTTTTCCCGGGCGATGCGGAATTCGCGAATCGTCTGACCGAGTTCGAGAATGACGGTATGAAGGTGGTCGGCGCCTTCGGCGGAGCGCTCCGCAAGGCCGGCGCTGTCCGCCACCTCGCTACCCAGGCCCTTGATGTCTGAAGTCACGATGTCGAGGCTTGCGGCATGTTCGCCGGTTCGGGTGGCGATGCCCGCGATGGCGGCATTGATGTCGGTGACCTGACGCACGATGCTGCCGATCGAATCCTGTGTGCGGCCGACCATCTGCACGCCTGCGTCGACCTGGGCCTTGGTCGTCGTCACCAGCGTCTTGATCTCGCGGGCGGCTTCGGCCGAGCGCTGGGCCAGCGCGCGGACCTCCTGGGCGACGACGGCAAAACCGCGGCCGGAATCGCCGGCGCGAGCGGCCTCGATGCCGGCGTTCAGCGCCAGAAGATTGGTCTGAAAGGCGATCTCGTCGATCGCGCCGATGATCTGGCCGATCTTTTCGGCTGACTGCTCGATATCGGCCATGGCGCTGATCGCGCGGCCGACGACCTCGCCGCTTTGTTCGACGGCGGCGCGCGTCGAGGCGGCGGCCTGTTCGGCAGTGCGGCTGTCGGCAGCACCGTCGCGGACACTGCCGGCGATACCGGCAAGGGCAGCGGCAGAAAGCTGCAGCCGGTCGGCCTGGTCCGAAGCCGTGCCGGCGAACTGCCTGGACAGGCCGGCAAGCGAGCCTGTCGCCGCCTCGGCCTTGAGCGTGCGCTCGGTGATGGCGGTGAACTCGGCGTGGAGGCCATCCAATGCGCCGTTCAACGCGGCGGCGATCGCGGCATGGGCTCCATCGACGGGCGCGCGCCGCGTCAAGTCGCGTGCCGACAGGCCTTCGATGACATCGCCGAAGATCCTGACGATCTCGGCCTCGTTATCGGCGCGCTGATCGGCAAGCGCGCGCTGTTCAGCGGCGCGCTGCGCGTTGAAGCGGAGCGAGACGGCGATTTCCACATCGACCATGACGATGCGGATGATCGCTGTCATCAGATCGGAGATTTCGCGGGTGCGACGCTTGGCGGACGGCAGCAACGATCGGCCGGCGATCTGCTCGGCGAGACCGGAAACGACATGCTCCAGCATGACGCCATGGCCAGCCACGTGCCAGCGCGGATCGAGGCCGATCTTGCTTTCGGTATCGGAGAGAACCTTGACGCGCTCGGCATAGAGACTGTCGAACCGCGCATCGGTCAGCACATCCCAGTGCGAGGACTGCAGATCATGCAGGCGCTCGACCTGGCGCTCGCTCTCGAAATTACGCGCGGCGTCGGGGAATGACTGGAACCTGTGGAAGAGATCTCTGAGACCTGCCTTCAAATGCGCTTCGAGGGCCGGTCGATTGCGGCGCACCAGCTCGCACTGGTCGGCATCGAGACCGACAAAGCGCAGGCGGTCGCGCAAGCTGCCTGCTTGCGCTCCACGAGCCTGATCTGATGGCATATCCTGCCTCAACGCCTGTCCCCGACCACATTCCGAGCGAAAGCCCGGCCAAAAACTTTTGCAGCATCCGTCGAAACGCAGGTCTGGAGACGGTCCTCACCAACCGGTTACAACCGGCGGATCGAAGCCCCCTGATCAGCTATGTTTCGGAGCTGTCTGAAGAGATGGATACCGGATCAACCCGGTACGGCGGGACGGCGTCATGCCTGGTGGGAACGAGTGAATCTTCCCATTCCGACGTGTAAACCAATGTTTATGGTTAATTCCTTGCTTGAAGGTTAATAAGCCTTTGGCAGCACCGGCTTTTGAAGCAATTCAAGGCCGTTCACAGCAAATACTGCTGAGGAGTTGCACGGCTGCTACAAGGCACACGCAAGCTCCGTGATATACGCCGGTCGATAACCAAGACATGACGTCGACAAGGACAGAGCAATGATTGTTCTCGGATTGGGTTCCTGCTTGATTGCAATGACGCTGCTCGCCGCCGTCGCCCGCCTCGATTTTCTCGCCGCAAACCGCGATATCCGCGCGCTTCGGGTGTTCTAAAACCCATCCATCCCCGTTGGCAGTCCGGCACCTTTGGTGTATCGCACTGGCGCCTTTCATGTCAGCGGAACACTCGCTTATGTCCCCCAGATCTGGTCTCCTCATCGTTCTTGGCTTCACGCTCTGGCGCGTCGTTACGCTGCATTTCGATCAGACGGACCTGTTCGTCGACGAGGCGCAGTACTGGTTCTGGGCGCAGAATCTCGATCTCGGCTATTATTCCAAACCGCCGATGATCGCTTGGGTGATCCGGGCGATGACCGAGCTTTCCGGCTCCAACGCCATCTACTGGATCAGGCTCTCCGGACCACTGATCCACATGGCGGCGGCACTGGTTCTGATGAAAGTTGCAAAGCGTTTCGTCGGCCCGGAGATCGAAGGGTGGACAGGCGCCACCTACATTACCCTCCCGGGCGTCGCACTTTCCTCGGTATTCTTCTCGACCGACGTGATCCTGCTGTTCTTCATCGCGATCAGCTTGTTTGCCTATTTCGGCTTGACGCAGCGTCGCTCGGTGGGGCTCGCGCTCGTCATGGGCCTCGGCGTCGGCCTCGCCTTCATGACGAAATACGCCGTGCTGTTCGTCGTTCCGGGCGGCGCGCTTGCTCTCCTCTTCATTCCGGCGGCGCGCATCGCCATCCGGGATTTCATCATTGCGGTCGCGATCGCGACGGTGGTTGCCTTGCCGAACCTTTGGTGGAACCTGCAGCACAATAATACGACGGTGCGGCATACGCAGGACATCGCCCACTGGAGCGAACTCGGCATCAATCTCCGTCGCGGGTTTGAATTCTTCTCCGCCCAATTCGGCGTCGTCGGGCCGATCATCTTCTTTGCGATGCTCTGGGCAGTCTATCGCATGATCAAGGGCAGGAGCGACGATCGGGAAAAGATGCTGGTCTGGCTGTCGATGCCGGTGGTGGTGCTGATCACGCTACAGGCAACGGTCGCCAAGGCCTATGCGAACTGGGCGGTGACCGCCTATATCGCCGGGACCATCCTTGCCGTCTGGCTGCTTTATCGGATGTGGCCGAGGGGCCTGAGACTGTCGCTCACCATCAACGGCATCGCCAGCCTGCTGTTTCCGCTGGCGACGATCTTTCCGCAGCAGTTGCTGCTGCCGAACGGCGACGAACTGATGAAGCGCTATCTCGGCCGCGCCGAGGTCAGCCGCGAGGCCGCCGCACTCGCAGCTCAGGCCGGCACCGACATCATCGTCACCGACAATCGCGACATGGTCGCCGATCTTTTCTATACGCTGCGCGATGCATCCTACCGGATCTATGCGCGGGCGCCGGCCGGCTTTCCGGAGAGCTATTACGAACAGGAATTCGCTCTACCTGCCGACATCACCGGCAAAGTGCTTTTCCTCACGGATGGGTCCCTGACCTGCGCCGCGGAGACGCCCGAGGTTCTGAAGAACTGGCAGCCGACGGAGGGCTATTACAGGGGTAAGTCGCTCTCCGTCTACAGGGTCTCCGCCACCTGCCTGGCGCCCTGAGTCGATCGATTCCGATTTGAGGAATTATGCCGTGGACAGGCAGAGGCCGGTACCCGCCCCATCGATCTCGACGAATTTGACGCCGCCTTCCTCGAAGGCGAGGCGCAGCTGCGCCTCCGTCGCGCGGTGGATGTCGTGGAGGCGACCCTCATAATCGCGGATGGTGCTGCGCGAGACGGCGGCCCTGTCGGCAAGATCGGTCTGGGTCCAATCGAGCAATCCGCGCGCCGCGCGGCAGAGTGCGGGAGTGAGAATTGTTTCCCTTGCGCCTTGACCCATAATTTCAACTTACCCATATTGGTCGATATAAACCATATATGTCATATTACGAACGGGATTTCCAGATCGGGAGACAGCGATGCCGCACGATACGCCATTGATTTCGACAATCGTCGGCGGCCTCGTGCTGGCTTTCATCTTCGGCGCGCTTGCCCATCGGCTGCGGATGCCGCCGCTCGTCGGTTATCTCATAGCTGGCGTGCTGGTCGGACCACACACGCCGGGTTATGTGGCGGATCAGAGCCTGGCGCCGGAACTTGCCGAGATCGGCGTCATCCTGCTGATGTTCGGCGTCGGCCTGCACTTTTCGCTGAAAGACCTGCTGTCGGTGCGCGGCATCGCCGTGCCAGGCGCGATCGCGCAGATCGCCTTCGCGACGCTGCTCGGCTGGGGGCTCGGCGCCTTCATGGGCTGGCCGACCGGCGGCAGCCTGGTCTTTGGCCTGGCGCTTTCGGTCGCTTCAACCGTGGTGCTGTTGAAAGCGCTGCAGGAGCGGCGCCTGGTCGAAACGGAGCGCGGCAGGATCGCCGTCGGCTGGCTGATCGTCGAGGATCTCGCCATGGTGCTGGCGCTGGTGCTTATCCCGGCCGCAGCCAGCATCGTCGGTGAGGGTCACGCGCCTGTCGAGCCGCTCTCGGCCGGGCTGAACCGCCTGTTGGGCCTCGATCTCGGCATCGGCGGCATGATCGCCATGACGCTGGTGAAGGTGGCGCTGTTCGTGGCGCTGATGCTGGCCTTCGGCCGCAAGCTCATTCCATGGACGATGCACCGCATCGCCCATACCGGGTCGCGCGAGCTGTTCCGGCTCGGCGTACTGGCGATTGCGCTCGGCGTCGCTTTCGGAGCGGCAAAGCTCTTCGGCGTGTCGCTGGCGCTCGGCGCCTTCTTTGCCGGCATGGTGCTTGCAGAAAGCGAACTCAGCCATCGCGCCGCACAGGAAAGCCTGCCGCTGCGCGACGCCTTTGCCGTACTCTTCTTCGTCTCGGTCGGCATGCTGTTCGATCCGAACATCCTGATCGACAAGCCGCTGCCGATCCTCGCCACCATCTTCATCATCGTCATCGGCAAATCCGTCGCCGCCCTGCTGATCGTGCTCGCCTTCAAGAAGCCGCTTAGCACGGCGCTGACGATTTCGGCCAGCCTCGGCCAGATCGGCGAATTCTCCTTCATCCTCGCCGCCCTCGGCGTCGAACTCGGGCTGCTGCCGGAGGAAGGCCGCGATCTGATCCTTGCCGGCGCCATCATCTCGATCATCCTCAATCCGCTGCTGTTCTTCCTCTGCGACCGCGTGCGGCCGCTGCTGGACGGGGCAAAGCGGGAAGAGGTGGTGGCGGCCCCTCTCGCGGCAGATGCGATCGCCGCCCAGGAGGAGATTTTGCCCGAAGACGACGAGGTGTACCCGACCGCTCTCAGCGGCCACGCCATTCTCGTCGGCTACGGGCGGGTTGGCAGCATCGTCGGGCAGAATCTCAAATCGTCAGCCACACCTTTCCTCGTCATCGAGGATTCCGACAAGCGCATCGGCGAGCTGAAAGCTCAGGGTATCGAAACCCTGATGGGCAATGCGGTGATGCGGGAAACGCTCGACCTCGCCAATCTTTCCGCCGCCCGCAGCCTTGCCATCGCCATCCCGAACGCCTTCGAGGCCTGCCGCATCGCCGAGCAGGCGCGCAGCGTCAATCCGTCGATCCTCATCGTCGCCCGCGCCCATTCCGACGCCGAGGTCGATGAATTGAAGCACTATGGCGCCGACACCGTCATCATGGGCGAGCGTGAAATCGCGCTGGGTATGGTTGACCGGCTCGCCCAAGTGCATCATGAGAGTGTGCCCTATGAAGACGAGCGTGGGCCTGATACAATTATCCCGGCGGATGACGCTCCGCCGCAAAGAGAATGAGATTGGCGCGCTTTTGAGCCGATACGGGAGTGACATCGCCGGGACGGAGAAGATGGAGCTGGACCAGCACCGTCTGACCAACCGTGTCGCCGCTTCTCTCCTCGTAGCCATCCTTGCCTATCTCGGCCTGCTTTTCGGCGGCAATCTGGTCATCTCGCCGGCCGCTGCCGTCAATACGCTTTCCTCCTCCGGCCGTGATCCGCAACCGCCGCAGCTAACTGCGCGCGATGCCGTGCGCGGGTTGCTCGCCACCGAGCGCAAGCTTGCGCCGAAGCAGGCAGCTCATGATGCCGGATCGCCCGCCCTTGTCGCTGCCCCGGTTGTCGATTTCGCCGGATGGAACATATCGGCCGCTTTTCCGGCATCCGAAGCTCTGCTTCATGCCGTGGTCTCCAGGACCCATCAGCCGCGCGCACCGCCGGCTGCTGCCTGACGTTTGCGCCGAGGCGCTTCCGACATCTGACGACATGCCGCCAGCGCCCGAGCGCCGGCCCCCCGATTATCTAAGGAATACAACATGCGTACTTCACCATGGCTGGTGTTCACCTATACCGTGATCATCTTTCTCGGCCTATTGATCGCCCTGCCGAACGTCCTGCCGCAATCCGTCCTTCAGCGCGTGCCAGCATGGCTGCCGCATGAACAGGTGTCACTCGGCCTCGACCTTCGCGGCGGCTCGCATCTCGTTCTGGAAGTCGACGAAGCGGACCTGACCAAGGAGCGGCTGCAATCGCTGCTTCAGGACGCACGCCGCGTGCTGCGCGAAAAGGGCATCCAGCCGAAGGCCGTCGTCCGCAGCCAGAACCAGATCGTCGTGACGCTCGCCGATGCCGCGCAGAGCGATGCCGCCGTCACCGACCTCAAGACGCTCGCCAATCCGATCAGCACCGGCATCAGCGCCGGCCAGACGGATCTTGATGTCACCGCGAACGGCGCCACGATCACCATCGGCTTCTCGCCGGCCGGCATCTCGACCAATGTCGATAATGCCGTCCAGCAGAGCCTTGAAGTCATCCGTCAGCGCGTCGACCAGGTCGGCGTCTCCGAGCCGACCATCCAGCGCGTCGGCGCCAACCGCGTGCTCGTCCAGCTTCCGGGCGCCCAGGATCCGTCGCGCCTGCGCGAGCTTCTCGGCTCCACCGCCAAGATGTCGTTCCACATGCTGGCGCCGAACAACGAGGCGGGACCTGGCGTGACCATGCTGAAGGACGAGGAAGGCAGGTCCTATCCGGTCCTCGACCGCGTCGAAATCTCCGGCGACCGGCTTTCGGACGCCCGCGTCAGCTTCGATCCGAACACGCATGAGCCGGTCGTCAGCTTCCGCTTCGACAGCGCCGGCGCCACCCGCTTTGCCGAAATCACCCGTCAGAACGTCGGCAATCCGTTCGCCATCGTCCTCGACGACAAGGTGCTAAGCGCGCCTGTTATCCGCGAGCCGATCACCGGCGGTTCCGGCCAGATCTCTGGCAGCTTCTCGGCCGACAGCGCAACGACGCTTGCCGCCATGCTGCGCGCCGGCGCCCTGCCCGCCAAGCTGACGGTCATCGAGGAACGCACCGTCGGCGCCGACCTCGGCGCCGACGCCATCAAGATGGGTATTTATTCCGGCCTCGTCGGCTTTGCGCTCGTCGCACTGTTCATCTTCGTTCTCTATGGCACTTGGGGCGTTCTGGCGAATATCGCGCTCCTGATCCACACGATCCTGACCTTCTCGGCCCTGACGCTGGTGGGTGCGACGCTGACGCTGCCAGGCATTGCCGGTGTCGTGCTCGGCATCGGTCTTGCGGTCGACGCCAACGTTCTGATCAATGAGCGCATCCGAGAGGAAACACGCAAGGGCAAGAGTGCCTTCGCCGCCATCGATACCGGCTTCCGCCGTGCCTATTCGACCATCATCGACGGCAACATGACGGCCCTGATCGCTGCGGCCATCCTGTTTTATTTCGGCTCCGGGCCGGTTCGCGGCTTCGCCGTGACCATGGCGCTCGGCCTGATCATCTCGATGTTCACCTCGGTCGCCTTCGTGCGCGTCGCGATGATCGAGATCACCCGCCGCAGCAAGCTCAAGGTGCTGAACATCCGGCCGCTGATCCCGTTCAGCCCCTATGACAAGCACATTCAGTTCATGAAGGCGCGCTTCTTCGGGGTCACCGTTTCGGCGCTGCTTTCGATCGCTTCGGTCCTGCTGTTCATCCATCCGGGTCTGAACTACGGCGTCGATTTCCGCGGCGGCATCCAGATGTCCGTCAAGACCAGCGGCCCGGCCGATCTCGGCACATTTCGCGATGGCCTGAACACTCTCGGGCTCGGCGAAATCACATTGCAGTCCTTCGGCGACAAAAACAGCATTCTTGTGCGTGCCCAACGGCAGGAAGGCGGCGAAGAGGCGCAGACGGCAGCGGTGACCAAACTGAAGGCCGAAGTCGCCAAGATTGATCCGGGCGCCACCGTCGAAGGCACAGACGTCATCGGTCCGAAGGTCAGCGGCGAGCTTGCCTGGGCCGGCATCCTGTCGGTGGTGATCGCCAGCTTCGCGATGCTCATCTACATCTGGGTGCGGTTCGAATGGCCGTTTGCCGTCGGCGCCATCGTCACGCTGGTGCTCGACGTCACCAAGGCGATCGGCTTCTTCGCGATCACCGGCCTCGACTTCAACCTGACAGCCATCGCCGCCATCCTGACGCTCGTCGGATACTCAGTGAACGACAAGGTTGTCGTCTACGACCGCATGCGCGAAAACATGCGGCTCTATAAGTCGATGCCGTTGCGCGAGATCATCGACAAGTCGATCAACGAGACCCTGGCGCGAAGCCTCTACACCAATGCGACGGCCTTCCTCGCGCTGGTGCCGATGGCGATCTGGGGCGGCAGCGCCGTATCAAGCTTCGCGATCCCGATGGTCTTCGGCATTCTCGTGGCCGGCGCCTCTTCGATCTTCATCGCGGCACCGATCCTGCTCTTCCTCGGCGACTGGCGCCGCCGCCATGCGAAGGCACCGGCAACCGACGGCGCAGTCGAAATCATCCCGCCGGAACAGGGTCGCCCGCGCAAGTCAGCGAGCTAAAATCCGCGTGTAAACGCATCTTGAAGAGGGCGCCGGTTGCAGAACCGGCGCCCTCTTTCTATTGTCGACCAAAGCGCGATGGCGAAAAATGTGAGCGTTTTCGGCATCATGCTCAACTTCAATAAGTTAGATCCGGATTCCGGTTTCGGAATTCTCCGCCAAAAGATCGGGGAAGCGCCAATGTCATCCAACCCGACGAGACCGCAGGAAACCAACGTTGCCGGCGATAGCGAGGAGCGTATCAAGCGTTTTCTCGCAACCGCCTCGCACGACCTGCAATCGCCGCTCCGTCATATCGCCATGTATGCCGAGCTGCTGCTCGACGATCTCGAGGAGACGCTGGACGGCGAACAGCTTCAGAGCCTCAGGATGATCATGGAAAAGGCGCAAGTCGCGCAGCGCCTCACCAAGGCATTGATGAGCCTTGCCGGCGGAACACCTCAGGTGACGCCTGAAGAGGTCGATCTGCAGGCGCTGGCCGAAAATGTCTGGGGCGAACTGACCGACGAGACGGCGACCCACGACGCGACGCTTGAGAGCCAAGGCCTGCCCTCCATCCGCACCGACCCTGCCCTGCTCGGCCTGGCGCTGAGGCATCTGCTGACCAATGCCCTCATCTATCGCAGCGAAGCGCCCCCGCATGTGGGCATTGCGGCGGAGCGAGAGGGGACCGATTGGTTGATCCGGATTTCCGACAATGGGATGGGCATCGATCCGGCTTATCGGGAGCGGATATTCGAGCCGTTCTGGAAATTGCCCAAGGAGGGAGCGGTCCAGGGCGCCGGTCTCGGATTGACGACGGCGCGGGAATTTCTAACAGCGCTTGGCGGCGATATCAGCCTTGAACATTCGGATGCAAGCGGCAGCCGCTTCGTCATCCGCCTTCCCATCGCTTGATCGTTAGATACTGTAGTCGTCCTTCCAAAAATCCGGGACGTCGTAGGTCACATATTCGCGGATGATGTGCTGCAGCGTCTGGGCATCGATTTCATCCTTGCCGATGCGGAAATCGACGCCGTAATTCGGGAATTCCTGGAAATAGCCGCCCGATATATCGGTCGAGACGACGCCGATCGGGCCGGTGTAACCGATGCCGCGCAATTCCGGTACCGTTTCGCGGAAATCGGCGTTCGGCAGGAGGCGGTTGTCGAGCAGGATCAGATCGAAACGCTCCAAGCGGATCTTTTCCAGCGCGTCACCGATCGATGGCGAATATTCAACCTCGACGGCCGGCTCGGAGAGATCGGCGATCTTCTTCTTGAGCGCACGGAATTCGATGAATTCGTCGTCGACAAAGAGAACTTTTACGGCGTTCCTTCGGCCCGTTTCGGTGATCATCGTCTCATTTCCTCAATCCCGAAACCACCGTCACGAAACCAAACCATTCCTCAAGGCGATCGCCACCATGTGAACGCGGTTGACAGCGTCAAGTTTGCGTGCGGCCGCGGTGATGTGCGAATTGACCGTGTGTTCGGAAAGACCGAGAATGATGGCGATCTCAGCCGACGTCTTGCCTTCGCTCGTCCATTTGACAATTTCCTGCTCGCGCTGGGTCAGCCGTCCGGACATTTCCTGCGTCAAGATTTCCTCATAAAGCTTGTCGAAAATGCGCATGGCGTCGAGAAGCATGTCGGCGACTTCGCTCTGATCCGGCTCCTGGCGCTCGCCGCTGAGCACGAGGCAATAGCGCCGCCCTTCCGGCGTAAACAGCGGGATGAACAAAAAGACGCCACTCCGGAACTCGTTGAAAACGAGATCGGAGCGATAGTCTTCCGGCTGTGCGCTTCTGCCATGAACCGGGGTTGCCAGAAACTGGGCGGACTTTGCCCGGACGGTCCCCAGCGCTTCCTTCAACGTCGTGATGAAAAGGCCGACACGCCGCTCGGCGACATTGGTGATGACGACATCGCGTTCAGCGAAAGGGGCCGAAGCCTCGGAGATGCGGGCCAGCGCGAAATGATCGAAGTTGTAGTGCTGCGCCGCCGACTTCAGCAGCCGGAAAAAATCGGTGCGATTGATCGCCCGGCTCAGTTCCGGTCCGGCGTGAAAGGGAATTGCCGGGGCATTATTCATTCCCACTCTTCCTCTCCTCCCGCCAATACCTCCAATCCCGAAATCTTGGGATATACGTCTTTAACGCGAAGAGCTACAAAAATTGCGAGACGGTTGATGACGAATATCGAAAACGGGGACTTTCGATATCTAAGGCGGAAATCATCAATTATCTCAACGACAAGTGATGCACGGGCAGATTTTACTGAGGGCAGTAGTTCTTACCTGGGTATCGTATTCTTCCTGCATTCAACATCCATGAATGCGAGAAGGCAGTGCCAGACGTAAGCGCGAGAGAGCCGACAGGCCCATTCAGCTAAGGGGTTGGCTGATGTTCGTGGCGGCGAACGCGGGTTGATCGGTTCTCTCAACGCTTATTTTGCGTACCATTTCCTTCGCGTCGGTTGCATCTTGTGATGCGTCCTCGACCTTGTCAATTGCGGTTCGTCATATGGCTTGGACAAAGAATGGAGTATGGGTTACCGGGCGCTCGCCGTTTCCTACATCTCAAGATTGAGAAGAATCCTGGCGAGGTCAAGCGGCTTTTCCAGATAGGCATCGGCGCCGGCCTTAAGTGAGCGCGCACGATCCTCGGCAGCATCCGAGCCGCTGCAGACGGCAAGCCGCATCGCTTTGAAACGATCGTCCCGACGCAGCGTGCTCACCAAGGCAATGCCGCTGTCGAGCGGCATGTAGAGATCGGCGACCAGCAGCTCCGGCAGGGCCCAGCCTTCCGCCGCACGCTGTTCCAGCGCCGCCAGCGCCGTCTCGGCGGTCGAAAAACAGAATAGATCAACCTCTATCTGCTGCTTCCTGCGGATATAGTCGAGATAGAAGAGATCATCCCTGCTGTCATCGACGTAAATTATGGTAGGCATTCAGCACCATGATTTGGATATTGTTCGAATGAACTTCGCTGTCCTTCAACGTCACGATATCGCGGTTTCACGAAAATTCGATCCATCTTATCGAAAAATCATTTCGCAAAAAGCGCAGCACCGCCCTCCCCTGCCTATTGAGTATTCCTCGATTTCGGAAAAAATGGCCGCGCGAACCGAGGAGGACACGACGAGTGCAGGATAAGTCCAACGTGGACCTGCAGGACCAACGGAGGCGGTGGCGCTACCGTGGCTTCGCGATTGCGGTTGGCGGCCTGATGGTCCTGCTCGGAATGAGCGCCGTTGCCGGTTGGCTGCTGCAGATCACGGTGATCATTTCGCTCGTTCCCGGCTTTCCATCGATGGCCTTCAACACCGCGCTCTGCTTCGTGCTTTCCGGCGTGGGACTTGCCGCCTCGACGCTGGCTGTCCGTCGTTTTCGGATCGCGGCAACGATCATGGCAGGGTTTGCGGCGGCAATCGCCGCGGCCCGGCTCGTCGAAATCGCGACGCTCGGCCGGACCTTCCACAATGTCGACCTGCTGATCGCCCGCTTCGTCATCCCGCCCGATTTCATCGCGCAGATCGGCGGCGGCATGGGGCCGAACACGGCGTTGGTCTTCCTGATCGCCAATCTTTCGCTGCTGCTCTCTCTCCACGCGGTGAGGAAAAGCCAGGTGGTGCAGGAACTGACGAGCTACGTCGTCATCACCCTCGGCATGATCGCCCTGGCCAGCTATATCACCGATGCCGAACAGGGTTACCGCTGGGGGCCTTACGCGGCGATGGCGGTGCATACGGCGGTCGGCATCGTGATCTTCGGCTCGGGGCTTCTCGCCCGTTCCTGGTGGTTGCTGCCGGCAAACCGAGCGCAGATCCCGCTCTGGATCCCAGCTGCGGTTTGCTTCACCGGCCTTCTCGTCGATCTTTATACGCCGCTCGGTGTCGCGAACGGCATTCTCTATGTGCCGCTGGTGCTGACGGCGCTCTGGTTCGGTAACCGGAACGCGCCGCTTTTCTTCGCCTTTGCCTGCACCGTGCTGCTGATGCTCGGCTTTTTCGCCGTCAAGCACGACGAGGCAGCATTCTGGCAGGAGATCGCCAACCGCACGATCACGGCCGCGACGCTGTGGCTGATCGCGATCCTCATCTTTTATTTCATGCGCAACAATCACAACCTCGAAACCGAGCGGGTCCGTTTCGGCGCGCTGGTTCGCGGCACGCCCGATGCCGTCATCGTCATCGACGAGAGTGGAGCGATCAGGAGCTTCAACCCGGCGGCTGAAAGCATGTTTGGTTACTCCCCGCAGGAGACGATCGGCCGGAATATCAAGATGCTGATGCCCGAACCCTACCATTCCGAGCATGACGGCTATCTCGCCCATTACCGGCGGACCGGCGAGGAGCGTATCATCGGCAAGACGCGCATGGTCTCTGGACGGCGCAACAGCGGCATCGTCTTTCCGATCGACGTTTCCATCAGCGCCGTCGCCACCGGCGATACGAAGATCTTCGTCGGCATCGTGCGTGACATCAGCGAGCGCTCCCGGCAGGAAGAGCGGATGAAAACGACACTTGCCCAGCTCGAGGCCTATACGGCCGAACTCGAGCGCAGCAACCACGACCTCGACGAATTCGCCTATATTGCCTCGCATGATCTCAAGGAACCGCTGCGCGGCCTGCACAACCACTCGCGTTTTCTCCTCGAAGACTATGAGGACAAGCTCGACGACGATGGCGTGCGCCGACTGAACCGGCTGGTGCGCCTCAGCCAGCGCATGGAAAAACTCGTCAACGACCTGCTTTATTTCTCCCGGCTCGGACGGCAGCAGCTGGCGGTCAAACGCACCGATATCGGTCTGATCGTCAAGGATGTCGTTGCGACGATGGAACTCCTGCTGGAGGAGCGGCATGCCAAGGTCATTATCGACGGCCAGTTGCCTGATGTGGTCTGCGACGCGCCGCGGTTGACCGAGGTGTTCCGCAATCTCATCACCAATGCGATCAAATACAATGACAAGTCGGCACCGCTCGTTTCGATCGGCTATCTCGATCGGTTCGTAGGCGAGGACGGTACCGTTGCCCGCAACGTTTTTTTCGTCAGGGATAACGGCAAGGGCATACCCCAGGAATTCCATGAGGACATTTTTCGCATTTTCAAACGGCTGGAAAAGTCGCAGGATTCCGACGACGGCACCGGAGCAGGCCTCACCTTCGTCCGCAAGATCATCGCGCGGCACAACGGCGATATCTGGTTGGAATCCGAGGTCGGCGCCGGCACGACATTCTATTTTACTCTAGGAAAAAAGCGCGAGGGGCAGAATGCAGCAGCGTGACACGCAACCCATCCTGATCGTCGAGGACAGCGAAGACGATTTCGAAGCGACGATGCGCGCCTTCAAACGCACCAACCTGCGCAACTCGATCCGCTGGGCGGCCTCCGGCCAGGAAGCGCTCGACATGCTCGGCGCGATGGTGCCGAAACCGGGGCTGATCCTGCTTGATCTCAACATGCCGGGGCTTGACGGCCGCAAGACGCTGGAGGCGATCAAGTCGAACGCCGGCTGGCGCAAGATCCCGGTGGTGATCCTCACCACCTCCGACGACGAACGCGATATCGAAGGTTGCTATGCGCTCGGCGCCAATACCTATGTGCAGAAGCCGGTCGATCTCGACGGGCTCTTCGGGGCGATCCAGCGGCTGAAGGAATACTGGTTCGAAATCGCCATCCTGCCGCTCGAGGACTGACAGATTGGCGGAAAACTGCAGCATTCTCATCATCGACGACAATATCGACGATCGCGAGGCGTATCGCCGCATATTGGGCCGCGTCTCCAGTACCGCCTATTCCGTCCTGGAAGCGGAAACGGGTGAGGAGGGCCTTGCGCTGAACGGCCGGAAACGGCCGAACTGCATCCTGCTCGACTATTCGCTGCCGGGGCGCAATGGGCTCGGCGTTCTTGCCGATATCCTGGAGAACGATCCCGCCGCCAACGTCATCATGCTGACCGGCCAGGGCAACGAAACCGTTGCCGTCGAGGTGATGAAGAGCGGCGCGCGCGACTATCTGACGAAGGATTCGCTGTCGCCGGAAACACTGCATCGCTGCATCCAGAACGCCATCATGCACGGCATGCTGGAAGCACGGCTGGAGCAGAAGCGGCAATCGCTCGAGATCTTCACGCGCGCCATGGCCCATGATCTGAAGGAGCCGCTCCGGACGATCAAATCCTTCAGCCGCATCCTGCACGGTTCTGCAGCGCTTCCGGCTGAAGACCGGGAACTGCTCGATTACGTGCTCAGCGCCGCCGACCATATGGAAGATCTGATCGTCAAGGTGTCGGGTTTCACCAGACTCGAGGCCTCCGGCGGGCCAGTGCTGACGCCGGTCTCACTCTCTGATGTGCTCGATCAGGTGGAGAACAATCTGCGCCAGCAGACCGAAAGCCGCGGCGCCGTCATCATCCGCGGGGCGCTGCCGGAGGTTATGGGCGATGCGACGCTGCTGACCCAGCTGCTGCAGAATCTCGTGTCGAACGCCATCCGCTACTGCGAGCAGAAGGTTCCGGAGGTCACGATCTCGGGCGAAGCGCATGGCGATTTCTGTCGCCTCACCGTGCGTGACAACGGGCCGGGCATCGATCCTCAGCATCGCGAACTGATCTTCCAGCCATTCAAGCGCCTCGTCGGCCGCGGCATCGAGGGCACCGGGCTCGGCCTTGCCATCTGCCGCCGCATCGCACAGCTGCACGGCGGCTCGATCTGGTGCGAGGCGGAAAATGGGCCGGGCGCCACCTTCATTCTCGACGTGCCGCTCTCCGAGACGAGGCCCGCGCCGCCTGCTGTTTCGGCCATCCCGCACAACAGCAAGCCGGCGGAGCAGCCAGGCGAAGGTGCAGGCCGGCTCGCCGAAGTGCTGCTAGTGGAGGACAGCCCGGCCGACATCCAGCTTCTGAAGATCAAGCTGATGCGGCGGGAGAAGGTGGATTTCCACCTGCATGTCGCCACCAACGGACGCGAGGCGATGCGGCTGCTCGAAGAACGCGCCGGTAGCGCCGATGTGCCGCAAATCGACCTGATGCTGCTCGACATCAACATGCCGATCATGGATGGCTTCGAGGTGCTGCGTGCGCTTTCCGCCGATATCCGCCTCAACCAGATTCCCGTCTGCATTCTCAGCACGTCAGGCGATGAGAGCGACCGACAGCGGGCCAGAAATCTCGGCGCGCGCGCCTATATGGTCAAGCCGCCGACCCTGCAGCAACTCGAAGAGGCACTCGAAGATGTCGAACATTTGGAGTTGCTGCAGCGCGGCGATTCGCTTGCGCTTTGTGCGGAACAAAACTAAGCGGTGGTCATTGGCAACGGTATGACCTTCGCAGCTCTCATACTCGCGCTCCTGACGACACCGCTTCAATCAGGACTGCTTCCGATGGTATCAGGTATACATCACGTGACGGCCGTCACCCGAAAGGTGCAGGCGAACGTGGACTTTTACGTCGGTTTTCTCGGCATGCGGCTCGTCAAGCAGACGGCCGGCTACGAGGACGCGACACAACTTCATCTCTTCTACGGCGACGCGGCAGGAACGCCGGGTTCGCTCCTCACCTTCCTCGCCTGGGAAGATGGCGCGCCAGGCCGGGCGGGCTTCGGCCAGATCAGTGAAATATCACTGTCGATCGACCCCGCCAGCATCGGCTACTGGCTGACGCGAGCCATGAGTTTCGGCCTGCGCTCGGAAGGGCCGGCCGCTGAATTCGGCGAGCCTGTGCTGCGGCTGAAGGATCCGGACAACATCATCCTCAAGCTCGCGGGCGCAAAGACCCTGGTGTCGCCGGCTGCCTGGGACGGCGCATCGATCCCGGTCGAACATGCCGTCCAGCGCGTGCGCGGGGTAACCATGCTGACCGAGAAGCCTGCCGAAAGCCGCAGCTTTCTCGAAAGCCATTTCGGTTACCGCTTCCAGGCGAGCCGCGGCACGATCGACAGGCTGATTTCGCAATCCGGCGACGTCATCGACGTGCGCGATGCGCGTGGCTTCTGGTCCGGCGCGCCGGGCACCGGCACGGTCGATCACGTCGCCTTCCGCGCCGCGGACGAGGAGACGGTGCTTTCCGTCCGCAAGGCACTCGAGGCGACCGACGCCTCGCCGACCAGCATGCACGACCGCAAGTATTTCCGCTCGCTTTATGCCCGCGAGCCCGGCGGCACGCTGATAGAACTGGCGACCGACAAGCCGGGCATGACCGTTGACGAACAGCAGGCCGCCCTTGGGTCGAAGCTGTTCGCGCCGCCCGAAGCGATCACCAATCTCCACGACCTGAAGGTCATGCTGCCGCAATTTGCCATGCCCGGCCAACCGCGCATCAATTACCGCGAATTGCCATTCGTCCATCGCTTCTATACGCCGCCGGACCCCGACGGCAGCGTCTTCGTGCTGCTGCACGGCTCCGGCGGCAATGAGACGACGCTGATGCCACTGTTGAACAAGGCGGCACCGCGTGCGACGCTGCTTGGCGTGCGCGGCCGCGCGACGGAGGAAGGCTTTCCGCGCTGGTACAAGCGCCTTACCCCCTTCTCCTTCGATCAGAACGACATCAAGACCGAGGCGGAGGCCTTCGCTGCCTTTATCGAGGGTGCCGTCAAATCCTACGGGCTCGATCCTCAGAAAGTCGTCTATGTCGGCTATTCCAATGGCGCCAACCTATTGAATTCGCTGCTCTACCTGCACCCGAACCTGGTTCACAAGGCAGTGCTGCTGCGCTCCATGCCGGTTCTCAGCGACTATCCGCATGCCGATCTCAAAGGCACCGACCTGCTCGTCATCAGCGGCAAGACCGATGCCTACGGCAAATATGCCAGCGAGTTGGAAGCGCGGCTGAAGAGTTCGGGCGCCACCGTCGATTCCGACGTCATTCCCGGCGGCCACGATCTCGGCGATGCCGACGTGCCGATCATCCAGAAATGGCTGCTGCAGGAGAATCGCTGAGCGTCGTTTCCGAAAACGGCTAAACCTGAACGCGAGAAGCGCGGGCAACCATGATGCCGGCGAGCACGACGGCAGCGCCGAGCGCCTGCATCGTCCCGATTGCCTCGTTCAACAGTGCCCAGGCAAGGATTGCCGCGACGACCGGCTGCAACAGCAGCGTCAAAGAGGAAAAGGCCAGCGGCAGATAGGCCAGCGCGTAGGTGATCGCCACCTGTCCGCCGGCGTGGCTGATAAAGGCAAGACCGAAGAGGATCGACCAGCCATAGACGGTCGCGGGCAGCATCTGACCTTCGTAAAAGAAGCCGATCGGGAAGATGAAAATGGCAGCGGACGCCGTGCTCCACAGCATGATTCTGATCGTATCGAACCGGCTCCGCAGCCTGCCGATCGCCAGGATGTAGCAGGCGTAGAAGAAGGCAGCGATCATCGCGATGCCATCGCCGCTGAGATCGCCATTGCCGATGGCTGCCGGTCCGCCCTTCAGAACGACGACGCCTGCCAGCGCCAGGGCAAGCCCGAACAGGAAAACGCCGCTGATCCTCGCCCCGAAAAAGACGAAGGCGATCACCGTGACGAAGACCGGTGCGAGGTTGGCCAGCAGCGTCGCATTGGCAACCGAGGTCATGGTGAGCGAAAGGTGCCAGGCGGCGAGGTCGAGCGACAGCATGGCGCCCGGAAGGATCAGCATGCCGTAATCGGAAAGGCTCTGCGGCTTCGGGCCTGCATCCTTTTTCATGAGCGAAACGATGAAGATCGCGATCAGCGCCAGCGCTACGCGCCAGAAGGCCGTGGCCATCGGTCCGACTTCGGACAGCCGGACGAAGATCGGCGAGCCGCCGATCGCTGCCCCGCCCAGAATGAGGGCGGCGAGGGCGAGGCGATTGGAAGGCGAGGCTTCGGAAAGGGTGGAGGCAGCCTGCGACATGATCTTGATGCTTCTTCTAAGCCACCCGGATGCCCGGCGGCGGGACAATACCGCGAGGAACTATCAGAAGTCGGTCGTCGGCGACAGCCGAGGAGCGACAGATCGATCGAAAATCAGAGCGGATGGATATTTTTAGAGGTTGCCCGCAGCTTGACGGCGATCTCGGACGCGACGAAGAAGGCATGCTCGGTCACCTGCGGCAGGCCCATCAACTCGCCGAATGTACCCCGCGCCAGCGGGCCGGAGATCAGCAGCGAAGGATCGGCCGTTCCCGACGGGCCGATTGCCTCAGAACGCTCGGTGCAGGCAAGGCCGAGGCCGGTCGGATCGAGCGACAGGTGGCCGCTTGTCGCAAGGGCTGCAAGCCAAGGCTGGGTGTCAAGGATGCCGCCATGGGCCGGGCCGGTGGTGACGATGACGGCGTCATAGCACCGCTCCAGCGGCAGGCGCTGATGACGCGGCTGCAGGGCGCACAGAATGAGTTGGCCTTCGATGCGTGCATCCGCGACCGAACCGGCCAGGATGTCGAGGCGGCCCGCGGCAATCGCGGCGTCGAGCACAGCCTCGACCTGCGGCGCGATGCGGAAACGGTGCACATCCCAATAGGGACGCAGATGGCGGACGAGACGGCGTCGCTCAGTGTCCGGCAGCGCCTGCCAGAGATCGTGTCCCTGCGCCCGCACCTGATCGATCACGCCGTGCCAACTAATGCCCTCAGCCTTCGCCGCTTTTATGGCGGCGCGGATCCTTGCCAGCAGCGAGCCGGAAGAATGTGCCGCATCCACGACGAAGTCGCCAAAGAGCGGCTGCGGCACCGGCGCGTGCCCGCGCGAACGCAGACCGCGGCGCGAGATCGCGGACACCGGACCGTCATGTCCGCGCTCAGCAAGCGAGGCGATGACATCGGCGGCCGTCAGGCCGTTGCCGATGACCAGTACCCGGTCATGCGGGCGGATCACCTCGAGCGCGCCCGGCTTCGTGGTATCGGCGACGAAACGGGGATGGGCCGCAAGCCGGCTCGCCAGCCGGCCGGGGGCTGCGGGCGGCGGATGGCTGGTGGCGATCGCGACGATATCGGCCTCGGTCACGCCGCCCTTATCATCGCGGATGGTCCAGCGGCCGGCACGGCGCTCGACACCGGTCACCGCCGCCTGGCAATGCCGCACGCGACCGTCTTTCACGAGCGGCTTCAGCAGGGAGGCGACATAATCTCCGAACAGCCGGCGCCGCGGGAAGAGCGAGCCATCGGGCTGTCTGGCCTGAGGGTCGCCGGCGACGGCGTCGCGGGCTTCGATCCAGGCCTGGAATTCGCCCTGGTCGTCGGGCTGCAGGCTCATCTTGGCGGCCGGGACATTGATGCGGTGGGCGGGATCGGCCGTGTCGTAGGCAAGGCCGCGGCCGAGTTCGGCGCGCGGCTCGAAGACCAGGATGACGGGAGGCTCGCCGTAGTTCGCCCGGGCGAGGTGATAGGCGACGCCGGCGCCGGAGACGCCGCCACCGATGATAGCGACGACGGGCCGTTCGGACTTCGGGAAAGGCTTAGACTGCATGGTGGCCGGATCATCGCTTTCGATGCCCAAGCATAGAAGCCGGGCATGGGTCGCGCAATCCTCCCCGGCAATTGTCTATAAATATTGTGTAGATTCAATCTATGCCGATATCGTCATCGAAAAATCGGGGTTGCCGCGGATCGTGTTGCTCACCGTGCAGATTTCATCCTCGGCTGCATGGACGATCTTCTGCCGGGTTTCCTCGTCGATGTCGCCCTTGATCGAGAAGGCGATATTGAACCTGGCAACACGCGAAAGACCTTCCGTCGCCTTCTCGCCGGTGACCTCGGCAGTGATCTCGCCGATCTTGTCGAGAACACCCATCTGGCTGGCGGCCATGCGGGCGCTGAGCACGAGGCAGGCCGAGAGCGAGGCATAGAGCAGATCGAGCGGATTGAAGCCCGGCTGCGACGGCGAGGTGACGATATCGATCTCACCCCCGGTGGCGGAGGTGACATGCGGAAAACCCGTGCGGCCGAGAACGGCGGTGGCACCGGTCGGGCGGGGACGGGCCTTGAGATCGACCATAATGAAATCCTTTTGACGAACTGTCTGCAGATGGCAATTTCCGCCCGGCGCCGCAACGGGCAAGGGCCGCCCGGCGGTTTCGGAACCTTTGCATTCCCTATCAGTTGATTACACCTGAACGAAATCAGCGACAAAGGTGAATTGCGATGCCTGATGTCCGTAGCGTGGACCGTCAAAGCGGGCGCATGGACGCGCGCGATCGGCTGATCGTTGCGCTCTATGCGCAGCTGAAAGCCGAGCGGGAAACGCGCGAAACGCTGGAATGGGCGATCCGCAACGGCGCCGTCTCGAAGGAAGTGCTTGAAGCGATCGCTGCCGATCCGGTTCCTGTCGTCACCAGCGAGGATATCGCTTCGCTGGAGAAGATCATCGCCCTCGACGAGCGGCGCAAACCAAATCGGAACTAGGCGCAATTCCAGCAAAGTGTGCAGTGGTTTGCATTCGGAATTGCGTGAAAACGAAAAGAGAGGAGATCCGAAATGGCCGATATCACCTATCAGGTCGTGCCGCACGACAATGGCTGGGCCTATAAGCTCGGAGACACGCTTTCGGAAACCTATGCAACGGCCGATGAGGCGATAGTCCATGCCAAAGACGCTGCGTCACGCCAGAAGATCGGCGATGGCGACGCGCTGCTCGCCTATCCCGCGGCCGATGGCGGCGGCTGGGCATTTCAGGAAATCGAAACCGATAAGAGCAACAGTCGGCTCTGATTTGCAGCGAGGATGGAATGGCCGCGCGGGCAGGCTGGAAAGGTCATCTGAAAGTGGGTGACCTTGCCTGTGCCGTCGGGCTTTACACCGCCATTTCCTCCTCCGACCGCGTCTCCTTCAACATCATCAACCGCAGGACCGGCCATCGGGTGGAGCGGCAATTCGTCGACGGCGAGACCGGCGGTCGAGCGCGACGAACAGGTCAAGGGCTATCCGCTGGAGAATGGCGATTACATCGTCATCGAGGACGACGCGTGCCTTAAACCCGTCGCGAGACAATTTCTCTTTGGCTACTGAATGGACAGTCAAACGACGCGACATCATGACGTGATTTTATCGGCTGGATTCGCGGAATGAGTTCGCTTAAAGTCGCGCCGCATAGCGAAGTGAGACGTGCCGCTTCAACAGGCTTGGGCCACTGGGCAGGTTTGCCCTGGCTGTATCGCCCGCCGGAACGGGCAGTTTGCGAAACTAGGACGACGTTATCGAAACGCCCAAACGAATTCGTTCTTCGCGAGCGGAAGCCGAGGAATGCAGAAAATCAGTTCCTGGCTCCGTTCAATCGAATACCGGCATGCCTTGATCGTGGCGAACAGCCGGAGTTTTCCAGATTGATCTATGTGAGCCTTTGATGACGATAGAAGATGCAGCTTTAGCAAGACACCACTATCCGGCGGGCTACCACCGGCAGTCTGTGCCCCGGTGGCGCGTCAGACGCGATGTGCTGGCAAAACTTGTTCTTACAATAGCATTTTATGCTGCTCTTTGGCGGGCCACAAGCATGTGGTACGGCCTGCCCGCAAACTTCGAAGACGGCGCATTTGTCGATCCACTTCCGATGAAGCTCTTGCTCTACAGCCTTATTCCTTTGTCGGGCTTGTATTTTCTGTTGGAGCAAAAGCAGTTCCTGCGGGTCTTTTCAAGGATTTCACCGTTCATCGTCGTTGTTGGCATTTCGTGCCTGACATCAATAGTCTTCTCCATCGACAAGGCCGCGTCCTTAAAAGGATTGGCCGCGGTCATCGTTCTCGCAATCCCACCTCTTCTGTACCGTGCGCGCTACGGCAATGTCGAAGCGTTCCGGATACTCGGGCGTTTTGCGATAGCGGCGGCATTTATCAACGTTCTCTACACAGTCGCTTTCCCACAATTCGCCATCATGCGTGGCAGCTATGCGGGCATGGTCAAAGGTGCTTTTTATCATAAGAACACGTTGGGACAGTTTTGCTCGGTCAGCTTTGTCTGCCTGTTATCGACGGAAAAGCTCGGCCGGCTTCGTTACAGCACCCTGATACGCTGGGCTGCGATGCTTTGCCTTCTTGCCTTGATTGTGGCAACGAAGTCCTCGACAGCAGTCGTCTTGACGATGTTCGGCAGCATGATGCTGTACGGCGTTCGCATTATTCACATCTACCCGAACCGTCTTTTTCGTTCCTTCGTCGTTTTCCTGTTGTTCGTGATCGTCGGCTTCGGCGCCAGCTTCATTTATCTCGGGGTGGCCTCAGCAGTTGCAGAAGCATTCGGCAAAGACATTACTTTCTCAGGCCGCACCAACATCTGGGAACAGCTATTGCCATTGATATGGGATAAGCCCCTAACCGGTTATGGCTTTGCGATGTTTCGTCAGCCCGAGGTCATGGAGCAATATGTCAAGGTTACCTTCGATGCCCGCTCGACCCACAACACCTATCTTGAGTTAGCGCTGAATATCGGCATTCCAGGCATTGCCGCATGGAGTTTGTTTTTGCTGACCCGCCTGTTCAGGAAGATGACCATCGTCGACGCCGATCCGGCCGAATCCGGCGCCAGGCGAAAGGAGATTGCCATCATCATCCTCATCATGCTTGGAGCCATGACCGAGGCAGGCATGATGCTGGCACCGTTCATTCTCTGGCCCCACATGGTCATGGCGCTCTCCGAACTGCGTCCCAGGTTGCGGACAAACCGGAATCTACACCAGCCCTGAGCCTGAGGGAAGGGCTCGACGTCTGGCGCGCCTCCCGGATGGCTTGTATGGCGTTGGCACGCGCCCCAGTTCCAGCGCTGCCAGCGATAGGTCGATCTAGATCGAGAGATAGCGCTTCTGCCAAGGCAGCCTATGCTCCTGCCATGCGCGCGGCGTGAAGTCGTCATAGGCCGTCTCGGCGATCGCCAGCATCCAATTCTGCGCCTTGCGGGCCAGCAGCACGCAGGACAATTCCATGCCAGGCGCAACGGTGACGGAAGGCCGGTTGGCGCCTGGAATATCGATCCCCTTGTCCCGCCACTGGATGCGGATCTCATCGGGCTCGGATGACCATTGGCCAGACGAAACGGACGCTTTTCCGTCGGGCTTGAAGGCAAGCGGCGGCGGGGTGACGTTCAGGAAGCTGCCGTCATTGAAATAATTGCCATCGATATCACCCGCGGTCGCTTTGCCCTTTCCCTTCAAAACGATATCCTGCTCGCAGCGCAGGAATATGTTGCGCCGGAAGCTCCCGGACCACGGACGGTTGGCGAAGAATGCGATGTCGCATTGGCTGATGACGTTGTCGTGGATATCAATGTCTTTGCGAAATGCCTGTTCCTGATCCGAAAAACCGCTCAGGCTGACGCCGCGATTGGTGTTCTCGATCCAGTTGTCATAGACGTGGTGGCCGGCGTGGTCGGCCTTGTCGCCGATGCCGTAGCCGAAGGAATAGTCATTCATCCTGCCGTCGCGCATGATGTTGCTGCGGACGACGGCTTCGTCGCCGATCGACGAAAAGGAAAAATTCTTGCCGCCGATGAAGTTGTATTCGACAAGGTATCGTCTTGTTTTGTCGCAGACCAGTGCACCCTTGTTGGATGTGCTCGTCGGCGACTGAAGGAAGAGGTTGCCGCGGATCGTGACATCGGAGCTGATATTGTCGTCGCTGTTTTGATAGGCAAACTGGCAACAATCTGCGCCCTCGCCCGGCGCCTCGCCCATGCGGTTGTTCTCCAGCAACACATGCGCCGTCTTCGTGAGATAGATGCCGTCGCCCCTGACATTCTCCGTTTCGCATCGCCTGACGGTGAGATTTTGGCCGTTGTGAAATTTGAAGCCGCGAGGCGAATTCTTGACGATCACGTCCTCCACCACCGTATCGGAAAACACCTGATAGGCGACGCCGATATCGTCAGCCCCGTCGATGACCTGTCCCCTTGTCGCGGCGCCGTGAATTTTCTTTCGCAGGATGGCGGGCATGGCATTTCCCTTCGATAGCGGTGCAGCGGGATTTAAGCAGAGGAGGTGTGGCGGATGTTTGAATATTCGGAAATCATCTACTCCCGATCATATCCTGTGTCAGCTTACGAAGCGCCCATCCCGGAGAAACGACATTCACGACGCGATAACCGTTTCCGGACAGGAAGACGGCGAGCTTCTCCATGCTTTTCTTCGTTCGGGCAATGCCGTGAAAAAGGATGACTGTGTCGTTCATCACCTGTCCGCTAAACCGGCCGCTGTCGATCAATGCCGAATAGCCAAAAATTCGAATGGCTTCGTTGTGGCGTACGAATTCCTTAAATCGGAGTCGATTTAAGGATAAGTTGTGCGGCATTCAAAGTGCTACAGCATCTGAAAAGACGTTTGCGCTGTCGAGAAAGAGAAATGCGAGCACGTGACGACCAGCATCAGACATATCGCTAAACTCGCAGGAACGTCAGTCTCGTCGGTCTCGCGTGTGCTCAACAACAGCGGTTACGCCTCGCCCGAGCTCAGGGACCGCGTCGAGGCGGCAATCCGAACACTGAACTACACCCCCAGCAAGGGTGCCCGTATGCTGCGCGGTGCACCAAGCCGGATGATCGGACTGATGCTGCCGTCGATTGACGTGCCGTTCTTCGGCATCCTCGCCCATGCCATCGAACAGGAGTTGTTTCAGCACGGCTATCAGACGCTGATCTGCAGCACGGCGGAAAATATCAATCACGAGGCACGCTATATCTCCATGCTGCTCGCCCAGCGCGTCGATGGGGTCATCGTCGCAAGCGCTTTCGGCAGCATCGAGCATTTCGGGGCACTGCGGGACGCCCACATTCCGATCATCGCCATTGACCGCGAGCTGAAGGGCATCGCCGACGACGCGGTGATGGCCGATCATGAGGACGGCGGTCGGCTGATGGCGCGCCATCTCATCGGCCTCGGCCACCGGGCGATCGCCATCGTCGGGGCGCCGGCACACAGCCAGCCTATCCAGCTGCGCCTTCAAGGCATCAAGGCGGAAATGGCGAAAGACGGCATCACGCCTGCCGCCGTGGCAATGGCGGAAGAGCACAGCTTTGCCGAGACCTACCGGCTGGCGCGAGAATTGCTGGCGTCTCGACCGGAGGTCACCGCGATCATCGGCACCACCGACGTTTCCGCGATTGCCGCAATTCATGCGATCCAGGATCGCGGATTTTCCGTTCCGAACGATTATTCGGTCGTCGGTTTCGACGACCTGCCAGAGGCAGCCTACGTCTTTCCACGGCTGACAACGGTCGCGCAGCCGATCCGCAATGTCGGGCAGCAGGCAGCACGGCTGCTGGAAGCGCTGATCGGGGACCAGCAAACGGGGCACGGATCTCGACAGGGTTCGATCGTCAAAGTGCCGGTCACGCTGATCGCGCGCGATTCCACCGGCCCCGTCCGCAGCGGAAAAAACCCGCTTTAGGGCCGGACGATGACCTTGATCTCGCCTGGCAATGGCGCGTTGCCCACCGCGTCGGCGACCTCCTCGAGACCTATGGTTTTGGTGACCAATGCGTCCAGTTCCAATGCCCCGCTTGCCACCAGTGCCGCGGCGCGCGAATGGGTGAAGGGGTTGAGGTAGGCCGGCCTTATGTCGACTTCATTGATCAGAAGATCGAAGGGCAGAACCGGCACCTCGACACCTGTCGGCGTCACCCCGAAAAGCACAAAGGTACCACCGCGCCGCGCCATCCTCAGGCCGCTTTGCAGAGTTTCGCTCACGCCGGCGCACTCGATGACCACGTCTGCGCCGACTTTGGTGATCTCCCGAACACAAGCGATTGTGTCCGAAGAGGTCGGGTCGAAGGCGTGGGTGGCCCCCAGGCGCAGAGCGGTTTGGCGTCTCGATTGCTGGCGCGTGATCAAAATGACCTTGCCTGCCCCAGCCAGACGAGCCAGTTGCACCATCAAGAGGCCGATCACTCCCCCGCCGAGGATAGCGACGCCGTCGCCGGGACGGATCCTTGCCTTGTCGATGGCATGGATACAGCAGGCCAGCGGTTCACAGAAGGCGCCGTGAACGGGATCGAGGTCGGCCGGCAACAGGAATGCCTGCGCGTGCGGCACCGCCACGTATTCCGCAAAGCCGCCATCCCGTGTCACTCCGATGGCGGTCAAGCTCTCGCACAGGTTCGGCCGCGCTTGCGCACAAGCCGGACAGGTGCCGCAGGCGATATTCGGGTCGACCGTCACCAACTCGCCGCCAGTAAACCGGGCGACTTCATTGCCAATCTCTTCGACTATGCCGCAAAATTCGTGGCCCATGGTGACGGGGATAGAAGTCGGGTATTCGCCCTTGTACATGTGTCGGTCGGAACCGCATATGCCTGCCGCCGCGACCCGGACCAGCAGCTCGCCAGGTCCGGCAACCGGTTTCTCAACGCTGCGCATGGTCAAAGACCCGATCGACTCCAAGCGTACAGCCCTCATTCCACTCCTCCAGACCTCAAGTTCGATTGCCTATTCCTGCTGATTAGGCCAAGCGCTCAGCTCATGACATTGCCGCCGTCGACATTGTAGCATTGCGCCACGATATATGCTGCATCAGGCCCGGCCAGGAAGGCTGCCATGGCAGCCTGTTCCGCAGCGGCGCCAAATCGTCCGGCGGGGACGGCGGCGGCCACGCGAGCCTTCACCTCGCCGGGTTTCAAACCTTCCCGGCTGCCGAGTTTTGCATCGACGACGTCCCACATCGGCGTATCGACGACGCCGGGAGCGATGGCGTTGACGTTGATCCCGTAACGGATCAGCTCCAGAGCGCAGCTTTGCGTGATGCTGATGACGGCCGCCTTGGAAGCGCAGTAAGCCACCGCCGGTCCTTCGCCCCGACGTCCAGCCTGAGACGAGAAGTTGATGATGCGCCCACCTTCTCCTCTCTCCACCATGTGCCGGGCAACGGCCTGTGTCATGAAAATCAGGCCTTCGATATTGACCTGAAACACCTTCGCGGTTCGCTCCCGGGTTATTTCCAGAATAGACTCGACATCGTAAATGCCTGCGGCGTTGACTAGGATGTCGATCTTGCCGGCGGCGGCGATGGAAAAGCGCAGGGCTTCTTCGATGCTGTCCTGGCTGGTCACATCAAGTGCTAAACCCCAGGCATCAGCGCCGATCGTCTCGGCCACCCGCGCGCAGCGTCCACCGTCGAGATCCGCGACGACAACCTTGGCGCCGTCAGCGGCGAAGCGTTCGCATACCGCTTTGCCAATACCGCTGGCGCCTCCGGTGACCAATGCCACCTTGCCGGAGAGCCGCGCGTTTTCTGTATATGTCATCGCGCTGCCTCCCCGATCGTCGCTAAACCGGCAAAGTCGCCATGCACGGCGGCCATTATGCATCGCTTCATGTTTGCTCCTCCCTTTTTGACTGGACGCTCGTCGGAGCCGCCCTCTGCCGAGGCGACGCCTATCGGCTAGGCCGGGTTAGGCTCCTTCGCCTCCCGCAGCAGAACAGACATGTCGGGGATACCGTCGGTGGCCGTCGCACCCGTCAGGCAACGCGCAGCAGCAGCATGGGCGACGGCGCAGATATGCTCGACAGGCCAGTTCTCATGCAGGCCGTAGAGCACGGCGGCACAGAAGGCGTCTCCCGCGCCGACAGTACTGACGATGTCATGGGGATCGACGGGTCGTGAACGCGTCATGATCGGGGAGGCGCCGGGCGCGAACCAGAGACAGATTTCCGGCGCGTGGATGATCGCTCCCTTCGTGACGCCCGCGGCAAGCAGGCGCTCGCCCGCCTTCAAAAGCCCCGCCTCGATCAAATCTCCGTTCGCATCGCGAACGATAGTGCCGGTTGCCCGACCCGCCTCCATCTCGTTGATGATCAGGAAGTCGCAGAAGGGCAGAGCGACGCCGACGTTGGCTGCAAATTCCGGGTCTTCACTCGAGACGAAATCGACGCAAGTCGTAAGCCCAGCGCGGCGTGCGGCTTCGAGCAGGCGCGAGGCGCCCGAAAGACCGTCGGCCCCTATTCGGTCGAGACCCGGCAACAGCATGAGATAACCGAGGTAGAACAGCCGATAGCCGGCTTCGGCGAAGGTCGCGGGTGAGATGCGCTTGTCCGTGACGGCATCGTTGGCGCCGCCATGATAAAAGAAGGTCCGGTTCTGACCGGGCACATTCATCACATGCGTATGCGCCGTCACCCGGTCGGCAAGCGCTGTGAGACCATCGACATCGACGCCGGCCACTGCAAGCCTGGATTTGACGATCTCTCCGTCCGGATCGGCGCCGATGCATCCCGCCGCCGCCAGTCTTCCGGGAAATCCAAGCGAGGCAAGATCGGTGACGACATTGGCAGCCCCGCCCCCAACGCCCAGATCCTGGTGCAGGATATGCGCAAGATTGCCCTGTTCTGGCCAATAGGACAGGGTGTGGACGCGATCGACAATGAAATTTCCGGCGCAAACGATGCCGCCCTGCTTGCGACTGTCGCGCTGGTGAACCTCCTCCCCGGTTCGCATCAGCAGACCCCTTCGTTCCACAAGGGCCTGAGCGGCGGCTCGTCTTCCTCGATCGCGGCAAAGCGCCCGATCGGCTCCAAAAAGAAATTATCGCTGTTGTCGTCGTTGACCTGGCTGACCTCGCCGACAAGGACAGGTCCGCCGCCTTTCCTGCCGTAAAAGCGGTGGTAAAGCCCGGTGCGGATGGTCACGCTCTGGCCAGGTCGAAGAACCAGCGGCTCCCATGCAGCGAGCCGGCGCGGCAGCCCGTCGACCGGAACCGTCACATCATCCTTCAGCAGATGGCCATCGGTATCGGTGGCGGCGAATTCGATGACGAGATCGCCGCCGGCGCGATTGATGATGTCTTCCATCTTGGCTGCATGACGGTGTGTCGGCGTGAGCTGCCCTTCCTCGACGAAGAGCAGCTTTTCGGCATAGGTCCGTTCACCCTCGACATCAACGATGCCATTGCGCAGGCAAAACAGCACGAGGCCGCATTCGGCAAATCGGTTCGAGCCGAAATCGGTGACATCCCACCCGAGTTGATGGGCGCGCAAATAGGCCGATGCCTCGGGATGAAGGGCAAAATCCGCCGCTGTCCAATAGCCCCATGCCGGCAAGGACCAGTGCCAACGTTTAAGGGTCGCGATTGCTCGCTGCAACGCGGCATTGATCTCGGAGCGCTGCATCAGAGGGACGCCCCCTCATACTCGACCGGCACGACGACGTCCTCACGGCCGGATTTCAGAGCTGCCGTCAGGACCGCATGATGCGCCTGCGCCTCCGCCGGCGTCGCACAGCCGAACCCGTTCGCATTGCCTCCGGCAAGCTCGTCGAGGAAGGCCGCCCACATCTGCTGGATGGCGTCGGCAAAACCGAATTCGAAGATCTTGCCGGTTATGGCTGGAAACAGCGAGCCGTATCCGAGATCCTCGGTGCTCCAAGCCTGCGCGCCGCCGTTGTAATCCATCCACTGCCACTGACGCGGCGACTTGGTGCTGAAGAATGCGCTTTTCTTCATGCCGAGAACGCGGATGTACCAGGTGTTGGATTCGCCGGGCGCGATGCGCCAGGTTTTCAGCACCATCGGGAAATCCTGATTCCCGGCGCTCACGCGGCTGCTGATCGTCGCATTGTCCCAGGTGGTGCAGGGCAGCATGCCGCCCTTGCCGTCCGGACGTTCGGTGACCTTTTTGACCAATTGCGCATGCAGGGTCGTCGGTCGCCAGCCGAGACGCAGCGGCACGTGCAGCACATGCATGCCGAGATCACCCATGCAGCCATAGTCGCCGTTGATCTCGGCCATGCGCTTCCAGTTGATCGGCTTTTGCCGGTCGATATCCGAAGAGTGCAGGAAACCTGCCTCGACTTCGATTATGTCCCCCATCTCGCCGCTCTTTGCGAGGGCGATGACCTTCTGTGCGCCGGGAAAGAACGGCATTTCCGACGAACAGCGGACCAGGAGTTCGGGGTGCTCGGCGAGAACCGCCATGATCTCCCGGTTCTGAGCCGCGTCCATGCCGAAGGGCTTTTCGCCGAGAAGATGCTTTCCGGCCTTCAGCACGTCGACATAGAATTGCTGGTGCAGCACATGCGGCAGAGCACAATAGACTGCATCGACCTCGGGATTGGCCAGAAGCTCCTTATAGTCGGCGGTGACCTGGCGAACGGTCGGCACATGATCCCTGAACCAGTCGAGCAGCGTCGCATTGGTATCGCAGACGGCGACAATTTCCGGTCGCGCCTTCACATCGGCCAGATGCAGCCAGCGCGCCGCGGCACTCGCGAACTCGCGCCCCATCAGACCGCAGCCGATGACGCCGAAGCGGAATATTTTCGTCATGACATGTCCTCCCAGACGCGTCAGCCAAGATGCAGCGAGGCTTGCTCGACGGAAGCCTTGTCATGGACGATCGCCATCAAGGCCTGCGTCATGCCGCCGGGATTCTTGTGTTGAATGACGTTGCGGCCATAGACGATGCCACGGGCGCCCTGCTCCATCAACTGCTTGGTGCGGGTCAGGATTTCCTGATCCGTAACGCGGCCGCCGCCGCGCACCAGCACCGGCAGGCCCTGGGCGATCTCGACCACACGGTGATATTCCTCGACATTGTCGCATGGGTCGGCCTTGATGATATCAGCGCCGAGTTCGGCCGCCTGGCGCACAAGCGGCAGGATCTTGTCGATCGCACCATCGACCATATAGGCGCCCTTGGAATTGTCCTGCATGACGAGCGGCTCGACCATCAGCGGCATGCCGTAGATCTCACATTGGCGCTTAAAGCTGTTCACATTGCGCACACAGGCACGATAGACTTCCGGCTGGTCCGGCAGCATCAAAAGATTGACGACGACACAGGCAGCATCCAAGGCAACGCCCTGTTCCACCGGCCTGTCGATCATTTCGGAAAACAATTGAGATGGCAGGGGATTGCCATAGATATTTGCGATGTCGGTGCGCAGCACCAGCGCCGGGCGATGCTTGCCGGGAATGGCCTGCAGAATGGGTGCGGTCCCCGGCGGAAGCTGAATGGCATCCGGCGCCGCCTGCGCGATCACCTCGATGGCTGTCTTCATATTCTCGATGCCGGCAAGGAATGTTCGTTCATTGAACATGCCGTGATCGATAGCGACGTCAAAACAATTTCCGGACACGCCGAAAAGTCGGTTCAACCGTGCGGACTTCATCAAGCTCCTCCCTGATATGGCAACGTTTCCACATTCAAATAAATCGGGCAGGAATGCGAGTCAACAAGATGTGGTAACGTTTCCATACCCGCTGATTATCGCGCCAGGCAGTTTTCCAATTCGGACGAGGCGCTGCTCGCGCCTCGTCCCGAAAGCGCTACCAGCAGGTGAACCCAGCATCGACGTTGACGATGGCGCCGGTCATCAGGCTGGCAGCGCCTGAGGCGAGGAAGAGGACCGCGCTTGCGACCTCCTCCGGCGTTCCCATCCTGCCCATCGGCGTGTCGGCGAGCCAGATTGGAATCCGCTCGCGATTGGCTTCGACGGCCACCACCATCGGTGTCTCGATGTAGGTGGGCGCGACGGCGTTTACCCTGATGCCATGCTGCGCCCATTCGGCGGCCAACGAGCGCGTGAGGTGATGGACTGCCGCCTTGGAGACGTTGTAGGCCGTCTGCGGCTGCGGCCGGTTGCAGATGTGCCCCGACATCGAGCCGAGGTTGACGATGGCGCCCCGCTTCATCGAGATCATGTGACGACCGAAGGCGCGCGAGCACCAGAAGACGCCGTTGAGATTGACGTCCATCATGCGCAGCCAATCGGCATCGGTGAGATCCTCCGCCGCGATGCCGTTCTGACCGATCCCGGCATTGTTGACGAGGATCGTCGCCGGCCGGGCTCCGCCGGCAAGCTCATTGGCTATTGCGTCCATTCGGCCGGCGTCGGTGACGTCGCCCACCCGGACTTCGATATCGTACCCCTTATCGCGTAGCGCAAGCGCTTGCTGGGCGTCGGCCTCGCTGCGTTCGATGACGACGACAGCGGCGCCTGCCTCCGCCAGCGCCTCGGTGCAGCACAGCCCGATCGCACGCCCTCCCCCCGTGACCACCGCACGTTCACCGTCGAGGCGAAATTTCTCCTGGTAGCTCATATCAGGCTCCTTCAGATGTCGAATGCGCTTGGAAGTACCACGATATCGCGGATGGTGACGTTGCGCGGCCGGGTCAGCATGAAGATGATCGCGTCGGCGACCTCCTTGGGCTCGATCAAAGCTCCAGCCTCCTTGGCCTTGCGAAGGTTTTCCTCCGGCCAATCCGCGAGCAAAGCGCTGATCACCGGCCCGGGAGACACCGATCCCACGCGAATGCCGTTTTTCAGAAGCTGGCGTCGCATCGTCTGGACGAAGCAGGTCATCGCCCACTTCGATGACGAATATACCGGTTCCCATGGGATCGCCGAATGTCCAGCGACGGAGCTGGTGACGACAATGTCGCCAGTGCCCCGTTCGATCATGTGAGGAATGACATTGTGAACGTTCTTGATGACGACATTCACGTTAAGATTGAGCATCCGATCGATCGTATCGAGGTCGGTTTCCACAAGGTCGCCGCCGATATAGGTGCCCGCATTGGCATGCAGAATATCGAGTTTGCCGGCCTTCGACAGGACTCCCTCGAGCAGTCCCGCACACTCGTTCGGATTCAGTAGATTGATCACGAGCGGAATAGCGCGCTCGCCAAGCCGATCGCAAACCGTCTCAAGTGCCTTCTCATCCCGGTCCACCAGCACGACGGTGGCGCCCGCGGCGAGCATTGCCTCCGTCGAGGCCAATCCTATGCCGGACGCTGCGCCCGTGACCGCCGCGATCTTCCCCTTCAATTCCTGCATCGATTTCTCCTCCTGCTTGATCCTGATTGCTAATTCTTCCCGACGCCGCAGGCGGCGTGATAGTCGGCGAGACTGTTCATCACTCTCCAGATCAGAACCTCATCCGGATCGAGCGGCGCGTCTGCAAAATCCTGCGCGGCCGGCATATACTGCCAAAACAATGGCAGCGGGACGGATTGCCCTCGAAGGGCCCTGCACAGGCGCCGGACGGCATCTTGCCCTTCAGCCGACGCCCAATAATAGCGGATGCGGTCGGACAGCGAGTAATGTCGCAACCAACGCATCTCGGCTTTTGTCCCTTGGTAATGGCGGCTCCAATTGCCCGGCTGATCGAGCATCAGCGCTTCCATCGCCGCATAGAGCGGACGCTGGCCGTAGTCGGGCAAGAGGTCCGAAGCGATCGCGTCGAGCGCGTAGAGCGCTTCACGCAGGACGAAGGTCAACTCGGGACCGACCTTCAGAATGGGGAACCCGTCCTTCACCAGCGCGGTCAACGGCCTGGTCCGCTGATAATCCGTCGAGTGGGCCTCGAACACAAATTGCGGCTCGTCGATGAGCACCGATTTCAAGCCGTCTATCTTGCTGCGGTCGTAGAAGATAACATTCTGATTGCCGAACTCGACGCCCGGCTGAACGACCAGCCCGATCGCCCGTTCAAACGCTTGCCCGAGTCCAGCCTCCGCAAATATCCGGCGGTGGACGTCGATCGTCTTCAGCGCCGCCGCGGCAGCCGTCGGCTCGATCGTCGTCAAGGTATGGTCGGCCCCGCCGGGCGGCGGCACTTCGGTGCCGATGACGTAAGCCGGCATTGCGCCTCCGGTCTTCCTGGCCGAAGCCTCGGCGACCGCGGCAAGCCGGGCGGCGCGATGGGCGGTGGTTTCGTCGTCGAGCGCCGTCGGCTCGCCCTTGCAGCCCATCGAGGCGTCCAGGTGAATCTTGCGGAATCCGGCGTCGACATAGGCGGCAACCATCTTCTCCGCCTCGGCCATGGCCTCTTCCGCCGGGCGGTCGCGCCAGGGATTGGGGCCGAGGTGATCGCCACCGAGAACGATCAGTTTTTCGGGGCAACCCTCCTCCGCCGCGATCGTCATGACGAGGGACGCGAAGTCGCTTGGCGTCATCCCGGTATAGCCGCCGAGATGATTGACCTGGTTGCAGGTCGCTTCGATCAGCACGGTGCTCTCCTGTTGCCGCCCGTGTCGGAGCGCAGCTCGAAGCACGATCGGATGGGCGGAGCACACGGAGGTCACGCCTCTCGGGTGGCCTTCGATCCTCTGCCTGGCCAGTTCGTTGAGATGCACCTGCATTACCGCCGCCTTTCCGTTGAAGCGATAAACGCATCGAGTTCTGAGCGGCTGCCGGCGCCTTCCATCGGACCCAGCACCATGACGTTGCGGGCGCCGGCGGCCGAGGCATAGGTCAGAGCCTGCTGCGGAGACATTCCGAGCCGCCGGCAGGTGAGATAGGCACCGCCGAAGCAGTCGCCGGCGCCCGTAGGGTCGACCTCCCGAACGACAAAGGCCGGAGCATCGACGCGGTCTCCCTGGCTGCCGAAGTAGGTCGCGCCGTCGGCTCCGCGCTTCAGCACGATCTCCTTGACGCCAATCTCGAACAGGCGCCCGATCGCTTCTGCCTCGCCTTCGACACCTGCGGCACGCTCGAGCTCCTCTCCGGAAGGCAGAAGCAGATCGGCGGCGGCGACAAGCTTGGAAAACCGGCGCTCGGTGTCCTCGTCCAGCTTCAGCTCTTTGCGAAGGTTCGGATCCACCGACAGCGTTCCCCCGCGCGCCTTGACGATGTCGACCGCCTTGTCGATCACCGCGCGCGCACTCGGAACCGACAGGGCGGAGCCCATCACGTGAAGATGTCCGCTCCGGTCAATGAGATTGCCGACCAATTCAGACCAGCCGAAGCGCGCGGCGGCCGAGGTGGCGATGTTGTAGACGAAATCTCTGGAGCCATCCTTCCGGTAACGAACGAAGGCGCTTCCCGTCGGATAGTCCGGATCAATCGAGATCGCCGAAACATCGACGCCGTCGCGTTTGAGGCGATCGGTATTGACGCAGCCGAAATCGTCATCGCCGACGGCGCCCACCATTGCCGCCTTACCGCCGAGGCGGCCGCACTGCGAAATGAAGATCGCCGGCGCTCCGCTCGCAAACGGACCGACGAGCGGCTGGGCTTCGAGGAACCCGTCTCCAACCGTCGTGGCGACGATCTCCACGAGGATCTCCCCCACGCAAACCGTGGGACCAAGCGCGTCCGGAGCCAGTATTGAAGCCATTTGCAATCCTGCTTTCGATCCCTGTTGTCGTTAACTCATCGCCGATGGGACCGGCACACCGTCCTCGCTGCCGAACTCCTCGCTTTCCAGCGACAGAAAGCGCCGGTGCAACATGCATGCCGCCCCGAAGGCCGAACGAAACTCCGCATCATCGTCCACGACGATCTCCGGCGTGGGGAAAGCGATGTTCTGGCCTTCCGACATATGGACCGCTACGCGGGCAGCCACCATCGGGTAGAGGGATGCAACGGAGCCGCCGAGTACGATCCTGTCCGGGTCGAGCAGACGACAGGCCTGCAGCAATGCATATGCGAGATGGCGCGACCAGGTTTCGGCGATATTGACCGCGGCCGGGACGCGATCACGAACGCCGCCAAGGAAATCCTGCAGATCCGCGTCGTCGCGTCCAATAGCCTCGCGATACTGCTTGATGAGCACCTCGCGACCGATCAGTTGTTCAAGCTTCTGACCGCCGCTTCCCGGCACCAGGGTGTGGCCGATTTCTCCCGCCAGACCGTGGCCGCCACGAAACAGCTTGCCATCGATCATGATGCCGCCGCCGACGCCCGTTTCCATCAGCAGAAACAGGGTCACCCCTGCGACGCCGTGACGATAGCTGTCGCCGATCGCAAACGCATTGGCATCGTTTTCGACCGCGATCGGCACGGCGGCTGGGAAGGCTGACCGGGCAATCTCTTTCAACGGCACGTCTCGCCAGCCGATGATCGGCGCCAGCGTGACAAACCCATCCGGACGGACGTGGGACGGCGTCGATAGGCCCAAGCCTTTGCACCTGTCGATCATCCTCTTAGCCATTGCGCCGATAATCAGTTCGATACCCTGCGCCACGGCCTCCTCCACCGTCGAAGACGGTGTGTCGAACGCCATTTTCCGACATGCCCGAACCTCGGCGGAGAGGTCGACAACCACAGCCGATATATGTTCGACGCCGATCTCGATCCCGACGAAGAATGCAGCATCCGGAACCAGTTCGAGCATGATACCGGGACGACCGGCACGGGAATGCTCCAGGCGCTGCTTGCCGCTCTCCTCCGACTCCTGAACGAATCCGCCCTCCGTCAGTTCGGCGACGATCTCTCCCGAGGATGAGCGGTTCATGCCGAGCTTGCGGGCGAGGTCGGCCCGGCTGAGGCTTCGGTGGGCGTAAATCGTCTGCAAGGCGGCGACGATATTGTTCTGCCGGATCCTGCGCGGCGAACTTCCGATGGAGACGGTGTCGTTCATATTTCAGTTCCCTCCAAGTCGCCCAACCCTTACACGACTGGAACAGGCTGTCAGAAGGATATTCAGGGCCGCGCGCTTGTGGCGCGACGACGCTTGGCCTCGTCATATTTCAGCTCGATGTAGCGCTTCGCGTGCGCCGCAAGCAAATCATTATCCTCCCAGGTATCGCGCCAGATCGCGCAGGCGAGCGACAGGCCTTCATCGACAACCGTCGTCGAGAAGCTCTCGAACACGACGTCGCCGTTGTAACCGATGTCGAGCAGCGCGTCGAAGATCAGATCGAAGTTGATGACGCCGTCTCCGAGATAGCCGCGATTGCTTTCGCCGATGTGGAAGTAACCGATCTTATCGCCGGCAAGACGGATCGCGGCGGCCGGATTGGCTTCTTCGATGTTCATGTGGAACGTGTCGAGATGGAGACGGACATGCTGCGATCCTGTCTCGGAGATGAACTTGAGCCCTTGCGCCGTGGTATTCAGCAGGTTCGTCTCGAACCGGTTGACTACCTCCAGCACCAGGTCGACGTTCGCCTGCCTGGCGACTTCGCCGGTCGCGGCGATCGCGGCGACGCTGTTGTCCCAGCCCTTCTTCGTCGGCTGGCGATTGTACTTGGTGTGCGCGGAATAAAGAATCCCGCCGAGCTTGTTGCCGCCGATATCGCGGACCGCACGAACGGCGTCGGCCAGCGTCTGCTTGCCGGCGGACACCGCAGAAGCATCCTCGCTCGATACGTCTTTGTCGAGCGGCAGGCCCATGGTCACGCCAATCTCCAGATCGAGAGATTGTGCAAGCTTTGCCAGTCGATCGAGATTGAATTTCTCGGGGCGCAGATAGGCAAATTCGATGGTGCGATATCCGTGTTCCGCCGTCTTGTTGAGGGCCATTTCCAGGCCTTCCTGCGTTTGGCCGCCTGTCCATACAAATGAATGGATACCCAATCGACGCATAGGTTTTTCCTCCACGATATGCCAGTGATTTCGCCCAGTGCTATGCCATTTAGTTTGGCAAGACAACAAATAAATTTCGACACGCTCCTTTTATTGCCTCGCAAAATTACTTTGCAATGCAGCATTTTATGCCCATTGCCATCGCCTCACATTCGCTGGGGAAATTTGTTCCTGCGAAAATCAATGGGATAGACCATCTATTTGCATGGTTAGACAACAAATGTTGCGCTGTCAGTTTTTTTGGCCTACACAAAGCACCGGCGAAATGATCTCGCTGCTATCTGGGAGGATTGGAAATGCACTATGCTTTGAAGGCTAGCGCGCTTGCGCTGACGCTCGGCCTCGCGACGACCGCTTCGCCGGCCTGGGCTGACTTCTGGTCCGACGCCGGCGCAAAATTCAAGGGTGTGACACTGCACGGCGTCACCGAAAGCACCCCGCCATCGAACTACATCAAGAACGTGCTCGCTCCGGAATTCGAAAAGAAGACCGGCATCAAGGTCGAAATCGAGACGACGTCCTGGGATCAGATGTACGACAAGGCCATCAAGGACATGGAAGCCAAGACCGGCATCTATGACATGGTCTATATCGAGCAGGACATCATCTACTCCTATCTGGCCAGGAATTTCCTCGTCGACATCACCAAGACGCTGAAGGATCAGCCGGATCTGAAGGCGCCGACCTACGACGACTCGAATTTCACCAGCTTCTCCGACTACTTCAAGGATGCGAGTGGCGATCTCTTCGGCACTCCGATGGAAGCTTTTCTGAAGACATATCTCTATCGCAAGGACCTTTTCGACGATCCGAAGATCAAGGAGGCCTTCAAGAAGGAAACCGGCAAGGACCTGAAGCCGGCGACCACACACGAGGAATACACTCAGATCGCCGAATTCTTCACGAAGTACGGCAAGGACAATGGCATGGAGCTCTGGGGCACGACCGCTCAAGCCCATACGGGCCATCCGGCGTCGTGGTATGAATTCTTCGAGTCCATCGTACCGACGTTCGGCGTCTACAATTGGGGCATCGACGCCAAGAACAACTATGCGGCGACGGTCGAACACGGCGGCACGATGAACGGCGACAAGGCGAAGGCCGCGTTGAAGTATTGGCTGCACCTGCGCGACATCGCTCCGCCTGAATCGACGCAGTCGACCTGGACGGAAACCGCAACGACCTTCGCCGCCGGCCGTGTCGCCCAGGGGCTCATCTACGGTGAGAATGCTGCGTGGATTGCAAGCGATCCCGCGCAGTCGAAGGTTGTGGGACAGGTCGGATTCGCTCTGCCGCCGCTCGAGCCAGGCGTGTTGGACGATGCGAAAGCCGGAAAGGGCTACATCGGCTACTACGATGGCGGCGCCTTCGGCGTGCCGATCACGTCGAAGAACAAGGAAGCATCGCTGCTGTTCCTCGAATTCATCGGCCAGAACGAAGTGCAGCCCGACTGGGCCATCGCCGCACCACGCATCACCAACAAGGCGACGTTCGACGATCCGAAGGTGAAGGAGATGGATATCAAGCTCGGCGGCTTCTACACGATGCTGAAGGACGAGGGCAAACTCTTCGCCGGCGCTCCTCCCTACCCCTTCCATGCGCAGGTGCGTGAAGCGACCGCTCCGATCTTCTACGACATCCTGACCGGCAAGATCGCTCCCGATGAAGGCCTCGACCAGATGGCGGCCAAGGCCGAAGAGGAACTGACATCGCTCGGCTATCGCAAATAAACATCCTCCCCAACTGACGGGTCGTGTCCTACGACCCGTCATCTTTCGCTCCGGGATGGGGCGGACGTCGACACAACGTTCATGGGGGATAGGCGATGCATTCACAGAAGCTCGGGTGGCTGTTGCTGTCACCGACCATCGTGATCCTGGGGCTGTTCGGGATCTTTCCGTTCATCTACGTCCTCTGGGTCTCGTTCCATGCATGGAACCCGTTCGCAGCCAACCCGGGCATGGTCTTCAACTGGGCTGACAACTATCGGCGGCTCGTCTTCGATCCCCAATTCCTGGCCTCGCTCGGCATCACCCTCACATTCGTCTTCTTCGCGGTCGTGTCGGAGTTGGTCCTTGGCTACATCCTCGCCCAGGCGCTGCTGAAGGACTTTCCTGGGAAAGCGGTGTTTCGCACGATCCACACCCTGCCGCTGATCATGGCGCCGATCATCGTCGGTTCCGTCTGGAAGCTGATGACCACACCGTCCATCGGCATCATTCCCTATCTTCTCAGGAGTTGGTTCGGCTACGATCTGAACATCGGCCAGAGTGCTGCCGCGGCCTTCACCGTCACGGTGATCATGGACATCTGGCACTGGACGCCGCTCGTCACCCTCTCGCTGATCGCCGCACTGGTCTCGCTTCCGTCAGACCCGTTCGAGCAGGCGCAGATTGACGGCGCGGGCAAGAGCCAGATCTTCTGGCACATAACGCTCCCCTTGATCCGCCCGGCCCTGCTCGCCACGGTGTTCATTAGGCTGATGGACGCGCTACGCACCGTCGACGAAGTGCTGATGCTGACCGGAGGCGGCCCGGGTTCATCGACACGCTACATCGGTGTCCATATCTTCAAGGAAGTCTTCCCCAAGACGAATTACGGCTACGGTTCGGCGATCTCCGTCATCGTCCTATACCTGACGATCGTCGTCTGCTGGCTGCTCTACGTCGGCTTGATTGCGCCCCGCGTGAAGAGAGGTTGACGCGATGAAGACCCAGAACCCCTGGCTTCCGGTCGTACTTTGGACTTTGATAAGCCTAGCGACCCTTTTCCCGATCTACTGGCTGTTCGTCATATCGGTGAAACAGCCCTTCGATCTGTTCTCGACGCCCGATGTTATTCTCCGCAGCTTCTTCTGGAAGAACTACCAGGACGTGCTCACAAATCCGACCTTGCGCGGATACATGCTGAACTCGATGATCATTTCGTCAGGCAACGCGCTGCTCGTCACGACGCTCGGCTTTTTTGCCTGCTACGCGCTGACACGCTTCGACCTCGCCGGCAAGGAGAGCATCTTCTTCTGGACGATCACCAACCGCATGGCGCCTCCGGCGGTCTTCCTCCTGCCACTTTTCCTGCTGTTGACGCAGGTCTACAGGATCGGCGACTTCTCGCTCGCCGATTCCCGGCTGGGCATGATCCTGGTCTACTGCTCCTTCAACCTTCCCTTCGCCATCTGGACGCTACGCCCGACCGTAGAGGGAATTCCGAAGGAGTTGGACGAGGCGGCCTATATGGATGGCGCCAGCCCATGGACCGTCCTCTACGACATCGTCTTTCCTTTGGCGCGGCCCGGACTTGCAGTGACGCTGATCCTGACCTGGGTATTTGCGTGGAACGAATACCTACTCGCTGCGACGCTCACCAACTTCAATGCGCGGACACTGACCACCGGCCTGTCGGAATACGTGACGACCACGGGGACGGCCTGGGGCATCATGGCCGCGATCTCAATGCTGACACTGGTTCCGGCGCTCATCGTCTTTTCGGTGGTGCAACGTCACATCGTTGCCGGCCTGACCTTCGGCGCAGTGAAAGGATGAAGCAATGACGTCTCAATCAGGAAATAACGAACGCAAGCCGGGATTTCTGCCGATCGAAACGAACTGGTTCGACCGGCTCTTCATCTCGGTGGTGCTCTGGGTCGCGCTCTCGCTGTTCTGGATGCGGTTCATCGAGCCGTTCGGGCTTTCGGTATGGTTCGCGGCGGCAATCGCGGCAGTCCTCGGCGTCTACGTCGTCTGGAAGGGATGAGCCGATGAGTAACACCACAGAGACACAAGCCGCGCTGCTTTAGGGAGGAACGACATTGGCAAACGTACAGGTTAGCGACGTCACCAAAAAGTATGGCGCGCTTCAGGTCATGCACGGCGTCAGCGTCGACATCGAGGACGGCGAATTCGTCGTGCTGGTCGGGCCCTCCGGATGCGGCAAGTCTACCCTGCTGCGGATGATCGCCGGTCTCGAGACCGTCAGCAGCGGTGACATCCGGATCGGCGGCCGTGTCGTCACCAACGCTCCTCCGAAGGAGCGCGACATCGCGATGGTCTTCCAGAGCTACGCGCTCTACCCCCATAAGACCGTCGCCGAGAACATGGGCTTTCCGCTGAAGATGGCCAAGCGCCCCAAGGCGGAGATCGACGAGAAGGTCGGCAGGGCGGCCGAGATCCTCGACCTGACGCGTTATCTCGACCGCTATCCGAAGCAATTGTCGGGTGGGCAGCGTCAACGCGTGGCGATGGGCCGTGCCATCGTCCGCGATCCGAAGGTCTTCCTGTTCGACGAGCCGTTGTCGAACCTCGACGCCAAACTTCGCGTCACCATGCGCGTCGAGATCAAGGAGCTTCACCAGCGGCTGAAGACCACCACCGTCTACGTCACCCACGATCAGATCGAGGCGATGACGATGGCCAACAAGATCGTCGTGATGCGCGACGGCAGGGTCGAGCAGATCGGCAAGCCGCTCGATCTTTACGACTTCCCGGTCAACCTCTTCGTCGCCGGCTTCATCGGCAGCCCATCGATGAATCTTCTTCAGGGCCGCGTCGCCACCCGCGACGGCAGGAAGTTTGTCGTCACCGACCAAGGTGTCGCCCTTCCCATGGAAAACACCAAGGTGGATGAAGGAAGGGCCGTGACCTACGGCATCCGACCGGAGCATATCACCATCGGCGACGACGGCGTTCCGGTAGAGGTATCGGTGTTCGAGCCCACGGGTTCGGAGACATTGATCTTCGGCCGCGTCGGAGGCGTGCCCATCGACGCGTTGATCCGCGAGCGCATCGAGGTAGATCCCGGACGGACGATGTACTTCCACATCGATCCCCGACGTGCACATATCTTCGATCGGGAAACGGGCCAGAGACTGTGAGGGAGACCACCATGGACTTCAAAGGAAAAACCGTCATCGTTACCGGTGCCGGAAAAGGCATCGGACGCGAAATTGCGAGGATGCTCATCGAGCGTGGTGCTGAGGTCGTCGCTCTGACCCGCAGTGCGAGCGACGTCGACCTGCTGCGAGAGGAACCCGGCTGCCGCGCCATACAGGTCGATCTCGCGGACGCCGATGCGACCAGGGAGGCGGCGATCGCGGCCCTTCCGGCAGATTTCCTCGTCAACTGCGCCGGCACAACCGAACTGCAGCCTTTCCTGGATACGACAGTCGAAGCATTCGACCGTCTTGTTGCGGTCAACACGCGTGCTCCGATGATCGTGGCGCAGGAATATGCTCGTTCGCTGATTAAGGAGGGCCGCAAGGGCGCCATCGTCAATGTCTCATCGATCGCGTCGTTTATCGGCATCCCCGACCACGCTGCATATTGTGCGTCGAAGGGTGGATTGGACGGCTTGACGCGTGTCATGGCAAAGGAACTTGGGCCGCACGGCATACGCGCGAACGGCGTCCACCCAACGGTGACGCTGACGCCAATGGCGGTGAAGGCATGGAGCGATCCCGACAAGGCCGCCGGGATGAAGCAGCGAATTCCCGTCGGCCGCTTCGCCGAGCCGAGCGATATTGCCGACGTCGTTCTTTTCCTGCTCTCAGATCAGGCTGCGATGGTGAACGGGATATCGATGCCGGTGGACGGCGGCTTCATGATTGCGTGACGTCGACGGCGCCGCGCGTCTTTTCAGGGATCTACTGCACCAATCGGCGCAACTGGTCCTGATCAACAAAATGATCTGTCACGCCGGCCTCTTTATCCGGATGACTGAAAACAAGACCGTCGGAATCCTCAAGCTCCAGGGCTTGCTCCGTATTCATAATCCCGAGCGGCTGGCGCTCATACTCGGACTCGAGCGCCGCCTCGACGATGGCTTTCTTCTTGCGCATATTCATGTCCTCCGTTGCTCAATGGATAACGGATGGCCGGACTCGCAGTTCCCATTAGGGATTCACGATATAAGACCGGGTGAAACGAACGCTCGCATACACCACGGCCGCCGCGCGGGCGGTGGTGTTTCCCTGGTGTAGACGCTTTCGTTGAGACAGCTCCCGGTACTGGCGACACTGCCTAATTCGGCAAGGCGTCACGCCCGTCGGCGGCTCTTTGAACCAAACGGGCAACCACTTCAGTGCGGTTCTGCGCCTGCAGCTTGCGCATGATGTGTTGCACATGCATCTTTACCGTATGCCCCGACAAATTGAGTTTTCCTGCAATTACCTTATTTGAGCATCCACATTGCAACTCTGCGAGGACATCCGCTTCGCGAGGAGTGAAATCGGCAATCGCCAAGTACTGCGTCCTATCATCCAATCTTTTTTCAGCCTCGTTTCTGGCCGGACTATGTTCGTTTGAGCCGTTTGTGACCGCTCCCAAAAGCTGCGGGAAAAAGGTTCCTCCTGCCAGAACGAGACCAAGACCGGCAAGGGCAATGTCAACGGGAAGTGAAGTCGAGAAAAAGCCGCGGATGCCCACCTTGAGCGCTTGACGCGCTATGATGGCGTCATCCGTACCTGAGAGCAACGTGATAGGAGCCTCAGGAAAACGTGCCGTAATCGCCGCGAGGTCATCACGCAGGCTGGAGCTCTCAACACCTCTTCCGGCCAGATCCAATGCAATCAAACGCACCTCGGCTCCAAGTGCTCGATCGAGACTCTCGGTCGAGATCAAATCGATAAAGTTCCAGCCGGCGAGTTCACGCTCAAGAAGCTTCACTACGGTCGTGCGCGCCAGTGTAGAATGCCCAACGATGATCACAGTTGGTGCATTGCGCCCCATACGGCGCTTAATTCCAGCACTGTCGGACACTTGCGTGCTCCCCAGAATATTTGCAACCAACAGGCATTCATACTATGCCTGTTCTCACTACATGTCATGATAAAAAGAGAGTCTATTGTCGATATCGATAGTCAGATCTCTCATGATAATTCTTATAGCTAAGGTTTCAGCGAGAGATGACTGGGCCCTGCAGAGCACATTGAAGAGCTTGTTCATGATGACATGCAGATTCGACTTGTCGCTTCAGACTTACCGGTCTTCTCCGAGTTCACGTAAGGCAAGCAGGTCAACAGAGCTTTCAAAGGCACTGAAAAGGCAACGTATATAATGAAGATTAATTCAGAAAATATCTACTTGATATAACTAGATTCCGATCATCTTGGCTTTGTTACCATATCTCAATTCAAAATTGTCGCAGACCCGACAGCAAAACAGCAAACGCGAAAAGCAACAGACGGACAAGATCACCGACTACCCATTATGATTACTAGATGATTCGGCTCTATCGATGCATTATTACCCAGTTGGGCATTGTTTTCACTTAGGCAGCATCGCGCCGGCACCAGCCAGATGCCGGACAGAGGTCACGGCCTCTGACGGCCGAATCGGCGACAATGCGGATGCGATCATGGTGGATTGTTCGGCATCCCAGTGAGCCGGCCGTTCGGGGGTCATGTCGGATGCAGGTGGGGAGCTATCCGCTAGCGAGCATGTCGCGCAAAAAGTTTTGCGATAACGACATGCGTAAAACCAACGACCTCAAGCGCGAGGAGCGAAACTGAAAGATCGCGGCGCTCTAGCCATGCATGAAGCTCAGAATGTCGTCTACCAGAGCGGAATGGGCGTCGGTGAGGTTACCGTCTCCGCCGTGGCCTGCGATGCCGGCCAATTGAAGCGCATGCTGATCATAGAGAACATGATCGATCTGTTGGGCGTCCGCCGTCCCACCGGCGGGAACGGCAATGTTGATGGGATGGAAATAGCCGACATTGACGTCGACCATGCTGCCGGTTGACGATCCGTCGCCGCCACCGCCACCCGCATGGTTGCCGGTGAAGATCGTGTCCGACGACAGGTTGAAGCCACCGCCGTTGCCGCCGATGCCGGCGATCTGCACAGTGCCCTGATCGAAAATGACATTGTTTGTCTGATGAGCCTCCGCCGAGCCGCCTGCGGCGCCGATGGCGATGTTGATCGGCGAGAAGATGGCTATACTTATGTCGACCATGCTGCCGACGAAATATCCATCGCCGCCGTGGCCCGCATAAAAGTCGCCGGTCAATGTCAGCGCCGTTCCCGGGCTCATCGACGAGCCATGGCTCGCGACGTTATGGTCTCCGCCCGAGCCGCCCATGCCGCCGATCTGGGTTGCGCCCTGCAGAAACAAAGCATTGTTCGATTGCTCGGCGTGCGCCTCCGCGCCAGGGCCCGCAGCCACAGCGGTATTCACGGGGGCAAACAGCGCGACTTCGGTGCTTACGAGTCCACCGTAGAAGACGCCATCTCCCCCAGTGCCGGCATGATTGGCGCCATCGCCGCTGCCCACGGCAACATTGCCGCTTCCGCCATTCCCGCCTATCCCGGCCATTTCGGTGGGATGCTGATTGATGAGCGCATCGTTGCCCTGGAAAGCGTCGGCGCTCGAATGAGGTCCCGCAATAGCGGCATTGGACGGCATGAAGACGGCCAATGCGTTGCTGCTGATCACGCCTTCGCTTATCCCGTCACCGCCGCTGCCGGCTGAATTGGAGCTCGAACCGGAAGCAACATCCAATGGAAGCCAGGTCGGCACCAGCGCCAGATGCCCCGCGGCCAGACTGGAGGCGAGGTTTTGATCGGTGCCCGCTTTGGGCGAATCTTCCAAGAAGGGACGAATTTCCGTCATTGCCGTCTCCATCCGCGGTCAACCGCACGTCCGCCAAGCGTGTCGCGCATGTAGCCTGAATTATTCAGCCATTGTGCCTCTGAAGTTAAGAAAAGCAGAGCCTGCAATTCGTCTACATCCCGTCGGCTAGGTCTATAGCCATTTGGCTATCATGGCCGTAACGCCCCGTTGTGCAGGTTTGACAGCACTCAACCCGCCTTCGGGCTAGAGTCCTGCATTGGCCTCCGTTTTCGTGGCGGGTTGATTTTTCTCGCCCCAAACAGAATCTCCTCCGCCAAGCGCAGCCTGGTCAGGACCTCGGAATACGGCCGGTTCGCTTCGGCGGCCGTTTGGGAAAAACGACGTCGCTTCGACGAGGCCGCAGACATGATCATGCTCATCCCATCCGGCGCAAGATCACCAAATACCAATCCAAAATAACGCTCCGCCACCTCCAAGCATACGCCCGAAGGAATGTCGCCGAATATCTAGATAGTACGCAGATTGAATCGCGGGCAATATTCGCCTGCGGCTGTATTGTCTGGCGGTGACATACTAATACCCACGCCGTAGGGGGAACGCCGTAGAATTAAAACGGACGAACCAAAGTAGAAGGAGTGACTGAAATGCCTATCCCACAAATATCTGACACGATTCACCTTAATCACCCAGATGCAGGTGACGCGAATGCCGGCAACGGCGGTGATGGCCACAATAATGGGAATATTGACTACAACCCGGTTGCATATGTAGACCCCGTGCAAACGGTCGACGGGGCATCTACCCATCTGCACAACGGCGATCACGTTTGGCAGACGGCAGATTGGGACGCCGGCAATGGCGGACCCGGTGGCTTTACCCAGGCCCAGAACGGCTTCCTGGCGGCAATCTCAAACAGCGGCGCCGGCGGCGCGGGGGGAGATTCCGACTCCAACGGCAGTCAAGGAAACTCAAGCGGCCACGACACGGCTGCGGTGGCTGCGGCTACGACCGCGACACAATATACGCAGCTCGTGGCCGATCAGCATGCCACCATTCTCGCAGGCGTCGGCGGTAACGGCGGCAACGGGAACTACGCTCTGGGCGGCGACATCTCGTCAGCATTGGTTCACACCAATCCAGAAACGACGACGGTGCACAATGATCTCGATCATTTCATAAACGCCTTCGGCCATATCGATGTCAGCCATCTTGGCTCATGAACTCATCTCCCTTGAGGGTCGCTCGTTTCGACTGGCGACCCTCAGGCTTACTGAACCAGCCCGCAGCCTCTTCTTGTCAGTATCCAGTGCAGCGAGATCTGACGATGACAACGATTTCGATAAAGCCATCGATAAAGCCATCGCGGCCGCAGACACACCTCGTTGCGGCGCTCCGGGCTTGTGCCGGAGCCTTCGGGTTGGTCTTCCTCTATAGCTGCGGCTATAACCTCTTTCTTCTGACGCCTTCCATCTATCTCCTGCAGATCTATGACAGGGTCCTGTCGAGCCGAAGTGCCGACACGCTGCTGATGCTGACGATGATCATCGCCATAGCAGTGTTGGTCGGGTCCATGCTGGACATCGTGCGCAGGGCAGCTCTTTCGCGCATCGGTAGCTGGCTGGACCACAGGCTCCGGCCCATGGTGCTGACCGCATCATTCGAATATGCCGCTCTCGCCGATGCGGGAGCCGCCACGGAGTGTTACAGGGACCTGGCCGCACTACGCCAATTCCTCGATTCACCGGCTAGCGCCCTTTTTTTTGACGTTCCCTGGGCGCCGGTATTCCTGCTCCTGCTGTTTCTTGTTCACCCGCTGCTTGGGACCATCGGTCTTCTATGCGCATTTGCACTTCTGCTGTTCGCGTTCCTGACGGAACTGGCGACGCGAGAGCCGCTTGCCCACGCCAACCTTGCCCTTTCGAGGAGCTATTTCCGATTTGCGACCGCCCTCAAAAACATCGAGGTGATCCGGGCAATGGGCATGCAGGATGGCGCAGCGATGATGGTCTATCGCGAGGCGGAAATGGCGAGAAGAACGCAGGACATCGCGATGCATCGCACGGAGATCATTCTTGGATTCTCCAAATCGATCCGCACACTCGCGCAGATCCTCATGATGGGATCTGCTACATGGCTGGTGCTCGTAAACAACGGCAGTCCCGGAATCATCTTCGTTGCGAGCTTGCTGCTCGGGCGCGGGCTTGCACCGATCGAGGGCGCAATAGGTGCATGGCGCTCCTTTACCTTTGCACGCAATGCTTTCAATCGCTTGAACAGAATGCTGATCGCCGTTGCATCGAACCAGGATGCCCGAATGGTGCCGGTACCGGAACGTAACGGCCTCGTTCTCGATGACGTCAGCTACATCCAGCCATTCGCCGATCGGCCGATATTGACAGGCGTCACGTTGCGCCTCGCGCCCGGCGACTGCATAGCGCTCATCGGTCCGTCGGGATCGGGGAAATCGACTCTCGGTCGCGTCATGGCAGGCGTTGTGCAAGCAACGAGCGGCTGTGCTCTTCTCGGCGGGGTCGATATCACGGCTCTGCGCCTTTGCGGGGGGACCCGCCACGTCGGATACCTGCCGCAAGACATCGAACTTTTCGGAGGAGCGATCAAGGATGTGATCGGCCGGCTGGACGGAGGAGATCCCGGCAAAGCAATCGATGCCGCGAAGCTGGTTGGATTGCACGACGCGATCATGCGGCTGCCCCAGGGCTACGAGACCGATATCGGTGAGGGTGGGAACCTGCTCCTTCGAGCTCAGCGTCAACAGCTGGGACTGGCACGCGCGGCTTATGGAAATCCATCTCTGATCGTTCTCGACGATCCGAACTCGAGCCTGGATTATGACGGCGAACGGATGCTGTTCACTGCAATCGAGCGCATGAAATCCAGGGGGATGACCGTCGTTATCATAACGCACCGGATGGGGATCCTGCCAGTCACCAACAAGATTGCCATCATGCGTAACGGGACTGTGGCTGCCATCGGCGACAGTGAGCGGATTTATGAAACCTATCTTCAACCACCGTCTCGAACAGGAACGTAGGGAGGGACGCCGCCATGACCCTTGTTCAACTGGACGCAACGCCGGCGAGAGTTTCAAATTCGCCAAGGACGGACCAGCGGTTCGCTCAACGATCGACAGCGACAGCCAGGCAACAGACGGTCTATTCGCCGGTGATCGAACAGAAACAGCGCGGACCGGCCCCGTCTTCGCCCATGCCGGGGCTGAGAGGCGTTGTTTGGACGGGTAACCTGTTGATCCTGGTTTTCATCGTCGGATTGGGAATCTGGTCGGTTCTGGCGCCGCTGAAAAGCGCTGCGATCGCATCGGGCGTTATCGAACCGGAGTCCAGCCGCAAGACCATTCAGCATCTGGAAGGCGGAATTGTGCGACGGATCCTCGTCAGAAACGGCGATGCGGTCATGGCCGGGCAAATCGTGATAGAACTCGACGACACGAAGTCTCGCTCGGAGCGCGACAGCATCCAAGGGCAACTTTGGGACGCCGAAGGAAGCCGCGCCCGCCTGCTTGCGGAGCAGACCGGCGACGACCATGTCGCCTATCCTGAGGATCTCAGGGCAGCAATCGACAAATATCCTTCGGTCAGCGCGATTCTGATCGGTCAACAGAAAATCTTCGAAGCCCGTCGCCGGGTCATGCAGGCGGAAATTCAGATCGCCAATGAAAAAATCGCGCAGGTGCGGCAGGAAATCGTCGGACTTGGCGCGCAAAAGGCAGCATTGGCCGACAGAGCCGCAATCTCGAGCCAAGAACTGGATCAGGTTACGGCCCTCAACGCCAAGGGACTGGAAACAAGGAGCAGGCTTCTCAACCTCCAGCGGGAAAAAGCAGACCTTGACGGCCAGCAGGGTCAAGTAGAGGCACAGATCTCTCGCGCCTACCAGGTGATCAGCGAGTCACAGGCCGATCTCGCAAAGCTTGAGAGCGACCGGTTGAGCGAAGTCGCCCAGGGCATGCGTGCTACGGAAAGCCAGATCATGCAATTGCGCGAGCGCTTGCGGGCGATCGACGACCAGCTTTCAAGGACCGATATCCGTGCGCCCGAAGATGGAACAATCATGAACCTGCGCATCCACACAGCCGGTGGGGTAGTCGGCGCGGGCGAACCGCTCGTCGATCTTCTGCCGCGCTCCGATCGCCTTGTCGTGTCTGTCCACGTCAGGCCGGAAGATATCAATGTCGTCCGTGCGGGGCTCGAGGCACAGGTTCACCTCCTTCCATACAATCAGCGGCGCGTTCCACTCCTGAAAGGTCGGGTCGAGTATGTATCGGCAGACCGTCTCACCGATACGGCAAGCGGCCAACCCTACTATGCCGCGACAATCCGCGTAACGGACGAGCGGTTGGCGAAAATGAAGGATGTCGAAATGGTCGCCGGCATGCCCGCACAGACACTGATCGAGACCGGCAAAAGCAGCGTGGCACTCTATGCACTCAGACCTCTTCTCGACAGTTTCAACAGAGCATTTCGTGAGGACTAAAGCGGTGATGGGCAAGAGAAAATTCGACGACGACCAGATTACGGGCATTCTGAAGGAGCACCAAGCCGGGGTGACGGTGGCAGATGTTTGCCACAGGTACGGCATCAGCGAGCCGACCTTCTATCGGTGGCAATCCCTGCAGTTCGGAAATGTCGGTCTTCATGTCAGAAGGGTGAGAGCCCTGGAGGAAGAAAACCAGAAGCTCAAGAAGCTTTTGGCCGAATCCATGCTCTCGGCGGCAACGCTGAGCGAGATGCTGGCGAAGACATCGAAAGGGCGAAACTAAACTCTCAGCAGAGGGGTTTGTTGGCCGCCTTCTGGCTCAGGCTATCCGATACTATGCATATGATTAGTTTAGGGAAATGGTGTGGTGCCCAGGACCGGAATCGAACCAGTGACACGCGGATTTTCAATCCGCTGCTCTACCAACTGAGCTACCTGGGCTAACCAGCTTCCGATGGACCTTTTTCAGAAAAAGAACCGCGGGGCCTTGGTGCGCCCCGGAAGCGAGCGGGGTTATAGCATCTTGCTCGGCCATGGCAAGCGGTCAAATGACTCTTTTTTGACGGTCTTGCCGATTTTGCGGATTCATGAGGAAAAATAAGAGCTTCGCGGGCGCTTTAGCTCGTTGTTTTATGCATGTCGTACTCCCGGAACCGCTGCACACTCCCTGATGACATGCTTCAGTTTTCCTCATCCGGATATTCGGCCTTGGTCTCGTCGTCGGCAACGGGAATCGCATAGGCGCCGGTCAGCCAGCGAGAGAGATCGACCTCGCGGCAGCGGTTGGAGCAGAAGGGGTAATGTTCGCGGTGAGAGGGCTTGCCGCATTCGGGGCAAGGGCGCGCCTTGCGCAGCGGTTCGACCTTGGCGGCGGCTTTTTTGTCTTCAGGCATAATCGGTCCGTCCTAATTCAGGAATTGGCCGCGGGCTTCAACCCTCGGGCCACCGGCTATGCACATCGAAGCCTTCGCCGGTCAGAAGCACAATGGTTTCATAAAGCGGCAGGCCGACGACATTGGTGTAGGAGCCCACCATCTTCTGCACGAAGGTGCCGGCAAGGCCCTGGATGCCGTAGGCGCCTGCCTTACCGCGCCACTGGCCGGAGGCCAGGTAGTTCTCGATCTCGAAACCGGAGAGGCGCTTGAAGCGCACCTTGGTCTCGACGATCTTCTGGCGGATCTTGCGATCCGGCGTCACCAGACAAACGCCGGTGTAGACGAGATGGTTGCGTCCCGACAGCAGATGCAGCGAACTCAACGCCTCGTCGGCAAATTCGGCCTTGCCGAGAATGCGCCGGCCGACGGCGACCACCGTATCGGCGGCGAGGATATAGCTGCCCTTCCAGGTGATATCGCCCTTAATGGCGGCGAGCGCTGCCTCGGCCTTCTCGGCCGAAAGCCTGCGGGCGAGCGAACGCGGATGCTCCGACTTCTTCGGCGCCTCGTCGATATCCATCGGCATCAGGCGTGCAGGCTCGATGCCGGCCTGGTTGAGCAGGTCGACGCGACGGGGCGAGCCCGAGGCCAGAATGAGCTTGTATTTCAGCGCCATGGAACCTCGACCATCGGCAGGCGGGGGAACACCCCTTGCAAGACCTTTGTCAAATTTACTTGAAACGGTAGGTGATGCGGCCCTTGGTCAGATCGTAGGGCGTCATTTCCACAAGCACCTTGTCGCCGGCGAGAACGCGGATGCGGTTCTTGCGCATGCGGCCGGCGGTGTGGGCGATGATCTCGTGTTCGTTTTCGAGCTTCACGCGGAACGTCGCATTCGGCAGAAGTTCGGTGACGATACCGGGGAATTCGAGGACTTCTTCTTTCGGCATATAAGTGTTTTCTTCCTGTGGGTTGAATAGGCAGCGCAGCGCGCGCCTTTAAAATTTGCGCGGAAACTACACAATCAACGCAGGTTTGTGAACCTTGTTGAACGGCCTTTCCTTTATTTGTTTTCATGCCGTTTGCGCGGCAATGCCATTTCGTTTGAGTAGCCGGCTTTCGATGAGGCCAGCCAGGTGATCGCGGACCTCGCGATAACTCTCCAGAATCTGCTCGCGTGTTCCGCTGACAACCGTCGGATCCATGGTCGGCCAGTAGATGACGTCGATTGCATTCGATCGCGTCAGCTCGAGTGCGGCATGATGGGCCGGCGGCGACAGCGTGATGATCAGATCGAAATAATCGTCCTCGAGCTCTTCCAGCGTCTGCGGCAGGCGGCGCCCGAGGGAAAGCCCGATCTCATCGAGCACGACATCGACGAAAGGATCGCGCTCGCCGGCGCGTACGCCGGCCGACCTGATATAGGTATTACCAGGCAGAATACTACGGGCGATCGCTTCGGCCATTGGCGAGCGGATGGAATTCATCCCGCACATGAAAAGGATGGCGCCCGGCCTCTTTCCCTCCTCGATGTCGGCGGCGCGATCCATTGCCGTCATCCGCGCCAGTAGAGCACACAGACCAGGGTGAACAGGCGCCGGGCGGTGTCGAAATCGACCTCTATCTTGCCGGTCAGCCTATCCTTCAGCGTCTGCGAACCTTCATTGTGGATGCCGCGCCGGCCCATGTCGATCGCCTCGATGCGGCTCGGCGTCGATGAACGGATCGCTTCGTAATAGCTCTCGCAGATCATGAAGTAATCCTTGACGATCCGCCGGAAGGGTGTGAGCGACAGGATATGGGTGGCGACGTCGCCGCCCTCTTCGGTGGTGACGGCGAAAACCAGTTTCGAATCGACCAGCGAGATCTTCAGCCGGTAGGGCCCGCCGGAATGGCCGAGCGGCGCAAAACTGTTCTCCTCGATCAGATCGAAGATGGCGACGGCGCGTTCATGCTCGACATCGGGCGTCGAACGGCCGATCGTATCGTCAAGGACGACGTCGCAAAGCCGGAAATCGCCCTTCGCCATGCCCTCACCTTTCGAGGTTCAGGCGGATCGCGACCGATCGCGCATGGGCATCGAGGCCTTCGGAGACGGCAAGGGCGATCGCCGCTGGGCCGAGGGTGCGCAGCTGCTGCGGGCCGAGGCGCAGGATCGAGGTGCGCTTGACGAAATCGAGCACCGAAAGACCGGATGAGAAGCGCGCCGAGCGCGCCGTCGGCAGCACATGGTTCGAACCGCCGACATAATCGCCGATCACCTCGGGCGTATGGGCGCCGATGAAGATCGCGCCGGCATTGCGGATGCCGTCGAGCAGCCGGTCCGGATCGGCGACGGCGAGTTCGAGATGCTCGGCAGCGATGCGGTTCGCCAAGGGAATAGCCAGTTTCAGATCGGCAACGAGGATGACCGCGCCGAAATCGCGCCAGCTTGCCGCCGCCGTCTCGGCGCGGTTCAGCGTCATCAGCTGGCGTTCGACCGCCTGCTCCACCGCCTTGCCGAAGTCGGCATTGTCGGTGATCAGGATCGCCTGGGCGCTGACATCGTGCTCGGCCTGCGCCAGGAGGTCGGCGGCGATCCAATCCGGATTATTGTCCTTGTCGGCAATCACCAGCACCTCGGAGGGGCCGGCAATCATATCGATCCCGACGGTGCCGAAGACATGGCGCTTGGCGGCAGCGACATAGGCATTGCCGGGGCCGGTGATCTTGGCGACCGGGGCAATGGTCTCAGTGCCATAGGCCAGAGCCGCGATCGCCTGGGCGCCGCCGACACGATAAACCTCGGTCACACCGACAAGCTTGGCGGCGGCAAGCACCGCCGGATTGACCGTGCCGCCGGTGGCCGGAACGGCGATCACGATGCGATCGACGCCGGCGACCTTGGCCGGCACGGCATTCATCAGCACCGAGCTCGGATAACTCGCGGTGCCGCCCGGAACATAGAGCCCGACCGCTTCGATCGCCGTCCAGCGCGAGCCGAGACCGACGCCGAGGTCGTCCTCGTAGATATCGTCCTTCGGCAGCTGCCGGCGATGATGGCTCTCGATGCGCAGTGCCGCGAGCTTCAGCGCACCCAGCACTTCCGACGGCACCGCCTCAACGGCGGCGTCGAACTCTTCCGGCGTGACACGCATCGGTACGGTGGCGAAATCGATGCCGTCGAACTTCAGCGAATATTCGGCAAGCGCCACATCGCCGCGGGCCCTGACATCATCGATGATGGCGCGAACGACGGTGTTCACATCCTCGGAAACTTCACGCTTCGTCGTCAGAAAGGCGGCAAAATGCTGCTCGAAACCTTCCGATGCCTGATCCAGCCAGATTGCCAAGGCCGATTTTCCTTCTCAACTCGAAACTGCGATGTTCAAACGTCAAGCGTCAGCGGCGTCAGCGATGGCGAGGCTTGGAGGAGGCCTCCCAGGCACCGCCGATATCGGCGAGCTGCACCTCGATGCATTCGACATCGAGCGCAATCGAGGCGGTGCCGGACAGCGACAGCTCGATCGTACCTTCCGGTCCGTCGCCCTTCTTATCGAATCGCAGCGCCAGCAATGACAGCACCTCGTCCCGTTTGCCACGATCGATGCCGAGCGACCGCACGGCCAGCACGCGCTTGAAGACCAGGGCGGCCCGGCGGCGCTCGAAACCCTTGCGCTTGCGTTCGGCGCCTTCCCAAACGAAACGATTGACGGCCAGGGCGAACTGCGCGTCGCGCGGCGACCAGTCGATGTCGCCGACCTTGAAGACGCTGTCCTGCATATGCGCGGAGATGATCGCGAGGTCCTCGTCATCGAGCGCAACAAGCTTCAGATCGGTCATTCAGTCTTACCCCAGCAGGCACCGCCGGAATGGCAATGCGTAGACAAGGGAAATAAGATGCTGCGGCCAATTACGCAACCGGGATGAGCGCAGCTTACTCGCTGATGCGCTCGACGACGGCGCCGCAGCGGGTCAGCTTCTCCTCGAGCCGCTCGAAACCGCGGTCGAGGTGATAAACGCGGGAGACCGTGGTTTCGCCCTCGGCCGCAAGGCCGGCGATGACCAGCGAAACGGAGGCGCGCAGATCGGTCGCCATGACGGGCGCACCGCGCAGGCGTTGGACACCCTCGATCTTCGCCGTCTGCCCAGACAGCGTGATCCTGGCGCCGAGGCGGGCAAGCTCCTGCACATGCATGAAGCGGTTTTCGAAGATGGTCTCGGTGACGTGCGAGATGCCGGACGAGCGGGTCATCAGCGCCATGAACTGCGCCTGCAGATCGGTCGGGAAACCCGGGAACGGATCGGTGACGATATCGACCGGCCTGATGCCGGCGCCGTTGCGCTTGATGCGCATGCCGTTGTTGGTTTCAGAGATGTCCGCGCCGGCGCGGCGCAGCGTTTCCAGCGCGGTTTCGAGCAGCGCCATATCGGTATTCTCGAGCACGACATCACCGCCGGCCATGGCGACGGCCATGGCATAGGTGCCGGTCTCGATACGATCCGGCAGCACCCGGTGGCGGGCGCCGGAGAGCGAGGTGACGCCTTCGATGGTGATCGTCGCAGTCCCCGCGCCCGAGATCTTGGCGCCCATGGCGTTCAGGCAGTTGGCGAGATCGACGACCTCAGGCTCGCGGGCGGCATTGCCGATCACCGTGGTGCCGCGGGCAAGCGTTGCCGCCATCATCATCACATGGGTGGCGCCGACGGAGACCTTCGGGAAGGTGTAGCGCGCGCCGATCAAGCCGCCATTCGGCGCCTTGGCGTTGATATAACCGGCTTCGATCTCCATGGTGGCGCCGAGCGCCGTCAGGCCGTCGATGAAAAGATCGACGGGGCGCGTGCCGATGGCACAGCCGCCCGGCAGCGATACGCGGCAATGGCCTTCGCGCGCCAGCAGCGGGCCGATGACCCAGAAGGAGGCGCGCATCTTCGAGACCAGCTCATAGGAGGCTGTGGTATCGACGATGGTGCGGCAGGTGAAATGGATGGTGCGCGAGTAGGAATCTTCCTGGCGCTCGCGGCGGCCGTTGACGGCGACATCGACGCCGTGATTGCCGAGGATGCGCATCAGCAATTCGACATCGGCCAGATGCGGCACGTTTTCGAGCGTCAGCGTATCGCTGGTCAGAAGCGAGGCGATCATCAGCGGCAGTGCGGCATTCTTGGCGCCGGAAATCGGAATGATGCCATTCAGCTCATTACCGCCGACGATTCTGATACGATCCATGTGCGCTTACGGGCCGCGCCCGCCTTTCCTGAAAGTACTGCCTTGGAATAGGAGTGGGGTGTTTAAGGGATTTTTCGCGACGCTTCAATTCGCCGCGGACGGAACATTACGATTCGTCCATTTTTGCGGCAGGCAGTCCACTTGTTTCGTCAGCTTGCCCGGAACGGCGGGCGCGCACCTGCTGTTTGCGTTTTGAAAGATTTTCCCGGAGTTTTTCGGCGGCGCGCTCGCGGCGCAGTTTCGCCTGTGCCTCGATCGCCTCTTTGCGGCTCTGCTGGCCGGTTTCGGTCTTTTCATTCATGTGACAGGATTAGCCGAATTCGCACCGATCCAAAAGGCCCTTGCATCCCAATCCACGCAAAGTTGGAATTTGCTGCTTGCGCTTGCCGCCAAGCTGTGGCAATAGCCGCCCCGTTCCCGCGATGTGAGCCACACGGCTCGCACGGGTCCTGGTCCTGCTGCCGTAGCTCAGTGGTAGAGCACACCCTTGGTAAGGGTGAGGTCGGTGGTTCAATCCCACTCGGCAGCACCAGTTTTTCGGTAAGAACATGACCTCCCTTTGCGCCCCTCGGCAAAGCTAGTAACAGCTGGGAAGCAGCACGCTTTTGTTTGCGCAGTCGGGAATCTCGGTTACCTCGAGATAGTAAGGTATAAACGGCGAAAACTGCCACAGTTCAATCAGTTCTCTGGTGACTGTCACTTCGTCCTTAATTGGCGCGTGAAGCCACGAAAAAGTTCCATCGAATATACCTTCGACATCCCACCGATCAAAAGCCTTAGACCAAACATAGGCAGCAACATCTATCGCCGTGCCTTCATCCTGGGGTGTCAGGGTAGCCCGCAAATATTCCCGCTGGAGTCTTGGGACGGTTTCAATGGAGAGACGCGTCAGGAGAGCGTCTTCAGCAGACACCTCTGCCCCGCGGGCGAGGACCGGCATAGCCAGGGCTCCGCAGAGAAAAGCAGCCTGAATCAGATTTCGACCTAAACCCATGTGGAGCCCTCGGCTTCACAAGCATGGTAGCGATGATGCCGCGCCGGCGCGATAGGAGTGGTTGCACCTTCCAAAAATTCCCTTCTCCTTATTCGTCATGCTTACAAATACCAACGAAATTTTGGTTCTCGCCGGCCCGATCGCTCCGCGAATCTCACCAGCGGAAATTTCGCCTCACCGGCTGCAATCCATTCGCCCATTGCTGACGGCAAAAATCACGCTAGAGTATTAACTATCGCAAAGTCTCCCCGGAGGAACTGGGAGATGCTGCGCTTCGTTTCTGTCGACAATCGTGGAGGAGCGTCAATGGCAACTGAAAGATGGAACAGCCCGGTCAAGGTTGGTTTCGAAGGTGCGGATGCGCGAACGGTCAATGGTCCGTTCGATGCGCTGAAGTGCCTGGCGGATCTCTGGCCGAGTATGCGCGGGCTTCGTTATATCAAGGCCCGCAGCACCTGCCGGGCAGCGCTCGACGGGCGCAAGAGCGTGGAAGAAGCACGAGCCGAGTTTCTGGCGGCCGCCGAAGAGGCGAAGCTGAAGTTGCATTAGCACTTCGGCAAGGAATTTCGGGCGATTTTCGCCTTCTGGGCGCGCAAGCGTGCCGGAACGGGATAATGCTTTAATTTTGGGCTTTAATTTTGGTTTAACCCTGCAACAAATGCTTTCCGGGATTTGATGCAACAGGCGTTGCGCCTGGTACAGGTGTCTTCACGGAAGATGCCCAGCCATCATGATGATGGTTAGAGGCTCGTACTCTCTGCGGAAACGCAGGCGAGCCTCGTCCGAGCAGGACCGCCTTTTTTCAGCAATCCGCGCCGCTCTCATTCGCGATCTCGACATAACCGACACCGATGATGGTACCATCTGCCGCGCGGATGAAGGAGGGCAGATAGTGAGGCTCTACCGGTGTGCAGGCGACGGCCCCGGTATATTCGTTGAGGGCGATCTGGTCCTTCGGCAAAGCGGAGTAATTCGTGCCGGTTTCCAGCGAGGCATGGGCGGAGCCGGCAAAGACACCACAACCCACTATCAAGGTCGTTGCCCACAGGCGAGGAAGCAACTGCATGAGAGTCTCCAGCGGTTAGGTCCGGCCTTTCAACACGCGAGAGAGCATTTTGGTTCCCTTCATGCATCGCAAAGAGATGAGCGCGCAGATCGGCGGAGCATCTCCTTCACCGGACTTTTATTTGATGCAGGTCGTTGTCCTAAAACCGCTGCACACTTTTAGGCGACATGCATTAGCGTCGCAGCAAGCGAGCACGCACATAGCCTCGGCCGCCGACGCCCTCGGCGATCTCGATCGCCCGCTCGACATCGCCCCGCCGGCGCACGAAGCCCTCCAGGATGACATAGGAGCCCGATAGGCTGACGGTGATTTCGCCGGCTTCGATATCGGCGGCCGCATGAAGGGCGCTCTCCACCGAGGCGCGCGTCGCGGCATCGCTGTGGCCCTGCCGGCCGGGCTCGCCATGCCCCGTGAATGCTGGAAAGCCGAGCACCGTGAACGTTTCCTAATGTTGGTTGATGACTGTTAACGCCGCAGCGACGCATTCGTTGCGTCCCCGGGAAAAGAAGAGCCTGCTCGACAGCGATACCTGCGCGGTGGCATGGGCACCCCTTGGCGAAAGGCGCCGCGGCTTCCATATCTGGCTGCAGTCGAAAGAGGGATGATGACGATGAAAGCGCTTCTGTCCGCCTTATTTGCCGGGGTATTGCTTGCCGGCTGCTCGTCGGCCGATACGCCGGCGCTCGACCCCATTCCCGGCAGCATCACCTATGGCGGGCAGCCGCGAACGAAGCTCACCAAGTCGCCGGTCGGCAGCGCCGTCTATAACCAGTTCTACAATGGGACCGGCCAGCGCGTGGAGGAAACCTATATTCTTCAGCCGGACCGCAGCCTGAAGCTGGTGCGGCGCGTGATCGGACCGGATTTCCCCGATTGACGTTGCGTTGGAGCGGCAGGCTTGACAGCGGCTGAAATCGCGAACATTCAAGGAACATCTAATTTTCCGCAGTGATTCTGCGAGAGCCCGACCGGACGGCTGGATGTATCTCGAAAAGCTCAATCCCCAGCAGCGCATGGCCGTCGAGCACGGCACGCTCATCGACGGCAGTCATATTGCCGGGCCGCTGCTGGTCATTGCCGGCGCCGGCTCCGGCAAGACGAATACGCTGGCGCATCGGGTCGCCCATCTCATCGTCAAGGGCGCCGATCCGCGCCGCATCCTGCTGATGACTTTCTCCCGCCGGGCCGCCGCCGAGATGATGCGGCGTGTCGAGCGCATCTGCCGCGACGTGCTGGGCTCGAATGCCGGGGTCATGGCCGATGCGCTGTCCTGGTCCGGCACCTTCCACGGCATCGGCGCGCGGCTGTTGCGCGATTATGCCCAACAGATCGGCCTCGATGCCGACTTCACCATCCATGACCGCGAAGACAGCGCCGATCTGATGAACCTGATCCGGCACGATCTCGGTTTCTCAAAAACCGAAAGCCGGTTTCCGACCAAGGGCACCTGCCTTGCCATCTATTCCCGGGCGGTGAATTCGGAAACCGCGCTCGATCAGGTGCTGCGCGACGCCTTTCCCTGGTGCGCGGCCTGGGAGAAACAGCTCCGTGAGCTTTTCGCCTGTTATGTCGAGGCGAAGCAGAGCCAGAACGTGCTCGACTACGACGATCTGCTGCTCTACTGGGCGCAAATGGTCGGCGAGAGCGTGATCGCCGAGGATATCGGCAGCCGCTTCGACCATGTGCTCGTCGACGAATATCAGGACACCAACCGGCTGCAGGCGTCGATCCTGCTGGCGCTGAAGCCCGGCGGCCAGGGGCTGACCGTCGTCGGCGACGATGCCCAGTCGATCTATTCCTTCCGCGCCGCGACGGTGCGCAACATCCTCGATTTTCCCGCCGCCTTCAGCCCGGCCGCCAATATCGTCACCCTCGACCGCAATTACCGCTCGACGCAGCCGATTCTGGCGGCGGCCAACGCCGTCATCGATCTCGCCTCGGAGCGCTTCACCAAGAACCTGTGGACCGAGCGGCAATCATCCGAGCGGCCGCGTCTGGTTTCGGTGCGCGACGAGGCCGACCAGGCGCGTTATGTCGCCGACATGGTGCTCGACAACCGCGAGGAAGGCCTGACGCTGAAACAGCAGGCCGTGCTGTTCCGCGCCTCGCATCACAGCGGGCCGCTGGAGGTCGAGTTGACCCGGCGCAACATTCCCTTCGTCAAGTTCGGCGGGCTGAAGTTTCTCGACAGCGCCCATGTCAAGGACATGCTGGCCGCCCTTCGTTTCGCGCAGAACCCGCGCGACCGGGTGGCGGGCTTTCGGCTGATGCAGATCCTGCCGGGCGTCGGGCCGTCGACGGCGCAGAAGGCGCTCGACCTGATGGCCGAGGATGCGAGCCCGATATCGGCGCTTGCCGCCATGCCGGCGCCGCCGCGCTCCGGCGAGGACTGGACGTCCTTCGTGTCGACGCTGCAGGAGCTGAAATCCGGCAAGGCCGGGTGGCCGGCGGAAATCGGCCTGGCGCGGCAATGGTACGCGCCGCATCTGGAACGGCTGCACGAGGACGCAGCGACCCGGCAGGCCGATCTGCTGCAACTCGAGCAGATCGCCGGCGGTTATGCCTCGCGCGAGCGTTTTCTCACCGAGCTCACTCTCGATCCGCCGGATGCGACCAGCGACCAGGCAGGCGTGCCGCTGCTCGACGAGGACTATCTCATCCTGTCGACCATCCATTCCGCCAAAGGCCAGGAATGGACGAAAGTCTTCATGCTGAATGTCGTCGACGGCTGCATTCCGAGCGATCTCGCCGTCGGCGCCACTGCGGAAATCGAGGAGGAGCGCCGGCTGCTCTATGTGGCAATGACCCGCGCCCGGGATGGTCTCGACCTCGTCGTGCCGCAACGCTTCTTTACCTATGGGCAGAATTCGCAGGGCGACCGGCACGTCTACGCCTCCCGCAGCCGCTTCATTCCGGCAACTCTGCTGCAGTTCTTCGAGGCCTGCAGCTGGCCGCAGGCAAAGTCCGGAGCTGCCGCGCAAGCGCAGGCGCGGCAGGTTCGCATCGATGTCGGCGCCCGCATGCGCGGCATGTGGCGATAACCAGATAATCCATCAAAGCGAAAGCGGCGGCTCGGCCGGTTTCAGGAAGCGCTCGACCGTTGCAGCCCCGACAGCCTCGATACTTGCCGGCGACCATTTCGGATTGCGGTCCTTGTCGATGACGGCGGCGCGGATGCCTTCGAAGAAATCGGGATTATCCAGCATCTGCAGGCAGGCGCCGAGTTCACGGCCGAGGCATTCGGCAAGTGAAGCGCTGCGGCGGCCGGCTCTCAGCAGCGCCAAGGCGAGTTTCAGGCTGGTCGGCGAGCGGGTCATCAGCACCCGGCGGGTCTCGGCGGCGAAGTCGCCCTCCTCCCCGGCAAGTGCTGCCAGGATCTCCTCGACGCTGTCGAAACAGAAGACGCGATCAATCACCGATGCGTTCTGCCTGAGCCGGCTTTCACCTGCAGGCTCCGAAAGCGCCTGCAGCACCGCATCGACATCGCTGGGGGAGCCGGCGCGCGGCAGGACAGACAGCGCATCGATCACCGCGCCGAGCCGCGACGACGCAATCTGAAGGTCGGCAAGGCTGGCGTGGATTGCGTCGGCAGCACCGATATCGAGCCCGGTCAGGCCGAGCCATGTTCCGGCTTCGCCGGGGGCGCGCGGCAGCAGCCAGGTGGCGCCGACATCCGGGACATAGCCAATGCCGGTTTCGGGCATGGCAAGCCGCGTGCGCTCTGTGACGATGCGGTGGCGGCCGTGCGACGACAGGCCGACGCCGCCGCCCATGGTGATGCCGTCCATCAGCGCCACATAGGGTTTGGGGTAGGCGGCGATCTGATGGTTGAGGCGGAATTCCTCGCGCCAGAAGGCGCCCGCGAGACCATCGCCGGCGCGGGCGCTTTCATGCAGGGCGCGGATATCACCGCCGGCGCAGAGGCCGCGTTCACCCTCCCCGCTCATGACGACGCTCGCCACGTCGGCATCCCCGGCAAAACCATCAAGAGCGTCAGTGATCGTCCGGATCATCGGCAGCGTCAGGCTATTTAGCGCCCGCGGCCGGTTGAGCCGGATGATGCCGGCAGTGCCCTGCTGTTCAATGATGACTTCGCCGTCTTGCATGGTTCACCTCCGCTGTCGAAGTCTTTCCTGGTCAGATTGAAGCATTCTGCCCGGGAAAGGCTCGAGACCATGAATAGACGACGATGCAACGTCGCTCCAGTCGATTTAAGATCGGCCGGGGATCGACCGGTCAGGCAGAGAGCGAATTGCGGGCGGAGGCTGCGGCTTCGCACCGGGCGGCATAGTCGATTGCAAGTTCCAGCGGCAGCGGCCGCGAGAAATGATAGCCCTGCGCCAGACGAACGCCCGCCGCCTTCAAGCCCTCGGCGATCGCCTCGCTTTCGACGCCTTCGGCGACGGAGGCAATGCCGAGATTCTGGCAGAGATTGGCGACCGAGCGGGTGATGTTCATGCAACGGGCGTCGCGATCGAAATTCATCACGAAGGCCTTGTCGATCTTCAGCTTGTCGAAGCCGAGACGGTGGATATGGCTGAGGCTGGAATAACCGGTGCCGAAATCATCGAGCGCGATCGAGATGCCGGCAGCCCGCAGCATTGAGATGACCTGGTCGGCGGTGTCGAAATCGGAAAGCAGCGCCGTCTCGGTGATCTCGAATTCGATGCGCCTGGGATCGATGCCGGAGCGGGTGACCATGCCAAGCAGCGCCATCGATGTCTCATGGTCGCAGATATCGCGCGCAGAGAGATTGAAGGAGAGCCGGAGATGGCGTGGAATGATCGCCAGCGCTTCGAGCGCCCTGGCAAAAAGGATGCGTGTTATCCGGCCGATGACCGCCGTGCGCTCGGCAGCGGGAATGAAGGCGTCGGGACTGATGCGGCCGAAGCGGGCGCTGTCCCAGCGGGCAAGCGCCTCGTAGCCGACGACGCGGCCGCTCTTCAGTTCGACGATCGGCTGATATTCGAGTTTCAATTCGCTGGCGAAATCATTCGCCTGCAGCTCGAGCTCGATCAGGTGGCGCTGCGTCAGGATCTTCTCGTGCTCCGCCGAGAAGAATTCGACGCCGCTGCTGCGCTTGCTCTTGACCTGGTAGAGGGCAAAATCGGCTTTCTCGTAGAGATCCTCGGCGGTGTATTTGCCGATCTCGGGATAGACGATACCGCAGGAGCCGAAAACGCGAACTGAGCCATCAGGGATTTCGTAGGGATCGCGAACGGCGGCGCAGAGCGCCTGGCCGAGATCGGCGATCGCCTGGCGTGTCATCGAACAGGGGAAGATGATGCCGAACTCGTCGCCGCCGAGACGGGAGACGATACCCTCTTCGCCGACCAGCGCGGTGAAGCGGCGGGCGGTCTCCTTGAGCACGAGATCGCCGGCGGCATGGCCGAAAACATCGTTGACCGGCTTGAAACCGTCGAGATCGAGAATGCCGAGGACGGGCGGCGCGGACGGATCCTTCTGCAGCCGCTTTTCCAGCGAGAGAAAGAAGCTGCGGCGGTTGGCGAGGCCCGTCAGCTGGTCATGCAGGGCGTTGCGGCTGTTGACGAGGTTCAGCTCCTCGGCTTCCGCCCGCTTCTGCTTCAATTCCTCGGTCAATTGCACTAGGCCGACGAAATTCTGGAAATAGCTGTTGATCACCCTGAGGAAGGGCAGGATCAGGAAGAGGCCGCTGACGGCGGTCGCCACGAAAACCGGATTGCCCGAGAACATGAAGGTCGCCACCATGGCCGAGAAGGTGATGACCGTGGTGAGCGCTGCCGCCATCGGCAGATGCATCAGGCAGAAGATGCAGGAAATGCCGGTGACGACGAGGAAGTAGGCGATCTGGCCCTGTTGGGAAGCATCGCCGTATTGGTAAAGCGCGATCGCCCAGCTGCCGAAAGCGATCGTGAGGATACCGGCGCCCGATATGGTGATCTTCATCAGCCTGTAAGCCCGCTCGGCTGTGACGTTTTCCTTGCCCCTGATCTCCCACCAGCAGAGACGGAAGACACAGACGATGCTCAAGGCGACAGGAATATAGAGCGAGAGCCAGAGCGGCGCGGATTTGAGGTGGGTGATCGCCACCGCAAGGGCGTTGATGACCAGCAGGATATAGAGAATGGGGATCTGAGACGACAGGGCCCGGAACTGCGCCGTCAGAAGCGTCGGATTGTCTTTTTGCAGCTGCAGTGAGGCCAGAAAGTTCTTCATCTTCCCTTTTCCAAGCACCACTCAGAACGAAGCGGCTGCCAGTGCCCGGTGGATGCTGTGCAGGTCGTCGACGTTTCTGTTCGACAGGAAGATTTCCCAGTCGAGCGAACTCTGGACGATGGTTTCGAGCGAATCGTGCCGGGGCCTCCAGTCGAGCACCTGCCGGGCGAGCGAAGCATCGGCGACGACGCTGGCCGAATCGCCGGCGCGCCGCGGCGCCATGTGGATCTTGAAGGAATGTCCGTGCAGGCGCGTGATCATGTTCAGCACGTCGAGCACGGAATAGCCGCTGCCATAACCGCAATTGGCAACGAGCGAGCCCTTGCCCCTGCGCAGATGCTGCAGCGCCTTCAGATGCGCATCGACAAGATCGGTGACATGGATGTAGTCGCGCACGCCGGTGCCGTCATGGGTGGGATAATCGATACCATAGACGCTGACGCTGTCGCGCCTGCCGAGCGCCGCCTCGCAGGCAACCTTGATGAGGTGGGTGGCGCCTGAGGTCGACTGGCCGGCCCGGTGATCAGGATCGGCGCCGGCGACGTTGAAATAACGCAGCGCGACGTAGTTGAAATCATAGGCGGCGGCGGCATCGCGCAGCATGAACTCGGTCATCAGCTTCGATTGGCCGTAAGGATTTTCCGGATTGAGGGAGGCCGTCTCCTTCACCGGAAGGTCGGTCTTTTGCTGACCGTAAACGGCCGCCGTCGAGGAGAAGACGAAGTTTCGGATCCCGGCCTCGACCGAGGCCGAAAGCAGCGCCCGGGTCTTGCCTGAGTTGTTGTCATAATAGGAGAGCGGATCGGCAACCGAGACCGGGACAACGGCGGAACCGGCGAAATGGATGATCGCCTCGATATCGTTTTCGATGAAGATCTTCTTCAATATGTCGGCATCAGCGACGTCGCCGAGATAGAAGCGCGCCGCCGGCGCCACGGCCCAGCGAAAGCCCGTGGAGAGGCGGTCGAGCACGACCACATCTTCACCTGCATCGAGCAGCGCCCAAACCATGTGACTGCCGATATATCCGGCGCCGCCCGTCACCAAAACCGCCATGACCCGCATCCCTGCTTTCGTTTGATAAGCAGGGGCATCAGGCCCGGTTTTTCTTTCCAATTTTCTTATCGAATGGCCGTTCGAGGCCCTTTGAACCGGTATGTTTGGACTTGTGGTTAGAGGCCGATTTCGGGCTTTGTTCAAGTTTTATCGATCGGGCGATTCCGGCACGAAATCGCCCGATCGAGCCGCTTCTCAACGCTTGAGGATATAGTCGCAGAGACGCTCGGCCGCGACCGCCACCTGCGCAGGGTCGCGCAGGAAACAGGCGCGCAGGAAGAGTTCGCCGCCAGCGCCGAACGCGGTGCCGGGGGCAAGGCCGACGCCTGTCTTGTCGACGATATCGATGGCGGCGCTGCGGCTGTCGGCGACGCCGTCGATCTTGAGGAAGGCGTAAAGCGCGCCGTCCGGTTTCAGCGTCTCGACGCGGTTGGTGGCGACAAGCGCGTCGCAGAGAATATCGCGGGAGCGAGCCGCCTTGGCGATATTGGCAGCGACGAAATCGTCGCCTTCATTCAGAGCTGCGACGGCGCCCTTCTGCATGAACTGCGCCACGCCCGATGTCGAATACTGGATGAGGTTTTCGAGCACCTGGCCCATCTCGGGCGGGGCGACGATCCAACCGACGCGCCAGCCGGTCATCGACCAGTTCTTCGAGAAGGAATTGACGAAGAGGATCTTGTCGTCCGGCTCCATCACATCGAGGAAAGAAGGCGCCCGACCGCCGGCAAAATAATAGAGAGCGTAGATTTCATCCGCCATGATCCAGAGATCGTGCCGGCGGGCGAGCGCCAGGATGTCGGCAAGATCCTTCTTCGTCGCCGTCCAGCCCGTGGGGTTCGACGGCGTGTTGACGAAGATGCCCCTGGTCTTCGGCGTGATGGCAGCTTCGACGCGGTTCAGATCGACCGCCCATTTGCCGCCTTCGAACTGCAGCTCGACGCCGACGGAGCGCGCGCCCGAGATTTCGAGGGCGGCAGCGATATTCGGCCAGGCGGGGGTGAAGTAAACCAGTTCGTCATCCGGCGAGGTCAGCGTCTGCACGGCGATCTGGATCGCCTGCATGCCGGAACCGGTGACATAGAAATGCTCGACCGGAAGCCGGATTCCGAAATGTCTGAAGTAATAATCCGAAAGCGCCTGGCGAAGCTCCGGAATGCCGCGCTGCCATGTGTAGAAGGTCTCGCCTGAAGCAAGCGCGGCCATCGCCGCTCTGCTGATGAAATCAGGCGTCGGCAGGTCGCCTTCACCCACCCAGAGCGGCAGCAGGCCTTCGCGGCCACGGGCATAGTTGACGACTTCGACGATCCCGCTTTCGGGCGCCGCTATGGCGCGCGGGCTGAGGCTCTTCACGATCGACATGCATATCTCCGGTTTCCGCCTTCATAGTGGATTTGCGTCGGCAAATCCCATGATATCCAGTGATGGAATATCGATTTTCGTGATGAATGGTCGGGCCGCGCCGGCGTGGTGAAGCACGCCAGGAGATCCACGCTCGCCCTTCATCCGCCTGCCGGCCCCTGCTCCCGGTAAACGGAGCGAAGGGGGTGTGCCGCGACCTCTCCGTTCCTCGGTAAGCTCTCGCAGGGCACGTCCCCTCTCCCCGTTTTTTACGGGGGTCCGAAGGACGGGTCGAGACCAGCGGCTCGACCCCCGGTTGGGCTAGGGTGAGGGGCAGCCTTCAGCCACGATCAGGCCGTCGGGCGCTTGGCGAGGAGATCGCGGATTTCGGTCAGCAGCTGGACGTCGGCGGGCGGCGGGGGCAGCTCTTCCGGTGCGGCCTTTTCCTGGCGCTCGACCTGCAGGCGCAGATAATTCACGCCCCTGACCATCAGGAAGATGATCCAGGCGAGAATGAGGAAGTTGATCAGAACGGTGAGGAAGCTGCCATAGGCAAAGACCGCCCCTTGCGCGCGGGCGGCGGCAAGCGTCGGCGCGTTGACGGCCGACGCAAGTGGCAGAAAGTAATTCGAGAAATCGAAGCCGCCGAAAATGGCGCCGACAATCGGCATGATCAGGTCGTCGACCAAGGATTTGACGATGCCGCCGAAGGCGCCGCCGATGATGACGCCGACTGCAAGATCCATGACATTGCCGCGGGCGATAAAGGCCTTGAAGTCGTTGAGCATCGGATCCGTCCCCCTTCGATCCATTTCAGAGAGTATACGATGGATTTTATTAGCTACATCTTCACTGCAATTAATCAATCGGCAATCGCAATTATTTGGCGATACCTCTGGCGGTCTTTGACTTAAGGCCTAGACGGGCAGGAATTTTCAAAGCACCTGAAATGACTTAAGCTGCTCCAAGTTGCGGGAGGTCCCGGCGGGTTTTCCGCCGGCGGAGGGTCAATGCTTCCAGGCTGGGTCATATTCGCGTCTGCCTTCGGCTATCTGCTCCTGCTTTTCGCCGTGGCAAGCTATGGCGACCGCAAGAAGCGCGGCCAGGGCGGGCTCGAAGGCGGATGGCCGGTGGTCTATGCGCTGAGCCTGGCGATCTACTGCACCTCCTGGACCTATTTCGGCAGCGTCGGGCTTGCGGCGCAGCGCGGCCTGGAATTTGCCGGCATCTATATCGGCCCGATCCTGGTCTTCACGCTCGCCATGCCGCTGCTTCGCCGGATCATCGAGCTCGCCAAGGCCGAGAAGCTCACCTCGGTTGCCGATTTCGTCGCCGCGCGCTACGGCAAAAACCCGACGGTCGCAACGATCGTCGCGCTGATCTCGCTGATCGGCACCATTCCTTATATCGCGCTACAGCTCAAGGCGATCTCCAGCACCGTTAGCGCCATGGTCAACCCGTCCGATTACGGCATCGGCAGCGGCAATCTCTACTTCCTGGACCTGCCGCTCATCGCGACGCTGGTGCTTGCCTGCTTCGCCATCATGTTCGGCACGCGGCATACGGATGCGACGGAACACCAGGACGGCCTGATCCTCGCAGTCTCGATGGAATCCGTGGTCAAGCTCGTCGCCTTCCTGACCGCCGGCGTCTGCGTCATCTGGTTTCTCTTCGATGGCCCGACCGATCTCTGGCAGAAGACTGTCGACAACGAGCTGGTCATGTCGGCGCTCAACTACCATACGCCGATCAGCCGCTGGATCACGCTGATCCTCCTCTCGGCCTTCGCGATCATCCTGCTGCCGCGGCAATTCCACGTGACGGTCGTCGAAAACCGAACGCCGAAACAGCTGAAACTCGCCGGCTTCCTGTTTCCCACCTACCTCATCGCCATCAATCTCTTCGTGTTGCCGGTGGCGATCGGCGGACTGCTGACCTTCGGCGGCGCGGGCAACGCCGATTTCTACATGCTGTCGCTGCCGCTTGCCGGTGAGATGCCTGTGGTGTCGCTGATCACCTTCATCGGCGGCTTCTCCGCCGCAACGGCGATGGTCATCGTCGATTCCGTGGCGCTGTCGATCATGGTGTCGAACGATATCATCATGCCGATCTTCCTGAGGCGCAAACTCGCCGGCCGCGCCAGCCAGCGCGACAATTTCGCCAAGACGCTGCTCAACATCCGCCGCAGCGCGATTTTCGCCGTGCTGCTGTTCGGCTACGCCTATTACCGCTCGACCGACAGCACCGCCGGCCTGGCCTCGATCGGCCTTCTTTCCTTTGCCGCGATCGCGCAAATCGCCCCTGCCCTCATCGGCGGGCTGATCTGGCGGCGGGCGAATGCGCGCGGCGCGATCCTCGGGCTTTCCTCCGGCTTCATCATCTGGATCTACCTGCTGTTCCTGCCATCGCTCGGCGGTCCCGATTATTCCTATGTGGCGAGCGCCGTGCTCGGCTTTATCTTTCCCGGGACGACATTGTTCAGCGCAGCCGACGCCGATCCGCTGGTCAATGCAACGGCGATGAGCCTGCTCGTCAACACCGCCTTCTTCGTCGTCGGCTCGCTCACCCGCAATGCCCGGCCGCTAGAACGCATCCAGGCCGGCATCTTCGTCAAGCGGCATTCGCGCTCGCAATTTGCCACGCGCGGCTGGAAGACCCGCATCAGCGTCGGCGATCTCAAAGCGGCGATCTCGCGCTATCTCGGCGAAGAGCGCATGCAGCGCTCATTGACGACTTACGAACAAAGCTCCGGCCGCAAGCTAGGGGACGAACAGCCGGCCGACATGGCGCTCATCCATTTCAGCGAGCAGCTGCTCGGCAGCGCCATCGGCTCGTCCTCGGCCCGGCTGGTGCTGTCGTTGATCCTGCAGAAGATCGAGGATGCCTCTTCCGACACCGCCTGGCTGCTCGACCAGGCAAGCGAGGCGCTGCAATATAACCAGGATATGCTGCAGACCGCCCTTTCGCAGATGGATCAAGGCATTGCGGTGTTCGACAGTTCCAACCGGCTGACGATCTGGAACCGGCGCTTCCGGCAATTGCTGGACCTGCCGGAAAGTGCCGGCCAGGTCGGTTTTCCCCTCGCCGACATTGTCACCACGCTGAGTGAGCGCGGCGACATCGCGCCCGGCGATCTCAATCAGACGGTACGGCATTTCCTGACACTGGACAAACCCTTCGCACTGGTGCTCAGCGGCGGCGAGCGGATCATCGAGGTCCGCTCCAACGCCATGCCCGACAAGGGCATTGTCGCGACCTTCACCGACATCACCCAGCGCGTCAGCGCTGACCAGGCGCTGAAACAGGCGAATGAGACGCTGGAGCAGCGCGTCGCCGAACGCACCGCCGAGTTGACCCGCGTCAACCACGAACTCGCCGAGGCGCGCGCCGCCGCCGACGAGGCGAATATCGGCAAGACCCGTTTTTTCGCCGCTGCCGGCCACGATATTCTGCAGCCGCTGAACGCCGCCAGGCTTTATTCCTCGGCGCTGGTCGAGCGCATGGCGCAATCAGACAACAGCCCGATCGTGCGCAACATCGATTCCGCGCTGGAATCGGTCGAAACCATTCTTGGCGCCGTGCTCGATATATCCAGGCTCGATACCGGCGCCATGCGGCCGCGGCTTGCCGCCGTGGCACTTTCCGACCTGTTGGAGCGGATCGAGACCGATTTCGCGCCGATTGCCCGCGAGAAACAGCTGAAGCTGGTGGTCATGCCGACATCGCTTCGGGTGCGCTCCGACCCCAATCTTCTGCGCCGGCTGGTGCAGAACCTCGTTTCCAATGCCATCAAATACACGAACACGGGCAAGGTGCTGGTCGGAGCGCGGCGGCGCGGCAACCACGTGATCATTCAGGTAATCGATTCCGGAATCGGCATTCCGCCGTCGAAATTCCGCACGGTGTTCAAGGAATTCGCCCGGCTGGACGAAGGCGCCAAAACCGCCTCCGGCCTCGGGCTCGGTCTTTCGATCGTCGACCGCATCGCCCGCGTGCTCAACCATCCGGTCGAACTGCACTCGACGCATGGCAAGGGCACGGAATTCCGCATCTCCATGCCGCTCGACATTTCGCGCCCCGCGGAGGCTACAGCGGCAACCACTGCTGCCGACCGTCCGGGACAGCCGCTCAAGGGGCTGAAGATCCTCTGCATCGATAACGAACCAAAGATTCTCGAAGGTATGCGGCTGCTGCTCAACGGCTGGGGCTGCGAGGTGGAGGCGCTGGATAGTCTCGCCGAGGTGATATCGAGCGACGGCCATGGCGGGCCGCCGGATCTCGTCATCGCCGATTATCATCTCGACGACGGCACCGGGATTGCCGCAATCCTGCATCTTCGCCGGCAGTTCGGCGCCGACATTCCTGCGCTGATGATTACGGCCGACCGCACGCCGGAGGTGCGCAGCGAGGCCGAGAAATACGACATCGCCGTTCAGCACAAACCGGTGCGGCCGGCAGCACTGCGCGCCTATATTACCCAGATTTCCGGCTTGAAGCGCGCGGCCGCGGAGTAAGAGTCAGTCCGCAGCGTCCATGACGCGCGCGATGAGATCACGGACCCGCGCCGCATCCGGCACGTCTCCGAACAGGATGCGGTACATGATCGGCGCCACGACCTGATCCATGACGCGGTCGAGATCCGGAAAGACCTCACCACGAGCCTTCGCCCTTTCGGCGATGACGACGATCTGCTGGCGGGTATATTCGCAGCATTTGCAGGCATTTGCGCCCGTTTGCGCCGCCAGCACGTCGCGGATCATCTCGCGGCCCGGCCCGGACGACATTTCCTCGGCATATTGCTCGGCCCAGGCTTCGAGGTCCGCCTTACCGCTGCCGGCATCGACCGGCTGCATATCCGGCCGCAGCCGCTCGACGGCAACGTCGGCAAGAAGCGCCTGCAGGTCACCCCAACGGCGATAGATGGTCGACGGCGTCACACCCGCCTTGGCAGCGATCAGCGGGATCGTCACCTCAGCGCGGATCATCTCGGCCAACAGCTCATGGACCGCCTTGTGAACCGATGCCTGAACCCGCGCGCTTCTGCCGCCCGGACGGAGATTCTCTTTTACCGCCATGCCTGCAATCCAACTTTCGTTTCTTTGTTTTATGCATGTCGTTATCCCGGAACCGCTGCACACTTCCGGGCGACAGGCATACCATGGTTCAAAATCTTTGACAGAACCATGAACGCAAAGAATTTGCCTTTACCATGCATTCGCCCTACATGGAGCTAACGCAACGGCTTAGCTTTAAGGGGGCTTATATATGGTCGCCGCAGCCAAATCCACCGGGAATGCGCAGAGGCCCTCGATCGGTTTTCATGCGCTGACACTCGCCACCTTCTTCGGCGCCTCCGCGGCGCCGACGCCGCTCTATCGGATCTATCAGCAGAATTTCTCGCTCTCGCCTGTGCTGATCACGGTGGTCTTCGCGATCTACGCATTCGCGCTGCTGGCGGCGCTTTTGACCGCCGGTTCGATCTCCGACCATCTCGGCCGCAAGCCGGTGATCTTTTTCGCCCTCGTGCTCGAAATCATCGCCATGGCGCTCTTCGTCGTCGCCAACGGGCCCGGCTGGCTGATCGCGGCGCGGATCGTCCAGGGTATTGCAACCGGGATCGCCGGCGCCTCGATCGGCGCGGCGCTCGTCGATGTCGACCGGGCAAAGGGGCAAATCGTCAATTCGATCGCGCCGCTTTGCGGCATGGCGGTGGGGGCGGTCGGCACCAGCGCCTTGATCCAATACGGCCCCTTCCCGATGCATCTCACCTATGCGCTGTTGCTCCTTGCCTTCACGCTGCTGGCAGCGGGCATCTGGTTGACGCACGAGACCGGCGGCACGCGGCCGGGCGCGCTCGGTTCGCTGATCCCCAGGGTCGCCATTCCCCAGCAGGTGAAACGGCCACTGTCGCTGGTGACGCCGATCAACATCGCCAACTGGACGCTCGCCGGCTTCTATCTCTCGCTGGTCCCGTCGCTGGTCGCCAGCACCACCGGTAGCGGCGCGCCGCTGACCGGCGGGGCCGTCGTGACTGCGCTGATGGCGAGCGGGGCGAGCGCCGTCTATCTCAGACGCAGCAAGTCGGCCTCGGCCAATCTCGGTTTCGGCGTGTCGGCCAAAACGCTCGGTATTTTGACGGTCGTTGCCGGCGTGCATCTCGCCAATGTGCCGCTGCTTCTCATCGGCACGGTCTTCACCGGCGCCGGTTTCGGAACCAATTTCCTCGGTTCGATCGGCACCATCATGCCGCTCGCCAAGGCGGATGAGCGGGCCGGGCTTTTGTCTGCCTTCTATATCCAGAGCTATCTCGCCTTCAGCCTGCCGGCGATCCTTGCCGGGTTCCTGGCGAAATCGGCCGGATATGCGCTGACGACGGATATCTATGCGACGGCCATCCTGTTGCTGATGGGCGTCGGACTACTGGGGCTTCGCGCCGGCCGTCGGAAGGCGGCCGCGTGAGGGCATGACGGCGACCAGCCGTGGCGAGGGAACCGTCTCCGTTCCGCTGAACCGAACGGATCAGAAGTCCTCCCAGCCGTGGTCGGCCGGAGCGGTTGCCTTTGAGCCGCCACCGAGAGCGGTCGCCAGCGTCTTCTTCAACGCACGGGCCGGAGAGGGAACAGGGATGGACGTGTGCGATGATACGATTTTCGGAGCGGCGATCGAACGCGGCGCATTCGAACGCGATATTGCCGACGTCATGCCCATGCCGGTATCGAGGCGAAACTGGCCCAACCGTCCGGACAGGGCAGAGACTTCGGTCGCGAGCGTGTGGGCTGCCGCATTCGACTCCTCCACCATGGCCGCATTCTTCTGCGTCGCCTGATCCATCTGATTGACGGCGGTATTGATTTCCTGAAGGCCGGTCGACTGCTCGCGTGCGGATTGAACGATCGCGTGGACATTGCGGTCGATCTGCTGCACCTCTTGAACAATCCCGTCCAAGGCATCGCCGGTCTCGCGCACCAGGGCAACACCATGTCGCACCTGGCCGCCCGAAGCGCCGATCAGCACCTTGATCTCCTTGGCTGCGCCAGCCGAGCGCTGCGCCAGCTCACGGACTTCCTGGGCGACGACGGCGAAGCCCTTGCCGGCTTCACCGGCGCGCGCGGCCTCGACGCCGGCATTCAGCGCAAGCAGGTTTGTCTGGAAGGCGATCTCGTCGATGACGCCGATGATATTCGAGATCGACTTGGACGACTGTTCGATGTCGTTCATCGCTTCGACAGCCCGCTGCACGATCTGGCCGGACCGTTCGGCATTTTCCTTCGTGCGAACAACCATCGATCCTGCTTCTTCGGCACGCGCCGTGGAATCCTTGACGGATGTGGTGATCTGCTCGAGCGCCGCGGCAGTTTCTTCAACGGAGGCAGCCTGCTGTTCCGTACGCCGCGCAAGATCGTCGGCCGCAGAACGGATCTCCTCGGTGCCGCTTTGGATGACCTCGGCATTTTGCGAGAATGACACCAGCGCCGAACGCAATTTGACGACCGACTCGTTGAAATTGATGCGGGTCTCGTCAAGCGTCGCAGCGAAAGGATGCTCGAGTGCGCTCGTCATGTCGCCTTCGGCAAGCTTCGCCAGGCCAAGCGCCAATTCACCGACGGCGAATTTGACGTCGGCTTCCTGGGCCTGGTCGATCCGAGCGCGCTCTGCACGCTCCTTTTCCTGCAGCGCGCGGTTTTCTTCTGCCGCGGCCTCCAGCCGCGCCTTTTCGCGATTGCCCTCCAGCAGCGCCTTCAGCGAGCGCGACAGGTCGCCGATTTCGTCCTTCGCGTCGCTGTCCTTCAGGTTCACATCGAGTTTACCTGCGGCAATCTCGGCAGTCTCGCCGATGACGCTGGAAATCCGACCGACGAACCGACGTGCGATCAGCCAACCGGCGACGCCGAGCAGCAAGGCCGCCAAGCCTGTTGCGAGAATGGCATCCCGCACCACCGCATACAGAGGCCCGAAGAGTGTTGCCTTCGGGACCGAAACGATCGCATACCAATCCGAGCTCTCGGCAAGCTTGACCGCGACCGCAATCGCCAGCGATACGCTGCCGTCCTCATTGGTCACCTCACGCTCAACACCGGGATTGGCGATAAGACGATCCCACTCCGCAGTCTTTGCTCCCGTCTCGGAAAGGCTCTTGCCGATGAGGCCTGCATCCGGATGGCTGACGATCTTGCCGGCACTGGTCAGCAGGCCAAGGAAGCCCGCTCCCATCGGTCGAACGGCTGACAGCGCCTTGTTGGTGTCCTGAAGCGAAAGGTCAAGGCCTGCAACGCCCACCGCCTTGCCGTCGATGACAATCGGCTTGGTGACAGAGGTCATCAAGACGTCTTTTCCATCGATCGCATAAGAATACGGCTCGATGACAACGGTTTTGCGCTGCGTGAACGGCAGCTGATAGTAGTCGCCCGCTCCAGCCACGGTATAATCGGTCAACGCGGTATGGGTAATCTGCCCCCCGCTCCGCACCCAATAGGGCACATAGCGGCCCGTCGCGTCGTGTCCTTCCTTGCCGACATAATCCTTGTCCTTGCCGTCGAAAGCATTCGGCTCCCATCCGGTCCAAGTCCCAAGGACGGGGGGGTTGGCTTGCAGCAGGTTGAGCAAGACCTTGTCCGCCCTGGCACGATCGGTGTCGCCCATCTGCTTCATCGTGGTCAGCACGACATCAAGTCCGTCGACGATATGCACGGTACCGCCGATATTCTTTTCGACTTTCAGCGCTTCGGCCGTCGCGATCTGGCGCATCTGTTCGATGCTGCCGCCGCGAATTTCGGTATAGGACCGATAGAAAATGACGCTGGAAGCGACAATAACGGCGATGACGCCACAGGCCGCCACAGAAAAAAGATTGCGACTTGTCGTAGACTTGAAAAGCATGTTCTCCGCCCGCCTTCGCTGCTGTACTGACGCACGCCTTAAGTCCAATTCGCCGGCACGTATAAACAACCGTCATCCAGCAGAAACTGAAGGCCTCCCAATCTCCATGCTTGCAAAATTTGATTAAAACAAAGTTCTTATTCTCTAAAGCGCGTCGCGATCTTTCAGATTCGCTCCTCGCGCTTTAGGTCTTTGTTTTTTGCGTATGTCTTTGCCGTAAAACCGCTGCGCGGGCTGTGCGACATGCTTGACCGGCAACGGAATTATTCAACAGGGTCTGCACTTTGCGGTTTCAGATCGAGCAGCGCGCGGCCGCTGCCATCCATGGCGAAGGGCACCGAGGCGTGCTGATGGGCAACCAGCCAGCGGCCATCCCGCTTGACGAGGCCGAGGGTCTGGCGGAACCAGAGATCGACCTCGGCCCCATCGGTCTTGGTCCCGGTCATGCGCAGGAGACCACTCCAGAAGGCGACATCCCCGCCGACCGTCAATCTGGCATCGCGCACTTCGCCGCCGATCGGGCCTTCCCAGGTATCGAACCAGGCCTGTAGGCCGGCCGCGTCCTTGCCATTGCTGACGAGCGGCGGCGCCAGCGAGAACTCGACGGAATCCTCGACCTCATAGGACAGCGCCTCCTCGGCGTTCTTTTCGCTGAGCGCCTTGGCCCGCATCATCAGCATGGCGATGATCGCCTCTTCTTCGTGCCTGACATTGGCTTCGTCTTTCACAACCGTTCTCCTTTTCCGTTATAGACAGAGGACGAACGGCAAGAGGACGATCCGACAAGGATGCATTTCCGTTTTCGTAATTCCGGACGCAAAACCGCCGCGCAGTCTTGCCGGAATCGCCTCAGAGATAACTCGTCACCGCCGGTTCGTTCCACCAGGCATCATGCCTGCCGTCGTAATAACGGACCGGCAGTGCTGCCAGTTCCTCAGGGGTGATATCGTCGAGGCAGGCGATGTTGATCGAGACATAGGCGCCGCCGATCGCCTCGACATAACCGTCGCCAAAGGCGGGCACGCCGCAGGTGCGACAGAAGCGGTGGTGACCGCTCATCGTGTTGAACTGGTAGTCAGCCGTTTCCGCCTCGTCGCACGTCAGACGAAAATCCTTGGGCTTGACGTTGGCGCCCCAATAGCGCCGCTTGGCGCAGATCGAACAATTGCAGCGGCCGGTGCCCTCCTCGAGGTCGATATCCACCTCGTAGTGCACTCTGCCGCAGTGGCAGCTTCCCTTGTAGGTTTTCTTCATGGCGCGCTCCTCCTTCAATATTGCGTTCAGTGCCTCGATATGACAATATGTTGTCACTATGAATGAGATACAAAATAGACAACATGTTGTCAAACAGAATCGACCGGAGCGGACGATGGAAGGGAATGCCTTTTCCGCTTTCGCAATCACCGCCCTTCGCCTGGCCGGCCATCTGACGGCGGCGGGCGACCAGCTGGCAAAGCCTGCAGGACAGACAAGCGCCCGCTGGCAGGTGCTGGCCGCGGCAAGGCGCGGCGACATGTCGGTGGCGCAGATCGCCCGCGCGCTCGGCCTCGCTCGCCAGGGCGTGCAACGGCTTGCCGATGTGCTGGAGGGTGAAGGGCTGATCGCCTATGCGGAGAACCCGCAGCACCAGCGGGCCAAGCTGGTGCGGCTGACGGCGGAAGGGACCGCACGGCTGGGGGTAATCGAGGTGGCGCAGGCCGGATGGGCGGACGGGCTGGGTGCTGCGTTTACGTCAGCCGAGCTCGATGCGGCGCGGGCGGTGATGCTGCGGGTCATGGAGATGCTGGAGGCTGACGGGGCGCCCGGAGGCTGATTGGCCTTGCGGTGATACGGCCGAGGCTGACGCAAATAAAAAAGGCCGGGCTAACCCGACCTTCCCTGCCATCTCAACGAACCGTGCCAGTACATCCGTGGTCACGATCCGGAGATGATATTCAAAGCTCCACGCGTCCGAGAGGACGCGCCAAACTTAAGCCGCCTGGAGGCGGTCTGCCGACATTTTGCCGGACTTGTTGTCGCGGACGAGCTCGTAAGACAGCTTCTGGCCATCCTTGAGGTCACGCATGCCGGCGCGTTCAACGGCCGAGATGTGGACGAAAACGTCGGCAGCGCCGTCATCCGGCTGAATGAAGCCGAAGCCCTTGGTTGCGTTGAACCACTTAACGGTACCTGTGCTCATGACGATATCCTTTTCGAATCGTTCATAGAAGATTGCCGCCCGGGCAAATGCCGAGCGGCGATGAAAACCGATTTTGGAGGAAGTTCGCCAGGAACGACGCGAGCGTCGTTTCAAAGTTCATCTAGCAAGATCGATGCGTGAACGTTTAATCGGAAATTGTGTCCGTGACAAGGCCGCAACACGGAAAAGTCGAGTTCGTGCTCTTGGGGCGAAAGGGTCTTTACCGTCATACCGTGGCCGCCCCCTCTGCCCTGCCGGGCATCTCCCTCACAGGTGGGGAGATCGGCAAGTAGCCCGCCCACCGGACCTCTCCTGCGACTAGCCGTGACGGACAAGATTCGGGGAGATCCTCGCGCCCAGCCAATCTCCCCACTTGTGGGGGAGATGCCCGGCAGGGCAGAGGGGGCGGCCACGGTATGACGGTAAAGATTGCCCCCTCAAAACCCACACCGCGAAACGGCTTACGCCGCTGCCTTCGCCCCTGCATAGGGATCGAACCGTCCGTAAAAAGTCTCACCATTGGCGGCCAAGTCTTTCAACAATGACGTCGGCTTGAAATGGTCTCCGTAAGCCTCAGCTAACTTCTCCGCCAGTTCCACGAAGGCCTTCGCGCCCATCCCGTCGATATAACTCAGCGCCCCGCCGGTATAGGGCGCGAAGCCGAAGCCGAGGATCGAGCCGACGTCGGCCTCGCGCGGATCGGTGACGATGCCTTCCTCGACGGTGCGGGCGGCTTCGAGCGCGATGGTGACAAGGAAGCGTTGCTTGAGAACGGCGATGTCGACGTCATCCGCTTTCTTCTGCGGGTAGAGGCTCTTCAACTCGGGCCAAAGCGATTTCTTGGCCGGTTTCGGCGGATAATCGTAGAAGCCCTTGGAATTCTTGCGGCCTAAGCGGCCCTCCTTTTCCACCATGCGGGAGATCAGTTCCATATGCCTGAGGTCGATCGCCTTCTCGCCGAGATCGGCGGCCGTGGCCTTGAGGATTTTCAGCGAGAGATCGATGGCGACCTCGTCGTTGAGTGCCAACGGACCCACCGGCATGCCGGCCATCTTGGCGGCATTCTCGATCATCGCGGGCGGCACGCCTTCGATCAGCATGTCGTAGCTTTCCGACATGTAACGCAGCACGCAGCGATTGACGAAGAAGCCGCGGGTGTCGTTGACGACGATCGGCGTCTTCTTGATCGCCGCGACATAGTCGAGAGCGACGGCCAGCGCCCTGTCGCCGGTCTCCTTACCGAGGATGACCTCGGTCAGCATCATCTTTTCCACCGGCGAGAAGAAATGGATGCCGATGAAATCGGCCGGGCGCTTGGAATTCTTCGCCAGCCCGGTAATCGGCAGGGTCGAGGTATTGGAGGCTAAGATCGCTCCTTGCGGCAGCACGGCTTCCACAGCCTCGATCACCGCTTTCTTCACCTGGCGATCCTCGAACACCGCCTCGATGACCAGATCGGCATTGGTGAGGTCGGCGTAATCGGCCGAGGGCGTGATGCGAGAGAGCAGGGCTGCGGCCTCGTCCTGCGTAAATCGCCCCTTACCGACGGAATCCTTGACGAGACCTTCGCAGACGGCCTTTCCCTTGGCAGCAGCCTCCAAGTCACGGTCGATCAGCGTCACCGGAATGCCGGCGGCGGCCGTAACATAGGCGATCGAAGCGCCCATGAAGCCGGCGCCGACGACGCCGACATGTTTCAGCTCGGTCTTCGGGTGACCGGCCGGACGGCGCGCACCCTTGCCGAGTTCCTGCATGGAGATGAACAGCGAACGGATCATCGAGAAGGCTTCGCGGGTCTGCACCACCTCGGTGAAATAACGCTGCTCGATCTTCAGGCCGGTGTCGAACGGCACCTGAAGGCCTTCATAGACACATTTCAGGATGGCAAGCGCTGCCGGATAATTGCCCGATGTCTCCCGACGCAGGATCGCCGGCGCCGCCGGCCAGAGCTGGGCTGAAGCCGGCGTCCAGATGCCGCCGCCGGGCGCCTTGAAACCCTTCTCGTCCCAGGGGGCGACCGGTTTCAGGCCATCCTTGATCATCTGCTTGGCGGCGGGGATCAGTTGGTCCGGCTCGACCACCTGATGCACGAGGTTCATCGCCTTGGCGCGGGAGCCGGTCAGCGACTGGCCCGTCGTCATCATCTGCAGCGCATCCTGGGCGTTCGCCAGGCGCGGCACACGCTGTGTGCCGCCGGCGCCGGGGAAGATGCCGACCTTGACCTCGGGCAGCGCGATCTTGACGCTCTTGGCATTGGAGACGACGCGGCCGTGGCAGGCGAGCGACATTTCGAAGGCGCCGCCCATGCAGGTGCCGTTGATGGCGGAGACCCAGGGCTTGCCCGATGTTTCGAGCTTGCGAAACAGGCCGGTCATGCTGCCGACCATGTCGAAGAGTTTCTGCACGGCCGTTTGCGGGCTCTTTTCTTTCTCATCCTGGTAGAAAGTGAACGTCGACTTGACCATCGACAGATCGGCGCCGCCGGAGAAGGAGGACTTGCCCGAGGTAATGACGACACCCTTGACGGCGGCGTCAGTGGTGGTGGCATCGATGATGGCGTCGAGCTCGGCCATCACCTCCGCGGTGAAGACGTTCATCGATTTGCCGGGCATGTCCCAGGTGACGAGAGCGATGCCGTCGGCGTCGGTTTCGAGCGTGAAATTTATGTAGGTCATTGGGTTTCCTCCCCGATCAGGCCGGCAAATGGCTGCGCTGCGCGTCGACTGTCTTCGTCTTTTCGGTGACTACATCGCCGATATGCTTGGTCTGCGATGGCTCGAAAAGCACGATCCAGCATTCCTCCTCCGCCACCGGATTATGCTCTACGCCCCTCGGCACGACATGAAAATCGCCGGCGTTCAGGTGCACATGCGGGCGGTCGCGATATTCGATGGTCAGCGCGCCCTTCCAGATGAGAAAAAGCTCGTCCTCGTCGCGGTGAGAATGCCAGGCGAGCTGGCCCCGGACCTTGGCGAGCTTGACGCTCTGGCCGTTGAGATCGGCAATGACGCGGGGCGACCAGTGCTCGGTGACCTCGGCATATTCGGTTTCGATCGTGCCGGTGTTGAAGCTCATCGTCAGACCCTTTCGATAACCGTCGCGGTACCCATGCCGGCGCCGATGCAGAGCGTCACCAGCGCGGTGTTGAGGTCGCGGCGTTCGAGCTCGTCCAGCACCGTGCCGAGGATCATCGCGCCGGTGGCGCCGAGCGGATGACCCATGGCGATGGCGCCGCCATTGACGTTGATCCTGTCGTGGTCGATGTCGAAGGCTTGCATATAGCGCAGCACCACGGCGGCGAAGGCCTCGTTCAACTCGAAGAGATCGATGTCGGCAAGGCGCATGCCGGTCCGTTTCAGCAGCTTCTCGGTGACATCGACCGGTCCGGTCAGCATCAGGGCCGGATCGGAGCCGATATTGGCGAAGGCTTTGATGCGGGCGCGCGGCTTCATGCCCATGCTCTGACCGCCTGCCTTGGAGCCGAGCAGGACGACGCCGGCGCCATCGACGATGCCTGAGGAATTGCCGGCATGGTGGACATAGTTGATGCGCTCGATTTCCGGGTGCGCCTGGATTCCGACGGCCTCGAACCCGCCCATCTCGCCGGGCATCTGGAAGGAGGGATTGAGGGAGGCAAGCGCCTGCATGTCGGTGCCGGGGCGCATATGCTCGTCCTTATCAAGGATCGTCAGGCCGTTCTGATCCTTGACCGGCACGACCGACTTGTCGAACCAACCCTGCTGCCAGGCATGTCCAGCGCGCTTCTGGCTCTCGACGGCGTAGGCGTCGACATCGGTTCTGCTGAAACCATATTTGGTGGCGATCAGATCGGCGGAGACGCCCTGCGGCATGAAATAGGCCGGGAAATTCACCGAGGGATCCATGAACCAGGCGCCGCCGGACATGCCGAGGCCGACGCGGGACATGCTTTCGACGCCGCCCGCGATGACGATGTCGTCGGCCCCTTGGGCAATCTTGCCGGCGCCGAAATTGACGGCATCGAGGCCGGAGGCGCAGAATCTGGAGATCTGCATGCCGGGCGCCCTGGTGGAATAACCGGCTTCGAAGGCGGCTGCCTTGGGGATGACGGCACCGGCATCCATGACCGGATCGACACAGCCCATGATGATGTCGTCGACGGTCGTGGTATCGAGCCCGTTGCGGTCGCGGATCGCTTCCAGCGTCTTGGCCGCCAAGCGCACGGAAGGCACCTCATGCAGGGCGCCGTCCTTCTTGCCGCGGCCGCGCGGCGTGCGGACGTGGTCGTAAATAAAAACCTCGGTCATGTTCTGCTCCCTATCGGCGGCGAGGCCGGTGAATTTCAACTCCCCTTCTCCCCTCGGGGAGAAGGTGGCCGAAGGTCGGATGAGAGGGCGCTCGCGGCAAACTCGACCTTGCTTGCGCGCGGCCGTTCGCTCCTTCGTCGCTCACCCCCTCATCTGTCCTTCGGACATCTTCTCCACGCAGGGGAGAAGGGGGAATTCGTCAAAACGCTTCGGCGGCAAGTTCCATCATCGTGTCTGCACCGGCTTCGATACGGGTCTTGCGAAGCGCGGTTTCCGGCATGATGCGTTCCATGAAGAAGCGGGCGGTCACCAGCTTATTCCTCAGGAAATCCTCACGGGTTCCATCGCCGGATGCAAGGCCGTCCTCGGCGGCTTTCGCCATCTTTGCCCACATATAGCCGAGAACGACAAGGCCGAAGAGGTGCATGTAATCAGTCGAGCCGGCGCCGGCATTGTCGGGCTTGGCCATGGCGTTCTGCATGAACCACATGGTCGCGCCCTGGGCGTCGTTCAAGCCCTTCTTCAGATGCTTGGTGAAGAAGGACAGTTTTTCATTGTCCCGATTCTCTTCGCAGAAATCGCCGATCTCCTTGAACAGCGCCATGGCGGCACGGCCGCCGTTCAAGGCGAGCTTGCGGCCGACGAGATCGAGCGCCTGAATGCCGTTGGCGCCTTCATAGATCATGGCGATGCGGGCATCGCGCACATACTGGCTCATACCGTGTTCTTCGATATAGCCGTGGCCGCCGAAAACCTGCTGGGCCATGACAGCATGATCGAAGCCCTTATCGGTCATCACGCCCTTGAGGATCGGGGTGACGAGGCCGAGAATATCGTCAGCCGTCTGGCGCTCCTTCTCGTCAGTGGCACGGTGAGCAATGTCCGACTTGAGCGCGGTCCACAGCAGAAAGGCCCGGCCACCCTCGTTGAAAGCGCGGATGGTCATCAAGGTGCGACGAATATCGGGATGAACGATGATCGGATCGGCCTTCTTATCCGGCGCCTTGGGACCGGACAGCGAGCGGCCCTGGATACGGTCGCGGGCATAGTTGGCGGCGTTCTGATAGGCGATCTCGGAAATGGCGATGCCCTGCAGGCCGACCATCAGTCGGGCCTCGTTCATCATCACGAACATGGCGTTGAGGCCGCGGTTTTCGGCGCCGATCAGGAAACCCGTCGCCTCGTCGTAATTCATGACGCAGGTGGCGTTGGCGTGGATGCCCATCTTGTGCTCGATCGCGCCGCAGGAGACAGCATTGCGGTCGCCGAGGGCGCCATCCTTGCCGACCAGGAATTTCGGAACGATGAACAGCGAGATGCCCTTGGTGCCCTCGGGCGCGCCTTCGATGCGGGCAAGCACCAGGTGGACGATATTGTCGGCGAGATCATGCTCACCGGCAGAGATGAAGATCTTCTGGCCGGAGATCCTGTAGCTGCCGTCGGCCTGCGGCACCGCCTTGGTGCGCAGCATGCCGAGATCGGTGCCGCAATGCGGCTCGGTGAGGTTCATGGTGCCGGTCCAGGAGCCGTCCACCATCTTCGGCAGATAGGTGCTCTTCTGCTCGGACGAACCATGGACGAGGATCGCGGCGATCGCGCCTTGCGTCAGGCCCGGATACATCATCAGCGACATGTTGGCGGCGGAGGTATATTCGCCGACGGCGGTATGCAGCGTATAGGGAAGCCCCTGCCCGCCGAATTCCTCGGGCACGGCAAGGCCGATCCAGCCGCCTTCGCGATAGGCCTTGTAAGCCTCCTTGAAGCCCTTCGGCGTCGAGACGCTGGCATCGTCGTGGCGATGGCAGCCTTCCTGATCGCCGGAATAATTCACCGGGAAGAGAGCCTCCTCTGCAACCTTTCCAGCCTCGCCGAGGATCGCCTCGATCATGTCAGGCGTCGCGTCGGCAAAACCGGGAAGATTGTTGTAGCGTTCGAGGCCCAGCACGTCGTTCAGGACGAAGAGCGTATCGGTCACCGGGGCCTTGTAGACTGGCATCTCTGGATTTCCTCCCATTCGACTGCGCGGGTCGCGACGGCCTCGGGGACTGTCTTACAAAATATTGACGTTTGCGTAAACGTCAAATTCTGCCGCTTCGCCGCCTTTCATGAAAAAATTTGTCATGACGAGTCTGCGGGCGATGAAGGGCCCGAAAGGCACGAGACGTCGTCTCCCCTTCCTTGTCCATCGTGGAACGGCGTATAAACGCAAGCGTCTTTCAACCCGCAATTCGGGAATGCCAGGGGAGGATGGTCGGGATGATCAGTTTCGAGGCGATAAGGCAGCGTGCGGAGCAGCGGAAGGGCGGAGCCGCCGCTTTGCAGGCCTTGCTGGAGAAGCATAGGCCGGATCACAACCGGCTGCGCACCATGCCCGACGACCGCATCCTCGCAGACATGACCCGGCGCATCTTCTACAGCGGCTTCGTCCAGAAGGTGATCGATGCGAAGTGGCCGGGTTTCGAGGCGGCGTTTTCCGGCTTCGAGGCGGCTATGCTGAATATCGCGCCCGACGATTATTGGCATGACCTGACTTCGGACGAACGGATCATCCGCAACGGTGCGAAGATCATGTCGGTTCGCGCCAATGCCGCCTTCATCCGCGAACTGGCACGGGAACACGGCAGTGCCGGCGTCTTCTTGGCCGACTGGCCGCGGGAGAACCAGATCGGCCTTCTCGACCTGTTGGGGAAACGCGGCAGCCGGCTCGGCGGCATGACCGGGCAATATTTCCTGCGGGGCATCGGCCGTGACAGCTTCGTCAGCACGATCGACGTGCTCGCCTGCCTGAGATCGGCCGGTGTGCCGCTCTCCTCCTCCGGCATGGCGAAGAAGGACCAGCCGCTGATCCAGCAGGCCTTCAACGACTGGGCGGAGGAGACTGGCCTTTCCTTCATCCTCCTGTCGCGCATCAGCGCCTATTCGATCGATGCGGCGCACACGCACGGAAATTCGCACGGGCAGTAGCGCAGGCCGCTCGGAGTTCCTACGTCTTCCGGACGATTCATCGAGGAGGATATCATGACCGACTTTCCCTATGAGAGCGCCCTCATCGTCGGCGCGGGCTCCGGCATCAGTGCGTCGCTTGCACGGCAATTGTCGGCGCTCGGCGTCAAGGTCGGGCTTGCCGCCCGCAATGTCGAAAAGCTCCAGCTGCTCATCGAGCAGACCGGCGCCAGCGCCTTTACCGCCGACGTCTCGCAGCCGCAAAGCGTTGCAGCGCTGTTCGAAGAGGCTGCCGGCGCGATCGGCGGACCTGACGTGGTGATCTTCAACGCCGGCGCCCGCCTGCGCGGACCGCTGGCCGAACTCGATCCCGCCGATGTCGAAAAGGCGATCGCGACCACCGCTTTCGGCGGTTTTCTGGTGGCGCAGCAGGCGGCGCAGCGGATGATACCGCGCGGCCGCGGCGCCATCCTGTTCACCGGCGCTTCGGCGAGCGTCAAGGGTTATGCGCAATCGGCCCCCTTCGCGATGGGCAAGTTTGCGCTGCGCGGCCTTGCCCAGAGTGCGGCTCGTGAACTTGGGCCGATGGGCATCCACGTCGCGCATTTCGTCATCGACGGCGCGGTGCGCTCGCAGATGCGGCCGGACCGGGCGGAGAAGCCGGATGGCACGCTTTCGCCGGAGGCGATCGCCCAGACCTATATCGACGTGCTTCGCCAGCACCGCAGCGCATGGTCGCTGGAGGTCGAAGTCCGGCCCTGGACGGAGAATTTCTGAGCTGCCATCGGCGGAGAAGGCAGCTATCGCGGCGACGATGGACAGACTATGTTTCGTCGCCGGAGCTGACCAGGATGATTTTAGGCCGGATGGCCTAAAATCATCCTGGTCCAGATTCAATGGTTAGAGCATGATGCCGTCCGAAAACCGCTCACACTTTTCGGCATCATGCTCTCGGAGGACACCGATGCAGCGCCTGGACCATGTCACGATCGATACCCGCGATGCCTCTCGTATGATCGGCTTCCTCAACGCCGTGCTCGGCGTCGAGGAAGGCTATAGGCCACCCTTCGACTCGCCCGGCCACTGGCTCTATCTGGACGAACGCCCGGTCATCCATCTCAGCCTGACGTCACGCAGCACCGATTTTCCGCCCGGCATCTTCAATCATGTCGCCTTCAGCCTCTACGAATTCGGCGCGGCGCTGGAGCGCATCAAGGCGAGCGGCTATCGCTATGAATATTACGATATTCCCGACACCGATCTCGGCCAGATCTTCGTCTATGGCCCCGAAGGCGTGAAGATTGAGCTGCAATATAAGCGGCCGACCTAAGCGCCCCACCGCCATTCGATGTGACGAATTCAGGGGCAATTGCCGCCTAAAACGGCGTTTGGAACACAAACGTTAAAAAATTCTCATCGACATTAACGGCTTGTTTACCACGTTTCGTGAAAGGTGCGGATTGAGCAGTAGCAATCCGCATTCCTTTTCCCAGTGTCGCGTTTCCCAGGGATGCCGCTACATCGTCCAGCTTGAGGAAAGCCTAATTGACTAACCTCTTATGAATGATGTGCTCCGGTCGGCGTGAAGACGCTGGCCACAGACGGAAAAGCCAATGATCGAGCTCTGACGAGGGGTCGAGCAGTCGAAGCGAGCAAGAAGATGAACGGATCGCGATCAAATCCTTCCCGACAGTCCGACAGGACCTCGCTCGATGCGCTGAACCGCACGATCGAAGGGCTGGAGGCACGCATCGAAGGGCTGATAGGCAGCGGGCGCGAACAGCGGCCGCGCACGGCAACAGCCGAGCGCGAACCCTACCCGGCCTCCAATGCTCCGCGCCCCGCAAGGGCGCCGCTCGAGCCGCGGCCGGATCCGCTCGCCGAAATCCGCCAGCGCCAGCGCGCGCTTGAAGCGGGCCGCGAGCGACCCTACACACGCGAGCCGGCCCCGCAGTTGCGCGAACCAGCCCCACAGTTGCGCGAACCCGCGTCGCGCGTCGCCACACCACAACCGGCACCCGCCCTCCGTGCGGGCGACGACACGATGACCGAGATCGCCCAGGCGCTCGTCAATCTCAGGCATGATCTGAAGCGCGATATTTCCGAGGGCGTCACCCGCGAGATGAACGCGCTGCGCGCCGAGCTGCGCGAGATCAAGGCGAATGCCGGCGATGGCGGTTTCGCCGATGATATGCGCGCCGATATGGGCCGCCTTGCCCAGAGCATTACTCAGTTGACCGGCCGCTCGAGCGGTCCGGAGGCGACCGGCCTGCGCGAGGACTTCGAGGAGCTGCGCTCGCTGATGGACGGGCTGGCGCGCGAGGATTCGCTGCGCCATATGGAAAACCGCTGGGACGGCTTCGAGAGCCGGCTTGCGGCGCTCGATACCGAGGGGCTGCAGGAAGAGCTGGTTTCGCTCGCCTATAGGCTCGACGACATCAAGCGCCATATCGGCGGCATGGGCGAAAGCCCGGCGGTCCGGGCACTTGAGGACAAGCTCATCGCCATCGCCACGGCGATGGAGCAGTTCGGCAACATGATCCAGCCGCACGACCGGGTCATGTCGGAGCAGTTCGCCGCCATGGACACGCGGCTTGACGAGATCAGCCGGGCGATCGCGGCAAGCGGGCGCGCGGCTGCCACCAACGATCCGGCGCTGATGCAGCGGCTGGAAGGCCGGCTTTCGGCGCTGGCCGATCAGATCGATCTGATGAGCCATGATGCGGCCAACCGCGCAACGCCGGCCGACGAGCTGGCGATGCGGCTCGAAGCGCTGACATCTCGCGTCGAGGAGTTGACGAAGGCGGAAGCGACGTCACGGCTCGACGAACGGCTGGAGCATCTTTCCTATCTCCTGGAGCGCACGCAAACGACGGCGCAGCCCGACCTCACCGGCACGCTTTCCGACATTTCCCGCAAGATCGACGCGCTTGAGAACGGCGCGGTCAACGACGTGCTGGCGCAGCGGCTCGACGGTCTCGCCCGGCGCATCGACGAGATGGCCTACCAGCAACCGGCACCGGCCGCCGCGGTTGACGACGGCGCCTTCCGGCGTCTCGAAGGGCGGCTGAGCGACATCGCCGCCCGGCTGGAAGAGAGCACATCGGCAGCGCCGACCGATCCACATGCGCTGAAGAACCTCGAAGACCAGATCGCCAATCTTTCGGCACTGATGAACACGCCACGCGAAAGCGCCGCGATCCCAGCCGAATTCGACCGGCGGATGGGCGCGATCGAAGACTATATGGCGACGAGCGACGAATATATCATCGAGGCGGCGCGCCAGGCGGCAGAAGCCGTCGTCGACGCCTATTCGCGCCATGGCGGCCCGCAGGGCGCCGTGGCTGCTGCCGATATGTCGGCGCTGACGGCGCTGGCCGAGGATCTGCGTCACCTCGAGGAAATCAGCCGCGACAGCGAGGAGCGCACGCACAAGACTTTCAAGGCGCTGCACGAGACGCTGGTGCATATCGCCGACCGCCTCGACGGCATGGAAGAGCGCGGCGGGCGGGTGAGTGCCCAGATGCCGGTGGCCGAGGTCGATTTCGATGTCGATCCCTACGCGCTGATGGTGGCCGAGGCCGAGATGGACAGGACGCCGGCCGCTGTCCTCACAGCGAAGGCCTCTCCTGTTATCCGCACGGCCGAGGTTGCAGCCGAACCTGCCGCCCCGGTGCAAGCCAATGCCATGAGCGGAACGAGCGCGATCGCCATCGAAGCCGCGACCAGGACGACTGAGAACGTGACGCCAATACGGGCACAGGCACCGGCAAAGGCCAGCCTGCTTGCCAGCCTCGGCAAGCGGCTGCTGCCCGGCAGGAAAGCCGAGAGCCGGGCAACCGAACGCCCGATGATCGACCCCGCGCCATCGATCGATCCGACCGACGTGGTGCCGACGGATGCGGCAAACGAACTGCTCGAACCGGGCTCGGGCGCGCCCGACGTGAAGAAGATCCTTGAACGGGTCCGCGCCAGCCAGAGTGCCGCACGCGGCAAACCTGCCGCCGAAACCGATCGCGCCGATTATATCGCCGCCGCGCGTCGTGCAGCGCAGGCAGCCGCGATGGAAGTGGACGCCAATCCGAAACAGGCAGCCGTCAAGGCCGAGAAGAAGGGCGCAAGCGTCGACAAGGCCGGCAAGACTTCTGACAAGACGGGCAAGACCAGCGCCTTTTCGCGCTACCGGCGGCCGATCCTGCTGGCCGTCGGGGCCGTGCTGCTGGCGATCATGGCCTTTCCGCTTGCCCGGACGCTGACGAGCGGCGAGAGCGCCCCGCAGGCGCCAGCCGAAGTCTCGGCGCTGACCGGCGCGACGGAAAATCCGCAGCTAGCCTTGCCTGAAGCAACACCCGCCCAGCCGGACACCGGCACGGCAGAAACGGCCGCCCCAACAGCGCAGACGACGTCCCCCGCCGCCGAACAGGCTGAGCCGGAAGCAACCCCGCCGGTTGTCGGCGATCATCTGACCGATGCCGCGCCGCTCGACGGCGAAGGGGCCGCGACATTTGCCCCTGCCGCCCCATCCGGCGCAGCGCAGGAGACATCGGGCTTTGTTGCGAACACGCCGGCGGCGGCATCCGCACCGCAGGCCGCCATCACCATTCCCGATACCGTCCAGCCGAAATCGCTTGCCGATGCGGCGCGCAGCGGCGATGTGCTGGCGCTGTTCGAGATCGGCGCGCGTTATTCGGACGGCCGCAACGGCATCACCGTCGATCAGAAGCAGGCGGCAGGCTGGTACCAGCTTTCGGCCGACAAGGGCTTTGCACCGGCGCAGTACCGGCTCGGCAGCATGTACGAGAAGGGCAATGGCGTCGAACGCGACATCGCGAAGGCGAAGAGCTTCTACGAGCAGGCGGCAAACCAGGGCAATGCCAGCGCCATGCATAATCTCGCCGTGCTCTACGCTTCCGGCGCGCTCGGCCAGCAGGACTATGCCACGGCCGCCTCATGGTTCACCAAGGCCGCCAACCTCGGCATCACCGACAGCCAGTTCAACCTGGCGATCCTTTGCGCGAGGGGCAACGGGGTTCCGGCGGATATCGAAGAATCCTACAAATGGTTTTCGATCGCCGCCAAGGCCGGCGACAAGGACGCGGCGCAGAAACGCGACGAAGTGGCCAAAGCCATGAAGCCGGACCAGCTCGAGCGGGCCCGCACTAAGGCCGATCTCTGGAAGCCGGAGCCGGTCGACCACCGCACCAACGCTATCGACATTCCCGACGAATGGGCCGGCACTGGCCTCAAGACGGCGACGGTCGACATGAAGAAGGCGATCCGCAATATCCAGGCGATCCTCAACAATAACGGTTTCGACGCCGGCTCACCGGATGGCGAAATGGGCGCAAAGACCGTGACCGCGATCAAAAGCTTCCAGAAGTCGGTCGGCCAGGAGCCGGACGGCAAAGTGACCGACGCAACCGTCAAGGCGCTGCTCGAACGCAACAAGCAGGGCAGCAAGGCCATCTAGAACCTTTCCGCTCTTTTCGGGTGCGGAAATGGCCTATGTCTCGTTTGCGCCAGCCCGGGCGCAAACCGCACGGCCCTTTTGCTGTAATTGCCCTACAAAAGGCTTGGCGGCCTCAGACATTTTTCGTTTTTTCCGCCGCCTGTCACGCAATCTGAAAAAAGCCGGATTATGCGGGACAGATCGATCGTCGCACCTGCCGAATCGTCCGCTTTCGATCTCCGTCGCCACAGGGGCCGATCGAAAGCCTCTGGCAACGATTTCACAGTATGGTGCGCATTCGAACGGGGTCGTGACAGAAACCGCCCGGCAGGGGCGGTCATCATTCGGGGTCGGCTGTGACAATCTATCTGCCCATCGCAGAATTGTCGGTGAACATCTTCATCATTCTCGGCATGGGGGCGGCCGTCGGATTCCTGTCTGGAATGTTCGGCGTCGGTGGCGGCTTTCTGATCACGCCGCTGCTGATCTTCTACAATATCCCCCCAATCGTTGCGGTCGCAACCGGCGCCAACCAGGTGGTGGCGTCGTCGATCTCGGGTGCGATCACGCATTTCCGGCGCGGCACGCTCGACGTCAAGCTCGGCACGGTGCTTTTGGTCGGCGGTCTCTCGGGGGCGACGGTCGGCATCTGGATCTTCTCGCTGCTGCGCGCCATCGGCCAGCTCGATCTGATCATTTCGCTGATGTATGTGATCTTCCTCGGCACGGTCGGCGGACTGATGCTGCTCGAAAGCATCAATGCCATGCGGCGGGCGGCGCGCAACGAGCCGCCGGCACCACGCAAGCCCGGCCACCAGCACTGGGTGCACAGACTGCCGCTGAAGGTGCGTTTCAAGAAATCGAAGGTCTTTCTCAGCGTCATTCCGATCGTTGCGCTCGGCTTTGCGATCGGCATCCTCACCTCGATCATGGGTGTCGGCGGCGGCTTCATCATGGTGCCGGCAATGATCTATCTGTTGCGCATCCCGACCAATGTCGTTGTCGGCACCTCGTTGTTCCAGATCATTTTCGTGACCGCCTATACGACGATCGTGCAGGCGGCGACGAACTTTTCCGTCGATATCGTGCTCGCCTTCATCCTGATGGTCGCAGGTGTCATCGGCGCGCAATACGGCGTGCGCGTCGGCCAGAAGCTGCGCGGCGAGCAGCTGCGCGCCCTGCTCGGCCTGCTGGTACTCGCCGTCGGCGTGCGTCTGGCGATCGCGCTGGTGGTGACGCCGGCCGACATCTATTCGGTGGTGATGGGAGCGGGCAATTGATGCGCCTGCTTGCCGCCGCCATCGCGCTTCTTTGTCTGCTGCCGGCGGCTGCCGGAGCGCAATGGCTGCCTGGGCAGGCAACCGAAGCGGTGCGTGAAGGGCTGGAAATCGGCACGTCGACCAGCGAAATCGCCATCACCTCGGATTTCCACGGCGCCGACCTGACGATCTTCGGGGCGCTCTCGAACACCGACCAGCTGCTGCTCGCCATCGGCCAATATGACGTGGTCGTGGTGCTGGAAGGCCCGCGCCAGGATGCGACGGTGCGCAAGAAGGAGCGCGTCTTCGGCATCTGGGTCAATACACGCTCGATGACCTTCGAGGCGGTGCCGCACTCCTACTCGATGTCGAGTTCGCGGATGATCGACGACCTGACGACGCCGCTCGAGCTGACCGATCAGGGGATCGGCATCGATCACATTCCGCTGACGCCGGTCGGCTTCGTCGGCGATGGCAGCAATCTCGGCGAATTCCGCGATGCCTTCCGGCGGCTGCAGCAGGGCGGCGGGTTCTACGACCGCAACCCGAGCGGCGTGCGCTTCGTTTCCTCCAACCTCTTCAAGGCGAGCCTGCGCCTGCCGGCAAACATTCCGAACGGCGTCCACACGGTCCGCGCCTATCTGTTCAAGAGCGGCAATCTTATCACCCAGGAATCGCTGCCGCTGCGCGTCATCAAAACCGGCATCGAGCAGACGATCACCGACGCCGCGCATGGCCAGCCGATCCTCTATGGCTTCGCGTCCGTGGCTCTTGCCGTCATCACCGGCTGGGGCGCCAGCCTGATCTTCCGCAAGGACTGATCTGCGATAAGACGCGGCATTCACGCGAATTTCTTCCTTGTAACGGCGGGCGGTCAAGCGGCCGCGTCGCGCCGATGCGGTCATTCTCACCGCTGAACACCGCTTGCATTTTGCTATCAGTTGCATTAGGTTTCAACCAGTTGTAATATGCAATCGGTTTTGATCGTGGCTGGCAAATCCAGAAGGAGGATGGAATGAGAAAGCTTGTCGTCTGGAACCTGATGACCCTCGACGGTTATTTCGAAGGCACGAAGCCGTGGGATATCGACTTCCACAATCTCGCCTGGGGACCCGAGCTGCAGCGCCTGGCCGAGCAATTTGGTGAAGAAGGCGATCTGCTGGTCTTTGGCCGCAAGACCTATGAGGGCATGGCCTCCTACTGGCCGACCGCCGAAAGCGAAGACAAGATCAAGGCCTATATGAACGGCATCGCTAAGATCGCCGTGTCGCGGACGATGACCGAGCCCGGCTGGAACAATGCCCGCATCGTCAGCGATCCGATCCCCGAATTGACGAGGCTGAAACAAGAGGACGGCAAGACGATCTTCATCTTCGGCAGTGCCGCGCTTGCCGACAGCCTGCTGAAAGCCGGCCTCATCGATGAAGTCAGGATTTGCGTCGTGCCCCTCATTCTCGGCGGCGGCAACCCGCTTTTCAAGCCTGCAGGGGAGCAGGTCGCGCTAAAGCTCATCCAATCCTCAACGACGGAAAGTGGCGCAGTGATCTTGCGCTACGAGCCCGTCAAAGCGTAGCGGGTTAGACTATCTGATGACGACGGCGGTCCAATCTATGGCCGCATTCGGCTTTTCCTCCTCAAATCCCGCCTCTATCATCGTCGCCGAACAGAGGGCGACGGAGCATGGCAAAAGGCGCAGACCCACCGTTTGCGGAAGAACAAGATGAACGGCCGGCGGTGGGTGCACCGGTGGAGATCCGATGCAGCGACGGCGTGATGCTCGGCGGCCATCTCTGGACCTCGGGCGAAGCGAAGGCTCGCGCCAGCGTCATTATCAATCCGGCGACTGGCGTGCTTGCGCGTTATTATCATCGTTACGGCCACTTTCTCGCCGCTCACGGTTTCGACGTCCTGACCTATGACTACCGCGGCATCGGGCTTTCGCGGCCGGCGAGGCTCCGCGGCTGCGATTATCGCTGGCGGGAGTGGGGCGAACAGGATTTCGACGCGGCGCTGTGCTTCATGGACAGACGGGCAGACCAGCCTCTCTATGTCGTCGGCCACAGCATCGGCGGTTTTCTGCCGGGCCTTTCGAAACATGCCGGCCGGATCGACCGCATGCTGACGATGGGCGCGCAATATGCCTATTGGCGCGATTATGCGGCAGCGCGCCGGATGCGGCTGCTGATCAAATGGCACGTCGTCATGCCTATGCTGACGGCGCTCTTCGGCTATTTTCCCGGCAAACGGCTCGGCTGGCTCGAGGATCTGCCGGCGGGCGTCGCCCATGAATGGAGCTTTCGCCGGGCGCGCATGGAGTGGAGCCACCCGGCCGCGGAGCGGGACGAGGTGCTCAAACGTTTTGCCGCGGTGACCGCACCTATTCTTGCCGTCGCCATGTCGGACGACGAACTCGGGACCGTGCCGGCGATCCGCCGCACGCTTGCCTATTACCGCAACGCCGAGATTGGCGAAGTGCTATTGCAGCCCGCCGATCTCGGCTTCGAGGCGATCGGCCATTTCGGCCTGTTCCATGCACGCCATTCCGAGGGCTTCTGGCGCGACAGCGTCCTCTGGCTGCGCGACGGCATCCATCCCTGGCCGGCGCAGGCAGCAATCCAGAGAAGTTCGTATTCGACTAAAAACCGGTTTTTAACATTTACGAGTTAGTAATCTCTCGGAAACGAGAGGTTTTATCATGCGTACTCGTATCGTTCTCACCGCCGTGGGTCTCGCGCTGCTTGCCGGCTGCGCGACGGCGCCGAAGCAGACGAGGAACATCTGTGCCGTCTTCGATGAGCGCGACGGGCTCTTCTCCAGCTGGCAGCGTGCAGCCGAGCGGACGGAGAAGAAATACGGCGTGCCGGTGCCGATCCTGATGGCGACGATGTATACCGAATCCGGCTTCCAGCCCTATGCGCGGCCGCCGCGCACCAAGCTGTTCGGCTTCATTCCCTGGACCCGGCCCTCAACCGCCTATGGTTATTCGCAGGCGCTCGACGGGACATGGGATCACTATCAGTCGCAGACCGGGAACTGGACAGCGCGGCGGGCAAACTTCGCCGACGCCATCGATTTCATCGGCTGGTATCACGCCCAGAACAGCGCGGAGACCGGCATTCCGCTGAACGACGCTTATAATCTCTATCTCGCCTATTATTCCGGCCCGACAGGATACAAACGCGGCGACTGGCGCTCGAACGGACAATTGCAGCAGACGGCGCAGAAATTTGCGCGGATGGCCGGGACGTATCAGCAGCAATTGCAGAAGTGTGATTGATTTCAGGGTGTGCCGTGTAAGTCCCGTATCCGAGATAGCAATCGCTACCCCCGCAAATTCCCGTATCTGACCGAATAGATCCGATCCCGGCCCAGCAGATGCGCCATCAGCGAAGATGTGTCGAACAGGCCCTTCATCGCCTGATGGGCGAGATCCAGGCCGCCGCTCATGACGCCGAAGGCCGGCATCAGGAGGCGGGCGCCATCGGTGGCGAAACACGGACGGCGGACGGATTTTTCGCGGCGGCGCACGGTCGCGGAGGGGTGCAGGTGGCCGGCGATTTCGCCTCTCTGCAAACCGCTCCGCGGCTCGTGGCGAAAGGTCAGTCCGGCATAATGCATCTCGTCGACCGAGGCGCCGGGCAGATCGACGACGCCGTCGGGATCGTGATTGCCATTGACCCAGATCCATTCGCGGCCGCGGGCCATGGCGACGATCAGCGCCCGGAAATTCTCCGGCAGATGCGCAGAACCGATGCGGTCGTGGAAATTGTCGCCGAGCGAGACGACGAGCTTCGGATCATAACGAGAAATGACGGCGGCAAGCACGGTCAGCGTCGCCAACGTATCATAAGGCGGCAGCATCATGCCGCGGCGGGCGAAGGCCGCGCCTTTTTCCAGATGCAGGTCGGAGACGACGAGCAGGCCGGCATCCGGCAGATAAAGCGCGCCGAGCGGGTCGCAGACGGCGGCAATGCCATGGACCGATGTCTCGATCCCCGGCATCGCGGTCTGTCCCGATATGTCGCGCGCAAGCGCCAGGCGGTTGATCACGGTCAATATTCCCAAACAAGTCTCAAGCGAGCGCCTCGGCGATCAGATCGTCGGCCGCTTCGGCGAGCAGCGCATCATGCGCCTCGCCCGGCACCGCTTCACGGCCGATTTCCAGCATCACCGGCACGGCGAGCGGGGAAATATGGTCGAGAGCGCGGTGGGTGATGTGGCCCCTGATTCGCCTCAGCATATCGCCAAGACGGCCAATATCCAAAAGTCCCGTCGCCGCATCCTGCCGCGTCGCCTGCAGCAGGATGTGATCCGGCTCGTGGCTGCGCAGCACGTCGTAGATCAGATCGGCCGAGACGGTGATCTGGCGGCCGCTCTTTTCCTTGCCAGGATGACGGCGCTCGATCAAGCCTGCAATCACGGCGCAATTGCGGAAGGTGCGCTTCAACAGGAAGGATTCGTCGAGCCAGGCTTCGAGATCGTCGCCAAGCATATCCTCGTCGAAGAGGTCGGAGAGGCTGAGCCTGCCATTGCCGATCATCAGCCCCATATCCTCGAGCCCCCAGACGGCCAGCGAATAATCGGTGGCGACGAAGCCGAGCGGCTTGGCGCCGGCCCGCTCCAGCCGGCGGGTGAGCAGCATGCCGAGCGTCTGGTGGGCGAGACGGCCTTCAAAGGGATAGGCGACCATATAGCCGCGGCTGCCGCGCGGGAAGGTTTCGATCAGGAACTCGTCGCGCTTCGGCAGCATCGACTTGTCTTTCTGCAGCGACAGCCAGTCGCGCACTTGATCCGGCAGTTGGCGCCAGCGGTGGGGGTCGGCGATCATCGCGCGCACCTGCTCGGCGAGATAGGTCGACAGCGGGAACTTGCCGCCATTGTAGGAGGGGATCTTCGGATCGAGCGAAAAGGCCTGCGATGCCAGGCATTCGTTTTCGCGGATGCCCTCGAAGCGCAGCACCTTGCCGGAGAAGACGAAAGTATCGCCCGGCGACAATTGCTCGAGGAAATATTCCTCGACCTTTCCAAGCGTGGCGCCGCCGCGGCCGATCCTGCCGCCCTCGCCGCGCTTGACCATGCGGATGTTCAGCATCGGGCTTTCGACGATGGTGCCGAGATTGAGGCGGTATTGCTGGGCGACGGCGGGATTGGAGACGCGCCAGCGGCCCTCCTTGGTCTTGCGGATGCGGGCATAACGCTCGTAGGTGCGGAGCGCATAACCGCCGGTCGCGACGAAATCGACGATGCGCTCGAAGGTTTCCCAGGTCAGATCGGCATAGGGCGAAGCGCTGATGATTTCATCGTAGAGTTCCAGCATGTCGAAAGGTTCGGCGCAGGCCATGCCGAGCACGTGCTGGGCGAGCACGTCGAGCGCGCCGCGGCCGACCGGCGGGGTGTCCTGGGCACCGATATAATTGGCGTCGAGGGCCGCCTGACACTCCATCACCTCGAAGCGGTTGGCCGGCACGAGGATCGCCTTCGACGGCTCGTCCATGCGGTGATTGGCGCGGCCGATGCGCTGGGCAAGCCGCGAGGCGCCCTTCGGCGCGCCGACATGGATGACGAGATCAACGTCGCCCCAGTCGATGCCGAGATCGAGGGTGGAGGTGGCAACGACGGCGCGCAGCCGGTTTTCGGCCATCGCCGCCTCGACCTTGCGGCGCTGGGCGACATCGAGCGAGCCGTGATGGAGGGCGATCGGCAGATTGTCGTCATTGATCGTCCAGAGCGCCTGGAACAGCATTTCCGCCTGGCTGCGGGTGTTGACGAACAGCAGTGTCGTTTTGTGTTCGACAAGCTTGTTGTAGACGTCGGGAATGGCATAGCGAGCGGAATGGCCGGCCCAGGGAATGCGCTCTTCGGTCGACAGGATCGAGATATCCGGTTTGGCGCCACCCTCGACGACGACGAGACCGGCATGATGCTCACTGCCCTCCTGCCCGCTGCCCTCCTGTTGGGCGACCAGCCATTTCTGCAGATCCATCGACTCGGCGACGGTCGCCGACAGGCCGATGGTCTGGAGGCCGGGGGCAAGGCGGCGCAGGCGGGCAAGGCCGAGCGACAGCATATGGCCGCGTTTGGAGGTGACGAGCGAATGCAACTCGTCGAGCACGACATATTTCAGGTCCTTGAAGAAGCGCTCGGCCTCGCGGTTGGCGAGAAGCAGCGCGACCTGTTCCGGTGTCGTCAGAAGAATATCCGGCGGGTTGAGCTTCTGACGCTGGCGCTTGGCGTTCGGCGTGTCGCCGGTGCGGTTTTCGACGGTAACCGGCAGGCCCATCTCCTCGACCGGTTTCATCAGGTTGCGCTCGATATCGATGGCAAGCGCCTTCAGCGGCGAGACATAGAGCGTATGGATGCCGGTGAAGACGGAGCCTGGCGGAATCCGGCCGCGGCGGGTGAGATCGGTAAGCGACGGCAGAAAACCGGCGAGCGTCTTGCCGGCGCCGGTGGGCGCAATCAGCAGCGTGCTTTCACCGGCCTCGGCGCGGGCGAGCAATTCCAGCTGATGGGCGCGCGGCCGCCAGCCCTTTTCCGCAAACCAGCGGGTAAAGGCGGCAGGCAACAAAGCGCGGGCTTCGGCATCGATCTGGTCCACGCCCTGAAACTAGTGAAATCCTAAGGAAAAAGAAGAGCGGCAGCTTTTCACATGGCGATATAGCGGTCTTTGCGATGGTTGATGGCAATCGTGAGGTTGAGCACGACCGCGCCGAGCACGGAGCAGGCAATGATGAAGGGGCTGGCGACGAAGAAGGAGAGCGCCAGGATGATGCCGTCGAAGCCGAGCTGGACGAAACCGGCGCGCCAGCCGAAACGATCCTGAATATAGAGGGCGAGAATGCCGATGCCGCCGAGGCTGGCGCGGTGGCGAAAGAGCGCCAGCATGCCGGCGCCGATGACAAGACCGCCAAAGAGCGCCCCGGCGAAAGGATTGACATGGGCGATGCCGATGAATTCCGGGACGAATTCGGACAGGACCGATGTCAGGGCGATGGCGGCGAAGGTCTTGATGGTGAAGGCAAGACCCAAGCGGCGAAAGGCGAGATAATAGAAGGGCAGGTTCACCGCGAAGAAACAAAGGCCGAAGCTGATCCCGGTCGCATAATGCGCGAGGAAGGCAAGACCCGCCGTGCCGCCGGCGAGCAGCCCCGCGCCGGAGAGAAGCGAGACGCCAAGCACGGCGAGCATGCTACCGGCGACGATGCCCTGGGCGTCGTCGAACGGCGAGTGGCGATCGGCGCTGGTATTCAGAAGGCCTGCGAAGGCGTTGGATGCCATGATGTTCCCCTGTCGGCTTTCTCCGTTTCTATCCGGCGCCGGGAGAAAGGCAAACAGCGCCCTGTTGACAACCGGTATAATCATGGATATTTTTTATCCACGAATTGGAGAGATGCTTCGATGAAGATGAGCGATGGAGTCGAGCAGGCCATTCACAGCGTCGCGATGCTTGCCGGCCTCTCCGAAGGCGGCGTGCTTTCGGCCGCAGCACTGGCGGAGTTCCACGGCGTCTCGACGAGCTATCTGCTGAAACATCTGCAGGCGCTGTCAGGCGCCGGCATCCTCGATACCGTGCCGGGGCCGAAAGGCGGATACCGGCTGGCGAAGGCGGCCGAGGAGATCTCGCTGCTCGACATCCTGCTTGCGGTCGAGGGACAGGCGCCGGCTTTCCGCTGCGCCGAAATCCGCCAGCGCGGGCCGAACCCGGTCGCCGATCGCTTCTTCGCCAAGCCCTGCAACATCAGCGCGGCGATGCTCCGGGCCGAACGGGTCTATCGGACCGAACTCGCCAAGACCAGCATTGCCGACCTCGGCATCGAACTGACGGCCCTCGACGACGGATCGATCGCAGCCCGAGGCTGCGCCTTCCTTGAAATCCATGAACGCAAGACGGCTCGCTGAGCCATAACCAAGGAGAAGATCATGCAACCGCGTTTCAACTTCGCAAAAGCCGCCCCCGATGCCTACAAGGCGATCGTCGCGCTCGAGCAGTACGTCCAGTCCTCCGGGCTCGAGCGCCGCTTCATCCACCTGATCAAGCTGCGCGCTTCGCAGATCAACGGCTGCGCCTATTGCGTCGACATGCATGTGAAGGAAGCCCGCCATGATGGGCTCAGCGAGCAATGGATCAACCTGATGTGTGTCTGGCGGGAATCACCAGTTTATGACACCCGCGAACGGGCGCTGCTCGGCTGGGTCGACGCCGTGACCAACATTGCCAAAACCGGTGCACCGGATGCCGATTACGAGACGCTGAAGGCGCATTTTTCCGAGGAGGAAATGACGAAGATCACCGTGGCGATCGGCGCGATCAATATCTGGAACCGACTTGCCGTCGGCTTCCGCTCGCAGCATCCGATCGATGCCGCAGTCAAGGCAGCGTGATCAATTTCTGCTTAAGGGAACCATCCCGGCGACCGACCCGAAAATCTCGGGTCGGTTGAATATAAGGTCACTCGTAATTCGGAGTGGCCCGCACGGCAACGGCATCAGGCGATGGGCCTGAGAGGTCGATGCTATTGAAGAGGTCGCGGACAACTTTCGCGATTTCCTCTGCGGAAGCGCCCTTGGCGTATTCTTCCTGCATGCGGCGTCTTACAAGCTTTTCCAAATCTGACATAACTCACCTCATCAAATCCGGCGCGGGAAGAAGTGTCGCGTCATGGCTGAGCAGAGGCAAGTTACGTTTTGTTTAGAATGGCTTACCGATTTGTAATGTTAGAGTGCGATGTAGCGGTCGGCACGGTGGTTGATGGCGACGAAAAGGTTGAGGACGACGGCGCCGAGCACGGAATAGAAGACGACCGGCGGCGTGGTGACGAGGAAGGCGGCGGCGAGCACGCAGAGGTCGATGGCGAGCTGGACGAGGCCGGCGCGGATGCCGAAACGCTCCTGAACGTAGATACCGAGAATGCCGACGCCGCCGAGGCTGGCGCGGTGGCGATAGAGCGCCAGTACGCCGAAGCCGAGCAGCAGGCCGCCGAGAAGGGCCGCCCAGGCCGGATGGATGCTGGAAATGGAGAAGAAGCGCGACTGCACGTCGGCAAGCACCGAAGTCAGGCCGATGGCGATGAAGGTCTTGATCGTGAAACCCATGCCGAGACGCTTCCACGACAGCCAGAAGAACGGCAGGTTGAGCAGGAAGAAAGCAAGGCCGAAATTGACGCCGAAGGCATAATGCAAAAGGAAGGCCACGCCGGCCGTGCTGCCGGTAAGAAGCCCGGCGCTGGCGAGCACGTAGAGGCCGAGGGCGGCGACGAGGCTGCCGGAGAATATGCCCTGCACGTCTTCGATCGGGGCATGGCGCGTGGCGCTGGCATTCCAGAAGCCGCCAAGGGCATTGATGAGCTGTGTCATGTCGCCAGTCTCCACGGCAGACGAGTTCAAGAACACGCCGGAGAACACCGGGCGCGGCGAAATTTTGCGTAATGAAATGAGCTTGAGCGCCTTGGCGTTTATCGCTGGGCTCGCTGCCGATGCGGTGCAGTATCGGGTTTTTCAGTGAGCCGATCAAGCGAAATAGGTAAGCAATGCTGACCTATAAAAACATCGCAAGAAATGTTCGCTCACGCCGGCTTGCGCGTAAGAAACAGAATGCCGGCAACTGGTTTGCCGCCATCTTTGCGAATGACCGTCTTGGTGATTTTGAGGATTTCGAGGCCGTGACGGGCGAGCAGCTTCCGCACATAGGCTTCCGAATGGGCGTAACGCAGCGATGGCGCGAGATGAAAGCCGTCGCCCTCCCCCGCATCCTCGACGGAAAAGGCGATGTCGGCGCCGGCGGCGGCGAGGTCTTCGACGATGGCAAAGACGCTTTCGAGATTGCCGAGATACATCAGCACATCGGCTGCCGTCACCAGGTCGGCGCGATGTCGCGCCGCATCGGTAAACAGGCCGGAGAGATCGGGCGCGAGCGACAGATCGGCCTGGGCGAGACTGTCATAGACGTGTTTCTCGGCGGCCTTGGCCAGCATGTTCTGCGAGAGGTCGAAGCCTTCGAGACGGGTGACACGGCCATGGATTTCCGAGCCGAGCAGACCGGTGCCGCAGCCAAGATCGACGGCCAATTGGTAATGCCTGCCGGTGGAGTTAACGAGGGCTGCGAGCTTCTGCGGGACGCTGTAATCGAGTTTTTCGACCAGTGCCGATTCGAAACGGTCGGCATAGTCGTCGAACAGGCGCTCGACATAGCGGCTCGGCGGCCGGTCGGGTGTGGCGCTATCGCCGAGCAGGGCGAGCTTGAGTGCGGCGCCGAAAATGTCTTCGGGATCGAGGGCAAGCGTGCTGCGATAGGCCCCGATCGCGGCTTCCCCCTTGCCCGCCTTTTCGCGATAGGTGGCGAGGCGATACCAGCCGGCGGCCCAGCCGGGCACGAGTTCGAGCGCCTGCTCCATCAGCTCGGCCGCCGCCTCGGGCTCACCGCCTTCGTCGAGCATGCGGGCGTAATCGGCACGGCGGTCGGCGATGACATCGCCTGAGGAAAGCTGGTGGGGCTGCATAATTAGACCTGTTGACTTTTACGCATGTCGTTATCGCAAAACCGCTCCACACTTTTGCGCGACATGCGTTACAGCGCCGCGCGTCTTTTAAGACGCGCAAAGGACGCTGTAACACTTTCAATCCGCGCATCGTGCTTTCCGAAAATCGATTCCGATTTTCGGGCCGATGCGCCAGCCCGCATTTGGCTGCGGCCACAAAAAAACTCAAGTCCTATTTCACAGGCGAAGCGGCCAATCCCGGAAAGGGCTTGCGGGCGGTACGCCGCAACCTTATTCCAAGGGCAAACAGGAGATGGCGCATGTCCGATCAGGTGAACAAGTTCCTCGGCGATTCCTTCGCCCGCACATTGATAAAGCTTATCGTCGTGTCGCTGATCGTCGGTTTCGTCATGACAGTCTTCGGCCTGACGCCGTGGAACATCATCTATGGGTTCCGGGATTTCATCCTGGAAATCTGGCATCGGGGTTTCTCGGCGCTCGGGCGCGTCGGCGACTACCTCATCGTCGGGGCGACGATCGTCATCCCGCTCTTCGTCATCCTTCGCCTTTTCAGCTATCGCCGGTAACATGACATCGATCGACCTTTCCAGGCGCAGCCTGCTCATCCTTTCCGGACTCACGTTTGCCGCCGGCATCGCCGGCTGCACCACGACCCCGCACCTTGCCGGCACGCCGTCCAACGGCGAGGACGAAACGGCGAGCGTGCTGCCGCTCGTCAACCAGTTGAGGGCGAAGAACGGTCTGCCGCCGCTTAGCCCCGATCCGGCGGCGAGCACGGCTGCTCTCTTCCAGGCCAAACGCATGGCGAGTGCCGGCAAGATGGCGCATCTGATGGGGCTAACCGACAGTTTCGGGGCGCGGGTCAAGGCGAGCGGCGTCCAGCTGCCGGCGGCTGAAAATATCGCCGCCGGCCAGCAGAGCGTCGATGCCGTGGTGACGGCCTGGATCAACTCGCCGCATCATCTGGAAAACATGCTCGGGCGCTATGACGGCCTCGGCGTCGCCGTCGCCCATAATGTATCTTCCAGGAACCTGCCCTATTGGGCCATGGTGTTGTCCAGCTGAGGTGATTCGGCCTCGAGATAAGGCCATCATGGATACGCGCAGCAACGACAACAGGTTCGCTTTCGATGTGACGCACCGGCTGGTGCTGTCGATCGCCATTCCGATGACGCTCGGCTTCATGACGACGCCGATGCTCGGGCTGACGAATACCGCCGTCGTCGGCCGTATGGGTGACCCGGAAGCACTTGCGGGGCTGGCGATCGGCGCGATGCTGTTCGATCTGATCATGGGCAGCTTCAACTTTCTGCGCGCCTCGACGACCGGTCTGACGGCGCAGGCCTATGGCCGGCGGGATGGGCACGAGCAGCAGGCGATCTTCTCCCGGGCGATGATTTCGGCGCTCGGCTGCGGATTGGCGCTGCTTTTTCTTTCGCCGCTGCTGATCGCGGCCGGGTTGAGGCTGATGGGCGCGCACGGAGCGATCGCCGAGGCGACCAGCAGTTATTTTTCGATCCGCATCCTCGCCGCACCGGCAGCACTGGCGAATTACGCCATCCTTGGCTTCGTGCTCGGGCGCGGACAGGGCAAGATCGGGCTGCTGCTGCAGGCGATCATCAACGGCATCAACATCCTGCTGTCCATCTATCTCGGCCTGACGCTCGATTGGGGCGTGGCGGGGGTCGCCTGGGGTACGATGGCCGGCGAGACGGCCGGCGCGTTCGCCGGGCTTTTCATCGTGCTCAGCGGCTTTGCCAAGGCGGAGCGGCCAGCATGGTCCGAGGTTTTTTCCCGGCGCCGGCTGGCTGAGCTTTTCGCGCTCAACCGCGACATCCTGATCCGCACCTTCGTGCTGATCGGCGCCTTCACCATCATGACGCGGATCGGCACCGATTTCGGCGCGGTGACGCTTGCCGCCAATGCCGTTTTGATGAATTTCGTTCTGCTCTCCAGTTATTATCTCGACGGGCTCGCCAATGCCGCCGAGCAGATCACCGGCCGGGCGATCGGCGCGCGCTACCGGCCGGCGTTCGACCGCGGGCTGAAGCTGACGACCTTGTGGTCCTTCGGGTTGGCGGCGATCGTTTCGGCTTTCTTCTTCCTCGCCGGTTCCTGGCTGATCTCGGTGCTGACGACCTCACCGGAGGTGCGACAGGCGGCTGAGACCTATCTGCCCTGGGCGGCGGTGACCGGGCTGACGGGCGCGCTCGCCTTCCTGATGGACGGGGTCTTCATCGGCGCCACATGGTCGGCCGAGATGCGCAACCGGATGCTGATGTCCTTTGCTGGCTATCTCCTGATGCTCGCCGTCTTCGTCCCGCTCTTTGGCAATCACGGCCTCTGGCTGGCAATGAACGCCTTCCTGCTCTTCCGCGGCTTTTTCCTGGCAATACTGGTCAAGCCGCGGGCCGATCAGGCATTTCGGGCCGCCCAGTAATCCAGCCTGGTGTCGCGCAAGTCGCGGATCGAGTTGGCCTTTTCGCGATCCAGGAGTTTGGTGAGGCCGCGGACGATATCGCCGGCCAGACCAGGCCCTTCGTAGACCATGCAGGAATAGAGCTGGACGAGATCGGCGCCCGCCCTGATCTTTTCCAGCGCGGTTTCGGCCGAGGAGACACCACCGACGCCGATGATCGGCAAAGCCTGGCCGACGCGCTTGCGCATCCTGGCGAGCACGGCCGTCGATTTTTCGAACAGCGGCACGCCGGAGAGGCCGCCTGTCTCTTTCGCCTGGCGCTGATCCTTGAGACCGTCGCGCGACAGCGTGGTGTTGGAGACGATCAGACCATCCAGCGCATGCGCGAGCGCTTCCGCCGCGATATCGTCCATGCCTTCCTCGGTCAGATCAGGAGCGATCTTCAGAAAGACCGGGACCTTGCGGCCGGATGTCACTGCTGCCTCGTCGCGCGCCGCAAGCACGGCAGACAGCAGTGCGGCGAGGCTTTCACGGCCCTGCAAGTCGCGCAGGCCCGGCGTGTTCGGCGAAGAGATGTTGGCGGTGAAATAACGCGCGACGGAATGGAAGCGGCGAATGCCGGCGACGTAATCGGCGATGCGGTCGTCGCTGTCCTTGTTGGCGCCGATATTGACGCCGACCATGCCCTTGCCGCTCAGCGCGGCAAGGCGTCCGAAAGCTGCCTCATGGCCTTCATTGTTGAAGCCGAGGCGGTTGATGACGGCTTCATCCTCGACCAGGCGGAAGATGCGCGGCCGCGGATTGCCGGATTGCGGCTTCGGCGTCACCGTGCCGATTTCGGTAAAGCCGAAACCAAGCTTCAAGAGCGCCTCCGGCACCTCGGCATTCTTGTCGTAGCCGGCGGCCATGCCGAGCGGATTGTCGAAGACGAGGCCGGCAACCGTCTGGCGCAGGCGTGGATCGGGGGTGAGCTGGCAAGCGGGCACCAGGCCGGATTTCAGCGCGGCGATCGACATGCCGTGCGCCGTTTCCGGATCGAACAGGAAGAGACCCTTGCGGGCGACACGCTTGAAAGGATCGATCATGGCTGCAGCTCCGGGAAGACATGGGCGCCGGTCTCGTCGAGCGGCAGCGGTACTTCTGAGAGCACGGCGGCCAGCGGCAGGTCGGCAAAGAGATGCGGGAAGAGATCGCCGCCGCGCGAGGGTTCGAACACCAGCTTGTCGCCAAAACCCCTTCCATCGACGGCAATCAGCAGCAGCCCGGAGTGGCCGGCAAAATGCAGCGCCGCGGTCTGCTTCACCTGATCGGCGGTCGAGAAATGGATGAAGCCATCCTTCAGATCGATGCCGGCGCCATGAAAAATGCCGGTTTGTCTGGCTTGCTGCCAGAGCGTTTCCGTCACGATCTTGTAAAGGGTCGGTGTCACGCTCATCATGGCCTCGCGATTGCTGGTCCTCGATCACCAGCGCTTTGCCGGAAAGAGGCGGCGATGTCCACGCCCCAGCACTCAAAAACGGGACCGGCAGAAACAAATTCCGGAGGATGAGACGATGAAGATTTTGGTTCTCACGCTTAGCGTTCTTCTCCTGCCGCTTGGCGCCGCGGCGGCCGAACCCGATGCAAGCCGGTTCCAGCTGGAAAAGAGCGGCGACCATTTCGTGCGGCTCGACCGGCAGACCGGGGCAATGTCGATCTGCCAGGACAAGGACGGCGCCCTCGTCTGCCGGATGGCGGCCGACGAACGGGCGGCCTATGAGGACGAACTCGACCGGCTTTCCGAGCGGGTGACGAAGCTGGAGCAAGGCGGCTCCATCCAGCGCGCGCTGCCGAGCGATGCCGAAGTCGACCGCTCGATCAGCATCATGGAGAAGATGATGAAGAGTTTCATGGGGATGGTGAAGGAGTTCCAGGCTGATGAAAACGCCAATCCCCTTCCGCAGAAGACCTGATCTGATATAATCCCATGAGAAAGCCGGCATGAACGCGGAGGGATGGCGTTCGCGCGCCGGCAATGATCGGGCTCTTGGGAGGGAGTTTTCGATGCACGAACAGACCATCATCATTGCGGACGATCATCCGCTTTTCCGGGATGCGCTGCGTCAGGCGGTGATCGGCATGGAAGGCCGGCAGGCGATCGTCGAGGCCGGCGATTTCGCCGCTGCGCGCACGGCCGCAGGCGCCCATGCGGACGCCGACCTAATGCTGCTCGACCTCGCCATGCCCGGGGTCAGCGGCTTTTCCGGCCTGATGGCGCTGCGCTCCGAATTCGCCAGCCTGCCGATCATCATCGTCTCGGCAAGCGACGATGCGACGACGATCCGCCGGGCGCTGGAACTTGGCGCTTCCGGCTTCATCTCCAAATCCTCCGGCATCGAGGGCATTCGCCGCAGCATCCAGACGGTGCTTGCCGGCGATATCGCCACGCCGGAAAACTATCGCGACGGCCAGGAGCAGGATCCCGATGTCGCCGACCTGATCCACCGCCTGCATACGCTGACGCCGCAGCAGAGCCGGGTGCTGACCATGCTGGCCGAAGGGCTGCTGAACAAGCAGATCGCCTATGAACTCGGCGTCTCCGAGGCGACGATCAAGGCGCATGTCTCGGCGATCCTGCTGAAACTCGATGTCGACAGCCGCACCCAAGCGGTCATCCAGCTCGGCAAGATCAATATGGCGATGGTCGCCTAAGCACTTTCAATAACAGGATTTTATTCCTCATTTACCTTTACTCAGGCGGCACGGTCGGTTAATATTCGGCCTGGTTTAAGCGCGGCAGGCACGAGCCGCACGGAATCGGGCGCATATGCTGTCACACGACCAGATCTGGGGAGCGATCGACAGGCTTGCCGAACGGCATGACCTGACGCCATCCGGTCTTGCGCGCCGCGCCGGGCTCGACCCCACCTCCTTCAACAAGTCGAAACGGCTTTCCGCCGATGGGCGGCTGCGCTGGCCCTCGACGGAATCGATCGCCAAGGTGCTCGGTGCGACCGGGGCGAGCATGGAACAGTTCCTTGTCTTCCTGCGGCCGGATGCCGGTCTTTCCAAGCAGTTGGCCGGAGAGCTTGCCGGAGAGCCTGACGACGCCTTTCCGCCGCAGGGAAGCTCGATTCCGCTGCTCGGCTTCGCCCAGGCCGGCGCCGGCGGCTTTTTCGACGATGGCGGTTTTCCGGCCGGCCATGGCTGGGATGTGGTGGAATTTCCGGCGGCCCCGACACAGAAATCCGGCGTCTATGCGCTTGAGGTGCAGGGCGAAAGCATGATGCCGCTCTACCGCGACGGCGACGTGCTGATCGTCGCGCCGGGTGCGCAGGTGCGCCGCAACGACCGCGTCGTGGTGCGCACATGCGCGGGCGAGGTGATGGCCAAGGTGCTGCTGCGCCAGAGCCCGCGATCGATCGAGCTGATGTCGCTCAATCCCGAACATGCCAACCGAACACTCGAGCTTTCCGACGTCGATTGGATCGCCCGCATCATCTGGGCCAGTCAATAGGAAGATATTCCATGCGCCTTGCCGCCTTGTTCACAGGTCTTACGGGAATGGCGGTGGTGGCCGGCCTGCTGATGGCGGGCGAAACAAGGCTGCGCGGCGGCACGGCCGGGGAAGAGAGCGTGTCGGCAGAGGAGACGGCGACTTCGGTGGATCCCGCCGCGCAAGCCGGCGAACCGGCTGCGATGTCGGACGACCGGGCCGAAGTGATCGCCCGTTCGGCGCAACCGCCGGCTCCTCCCTCCCCTCGGCCAGCCGACGGCACGGCGCCCAAACCCGCCGATATCGCACCACCAGCTGAGACCGCCGCCGGGCAAGCCGCAAATCCTTCCGCGAAAAAGCCGATGGAGCTGACGCGGCCGGCGGTCGAAAATGCCGGCATGCTGTCCTTCGGCGAGCGCAGGCTTCAGCTCGCCGGCGTCGTGCCGACGCCGGCCGACAGGATATGCGGGCCGGCGGGCCGGCAATGGCCCTGCGGCATGATGGCGAAGACGGCGCTGCGCCAACTTTTGCGCAATCGCAGCATCGCCTGCGATATCGATCCGGCCGAATGGAAGGAAATGGCGACGACCGCATGCCGGCTCGGCACGCAGGATCTCGGCGCATGGCTTGCCGAAAACGGCTGGGCTGAAGTCGCGGCGGGTTCGCCGCTTGCATCGGCCGCCGAGAAAGCCAGGCAGGCTGGAAAAGGGCTTTACGGCGACGATCCGCGCCGGAGATAACTGGCGGTCATGACGGGGACCGATCCCTTGTAATGGCGGCTGCCAATTCCTAATCTCCGCTGATCGAAAAAGGAATCAGAGATGAACAAGCCGCTTTCCGCCCATGATGCGCTGATCTACGTGATGGTGATGGCCTCTGCCGTCGACAGCACGATGAACGACAGGGAGCTGGAAAGGATCGGCCAACTGATCGGATTTCTGCCGGTTTTCCGGGATTTCGATGACGACAAGCTGATTTCGGTGGCGCGCGACTGCGCCTCGCTGCTTTCCGGACCTGAGGGCCTCGACGTCGTTCTCGAAACCGTGCGCGACACCCTGCCCGTCAAGCTCTACGACACCGCCTATGCGCTGGCCGTCGAGGTGGCTTCCGCCGATCTTTCGGTCAAGGCGGAAGAACTGCGGTTGCTCAGCCTGCTGCGCGACCGGCTCGGCCTCGACAAGCTGACCTGCGCGGCGATCGAGCGCAGTGCGATAGCCCGTTTCCGCAAGAGCTGATCCTTAAGTCTTTGTTTTTATGCATGTCAGTAGAGCCCGTAGGGAAAATAGCGCAGATAGATTTCCTGCAGACGGCCGTTGCGCGACAGCGTGGCGAGCGCGTGGTCGATGGCTGACGTCAGCACGCTGTCCTTCTGCCGCAGCATGATCGTCATGCCCTCGCCGAGGAAATGCTCGGAGAGATAGGGGCCGTCGAACAGTGCGCAGCATTTGGCCGAGGCCGGCGAGGAGACCCAGAAGGAAAGCTGCAGCGCATCGGCGAAGGCGGCATCGACCTTGCGCTCCCTAAGCGCAGCAAGCAGGGCGTCCTTGGTGTCGAAGGTCTGCGCCTTGATCGCGGGAAAGAAGGCGGCCAGCATCGCCTCGTGCACCGTGCCCTTGACCACACCGACCGGGTGAGCCGAAAGCGCGGCCGCCGTTTTGCCGTCGAGCGGTACGGCGAGATTGCGCACGAAGCGCGCCGGCAGCATCAGATAGGGCCGGGAGAAGACGAATTGCCGGCGCAATTCAGGCGTCACGGCAAGACCGGCGATGACGGCATCGCCCTGCGAGGCGGCGAGCGCATCCTTCAGATCGGCGAAAGGGATCGCCTGGATCTGGCACTTGTCTGAAATCTCCAGCTCGCTGCAGATCTCGCGGGCGAGATCGACGTTGAAACCGGAAAGCTTGCCGTTCTGATCGGTAAAATTGAACGGCGGGAAATCGACCGAGGTCAGGAAACGCAAGCGGACCAGCGAGGAGAGATCGGGCCTCGCCAGACGTTCGCGGGCATCGAAAAGCAGCGGCAGCGAGGGTGCAGCCTGCTGAGCGGATGCGGCAAAACCCGAAAACAGCACGCGCAGAAACAGCCCGAATACGAGAAAACCCTTCACAGCCAGGGATGCCAACTTGGATTGCATCATCGTGATCTTGATCTCGGGTTAAGCGCGAAGCGTGCGGTGTCGGCGAGATGTAGCAGAGTCATGCGGGACGGGGAATATGCATGCGACGGATCGTGCCGCATCCGCCCCTCATCCGCCTGCCGGCACCGACCGGGGTCGAGCCACGGGTCTCGGCCCGTCCTTCGGACCCCCGTTTGCGGGGCGAAGGGGATATGCCGCGACCTCGCCGACGCCTCGCGTGGGATGTCCCCTCGCCCCGTTTACGGGGAGAGGGTTAGGGTGAGGGGCAGCCATCAGCGCAGATCGGGCAGCCATGGCAACGCATTGAAGACGATAATTCGGGCGCTAAAAATCGTGGGTATGCCGCCCCGCCGTTAGCGCGGAATTAAAGAATATCGCCTCTATTTGTGGCGACGACACGGACCCGCCGGCCGATTGCATGATGCATGCGTCAACCCCGCCATAATCCCTGAGCCGCGGCACTTACGCGGCGCTCCGTTTGCAACAATTGATTTCAAAGCACCGGGCGTGCGACGCCCGGTCAACCGGGTGACATTTCCATGTTGAAGCATCTGAAAATCCGCACGAAAATCATATCGGTCGTGGTGCTCTTGGGGCTGATCACGATGGCCGGGCTGATCTATGTCATTGCCGAGTTCCGCCGTGCGGATGCCGCCTACAGCGCCTTCATCGATCATGAAGCGCTGGCCTCGATGCAGAGCGCGCGCGCCAGCGCCTCGGTGGTGGCCTCGGTGCTGCAGGTAACCCTGCTGGCCGAGATGAAGCCCGATACGCCGGCATTCGCCACAGCGCTCGCCACACCGAGCAAGCTGCCGCAGGCCCGTGACCGGATGAAAGATGCGCTGGCGCTGGTTCCCAGCCGCAAAGCGGCGATCGATGACATCCAGGCCGGCATCGATGAGATCGAAACGCTGGCGAACAAGATCATCGAACAGAGCAAAGCCAAGGACAGCGCCGGGGCGCTGGCGAATGTTGCCCTGATCAATGCCAAGCTCAATGCGCTGACCCCGAAGATGATCGCCAACAATGATGCGATGATGGCGATGCTCAAGGACGGCGGCGACGCGCTTTCGGCCTCGGTCAACGGGCGGATCGTCTTCTGTCTCGTTCTGATCGGCATTGCCGTGCTGCTCGCCGTCGGCTTCAGCGTCGTCGTCGCCCAGATGGGCATTGCCGGCCCGATGACGCAGTTGCGCCTGCGCATGACTCGGCTTGCCGAAGGCGATACCACAAGCGAGGTCAGCGGGCTCGACCGCGGCGACGAAGTCGGCCAGATGGCAAAGGCCGTGTCGATCTTCCGCGACAATGCGATCGAGCGCGGGCGGATCGAGGCGCGGGCCGAAGCTGACCGTAACCTCAGTGACGGCGAGCGGCGTGAACGCGACGCGCAGAAAACCCGTGAAGCATCCGAACTCGAAGGCGCAGTTACCGCGCTCGGCGACGGCCTGCGCCGTCTTGCCGCCGGCGATCTCGCCTCGCATATCGACCAGCCCTTCGTCGCGCATCTCGATGCGCTGCGCGAGGATTTCAACAACTCGGTCGAGAAGCTCAACGAAACTCTGCATACGGTCGGCGCCAACGCCCGGGCGATCGGCGCCGGCGCCAACGAGATCCGGTCTTCCGCAGACGAGCTTTCCAGGCGGACGGAACAACAGTCGGCCTCCGTCGAAGAGACGGCGGCGGCGCTGGAGGAGATCACCACGACGGTGCGCGACGCCGCCAAGCGTGCCGAGGAGGCGAGCCAGCTCGTCGCCCGCACCCGCCTCGGGGCCGAAAAATCCGGCGACATCGTCCGCAAGGCGGTCTCCGCCATGCAGCAGATCGAAAAATCCTCGGGCGAAATCTCCAACATCATCGGCGTCATCGACGACATCGCCTTCCAGACTAACCTTCTGGCCTTGAACGCCGGCGTCGAAGCTGCGCGTGCCGGCGACGCCGGCAAGGGTTTTGCCGTCGTCGCCCAGGAGGTGCGCGAACTCGCCCAACGTTCCGCCAAGGCGGCAAAGGAAATCAAGGGCTTGATCACCAACTCCGGCACGCATGTGCAGACCGGCGTTTCGCTGGTCGGCGAAACCGGCAAGGCGCTCGATTCGATCGTCCAGGAGGTGCAGGAAATCAACCAACACGTCCACGCCATCGCCGAAGCCTCGCGCGAACAGTCGATCGGGCTGCAGGAGATCAACACCGCCGTCAACACCATGGATCAGGGCACGCAGCAGAATGCGGCGATGGTCGAGCAGTCGACGGCCGCCAGCCACAGCCTCGCCACGGAAGCGACAGCGCTGAACAACCTGCTCGGCCAGTTCAGGCTGACGGGCACCGGCGGCTTTGCCGCCAGTGCGCCGATTGCCGCCGCAGCCCCACGCGCTACCCCGCGCCCGGCCGTCAGAACAGCCCCGATCCGCGTCGCTCGCGAAGGCACAGCCCGCCCGGCCGCCTCGCCAGCCCGCGCCCTCGGCCAAAAAATCGCCAACGCCTTTAACGCCGGCAACAGCGCACCGAAAAGCCAGGATGGCGACTGGACGGAGTTCTGAGCCACGGCTGTCCAGTTCACGCCCGAAGCCTGCCCGTCACCCTCACTCAACCGGGGTCGAGCCGCTGGTCTCGACCCGTCCTTCGGACCCCCGTAAACGGGGCGAGGGGACGTGCCAGGCGCGAGCCTAGCGAGGAACGGAGAGGTTGCAGCTCTTCCCCTTCGCCCCGCTAGCGGGGAGAAGGTCTTTTGGGATCTCGCTAACCCGGCCGCGAGCCGACCTCGACGAGGATATTCCCCGGCGCCGTGCAATAAAACAGCCAGCCGCCGCGCATGGCGGCCGGCGGGCCGGAGAGCGCCGCGCCGGCGGCAAAAAGCCCGGCATGCACCCTATCGACATCCGCCCTTTCGGGCAGGATGAAGCCGATATGATAGGTCTGGCGCTGCAGTTCAACCTGGTCGGCGGTGCCGAATTTGGCAATGGCGTGACTGAGGACGATTTCGAGACCGGCATCGTCCGCAAGGATCGCCAAGCCGTTCTGGCCGCGCATATCCTTAAGCGTCAGGCCGAAATGGCGGATGAAAAAATCCGCCGTCGCAGTGATATCGGGTACGTGAAAATCGAGATGGTTCAGGCGCATGACAGTCTCCGTTCAAAAAATCCCGGGACTGCCTTTTGCCGTCTCCGCACGCCGCCGGGATCCCGCATCTGGTGCGGATCACGTCGCGGGTTCTCGTGCCATGGGCCACGGAGCAGAGCTTCGTCAGAGCGCTCTTGACGCTCCAGCGGAAGGGATCGGGCTTACCTCAACCGATCCTGCCTTTTTCGACACTGCCGATCTAGCAGACGGCGCCGGTTTCGGCAATGGAAGCGCTGACACGATCACGCCATTCCAAGCGGTGCTTCTCGAAGGATTGAAACCGGCCATGCCGTTTGCGTGATGCGCCGGCGCCAATAGAGAGTAAGATCGCGTCGTCGCCGGCATCGGAAGGGATCGACATGAAACCCGCACTCATCGGCCTCATCGGCACCCTCATTCTCACCGGTTGCAGCACCGCTAGCTATAGCGGCCCCGGCATGGAGCCGATCCCGGGCAGCATCACCTATAACGGCCAGCCGCGCACCAAGCTCACCAAATCACCCATCGGCTCGGCCTTTCCGCATGATTTCATCGACCAGTACGGCCAGCAGGTGGAGGAAACCTACATCATCCAGCCCGACCGGAGCCTGATCATCGCGCACCGCCGATATAAGCCTATCCGGTTCTTTGGGGATTAGGTGTTGGTCGGCTTCGCGTGCGGGAAGCTGGAGCGGGTGAAGGGAATCGAACCCTCGTATTCAGCTTGGGAAGCTGCTGCTCTACCATTGAGCTACACCCGCGATAGCTGAGATTTCCAACAGATGGGGGCCGCTGTCAAGTCGCGGCAGCCGGGAAGTCTCAGATGCGGAAGTGCTTCGAGAGTTTGAGGCCTTGGGCCTGGTAGTTGGAGCCGAGGCCGGAGCCGTAGAGGCTGGTCGGCTTTTCCTGCATGTGTTCGTAGACCAGGCGGCCAACGATCTGGCCGTCTTCGAGGATGAAGGGCACTTCGTGGCTGCGCACTTCGAGCACGGCGCGGCTGCCGCGGCCGCCGGCCGGCGCATGGCCGAAGCCCGGATCGAAGAAGCCGGCATAATGGACGCGGAATTCGCCGACCAAGGGGTCGAACGGGGTCATTTCGGCGGCATAATCCGGCGGCACATGCACGGCCTCGCGCGAGACGAGGATATAGAACTCGTCGGGATCGAGGATCAGTTCGTTGCGGCCGCGGCTATAGAGCGGTTCCCAGAAATCGTAGATGTCGTGCTGGGCTTTCTTGTCGACATCGACGACGGCGGTGTGGTGTTTGCCGCGATAGCCGATCAGGCCGTCTTCGTCTCCGGCGAGGTCGATCGACAGAGCGATGCCGCTGCCGGACACATTCGGCTGCTTGCTGGCGACCAGCGTCTCGCTTTCATGCAGCTTCAACAGCTCCGGCTCGCTGAGCAAAGCATGGCCGACGCGGAAGCGGATCTGCGACAGGCGCGAGCCGCGGCGTACGACGATCGGGAAGGTGCGCGGGCTGATTTCCAGATAGAGCGGTCCGGAATAACCGGCCGGGATCTTGTCGAACTCCTGGGCATAGTCGGTGATGACGCGGGTGAAGATATCGAGCCGGCCGGTCGAGCTCTTCGGATTGGCCGAGGCCGACATGTCGGCCGGCAGCGCTAAGCTCTCCATCAGCGGCACGATGTAGACGCAGCCGGTTTCGAGCACCGCGCCTTCGGAAAGGTCGACCACATGCAGGCTCAGCCGGTCGAGCTTGTCGGCCACCAGATGCGAGGGGCCGGGCATGAAGCTGGCGCGCACGCGAATAGCCTTGGCGCCCAGGCGCAAATCGAGGCTTGCCGGCTGGATCTGGTCGCGGTCCAGCTCCCGTTCGGAGATCAGACGACCCGTTTCAAACAGCGCTGATATCGCGCCGTCCGCCAGAATTCCCGTTTCACGAGCCATCATGCCTCATCCATCATTTGCCGCCGACAAAACCAAACTCGGGGAATTGACGCAAGCAGCTAACAGCAGTATTGCAGAATTATCCCGTGGTGATTTGGCCGGTCGGCTTGCAGCCACGTTAAACAAGTGGCTAAAAAGACCGGGTTGAAAACCGGTCTGCTTTTGCGACCGGTTTTTTTGTTATGTGAAGGTGATGGCATGAGCAAGACCTGGCGCCCGGCAACCCAACTCGTCCACGGCGGAACCTTGCGTTCGCAATATGGCGAGACGTCCGAAGCAATCTATCTCACGCAGGGTTTCGTCTATGACACGTCGGAGGCGGCCGAAGCCCGCTTCAAGGGCGAGACGGAAGGCTACATCTACGCCCGCTACGGCAGCCCGACCAACGACATGTTCGAAAAGCGGATGTGCATGCTCGAAGGCGCGGAAGACGCCCGCGCCACCGCCTCCGGCATGGCGGCCGTCACCGCGGCGGTGCTCTGCCAGGTCAAATCAGGCGACCATATCGTCGCGGCGCGCGCGCTGTTCGGTTCCTGCCGCTGGGTTGTCGAGACATTGGCGCCGAAATACGGCATCGAGTGCACGCTGGTCGACGGCCGGGATCTTGCAAATTGGGAAAAGGCAATCCGGCCGAACACCAAGGTGTTCTTCCTGGAAAGCCCGACCAACCCGACGCTCGAAGTGGTCGATATCTCAGGTGTTGCCAAGCTCGCCAACCAGATCGGCGCCAAGGTTATCGTCGACAACGTCTTCGCCACGCCGCTTTTCCAGAAGCCGTTGGAGCTCGGCGCCCATATCGTCGTCTATTCCGCCACCAAACATATTGACGGCCAGGGCCGCTGCCTCGGCGGCGTGGTGCTGGCCGACAAGGACTGGATCGACGAGAATCTGCACGACTACTTCCGCCACACCGGCCCGGCCATGTCGCCGTTCAACGCCTGGACGCTGCTGAAGGGCATCGAGACGCTGCCGCTGCGCGTGAAGCAGCAGACTGAGAATGCGGCGAAGATCGCCGATTTTCTGGCCGAGCAAAGCAAGGTCGCCAAGGTGATCTATCCCGGCCGCAAGGACCATCCGCAGGCCGATATCATCGCCAAGCAGATGACCGGCGGCTCGACCCTCGTCGCCTTCGAGCTGAAGGGCGGCAAGGAAGCCGCCTTCGCGCTGCAGAACGCGCTCGATATCATCAAGATTTCCAACAATCTCGGCGACAGCAAGAGCCTGATCACCCATCCGGCAACCACCACCCACAAGAACCTGTCGGAGGAGGCGCGCGCCGAACTCGGCATTTCCCCGGGTACGGTCCGCCTTTCGGCCGGCATCGAGGATACCGACGACCTGATCGAGGATTTCGCCAAGGCGCTTGCCAAGGTCTCGGCCTGATCCAGGGATATTGGCGGCCGGACCTCGCTTGGGGTTCGGCTCGCCAGACCTCACCGGCGTTCGGCTCGCCGGACCTCAGCAGGTTGAGGCCGGGGGAACAAGCTCGGTCGCGCCGGCGTTCGGAAGTGGAATTGACACCGACAATTAGGCTTAACGATCGAAACACTTCGATCACGACCGTTTTAGTGACGATCAACGTTCCGTTTCTTGACGGGCAGGGCCTCTTATAAGATACGGGTAACATATCTTGACTAAGGTGCAAGGCATGTATCGCGCCCTCACAAAAGATATCGAAGTCGTCGTCGAACCATTCTATCTGGAGGAGCAATCCGATCCGGACGACGATCGCTATGTCTGGGGCTATCGGATTGTCATCAGCAACAATTCCGGCATCGCCGTTCGCCTGGTCAATCGCTATTGGAATATCACCGACCAGAATGGACAGGTGGACGAGGTCACCGGTCCGGGCGTCGTCGGCGAACAGCCGCGGCTCAGCCCCGGCGACACCTACGAATATTCCTCCGGCTGCCCACTCGACACCCCCTCCGGGCTGATGTTCGGCCATTACCAGATGGAAACGGACGAAGGCGACACCTTCGATGTCGACATTCCCGCCTTCTCGCTGGATTCACCGGGGTTGTTGCGCGTGCTCAACTGAAGGCCGGCCCGAAATCATTTTGCCCGCTTGATAGATTGCCGACACCGGCCCCTCATCCGCCTGCCGGCACCGACCGGGGTCGAGACCGGTGGCTCGACCCCGGCAAGGGTTAGGGTGAGGGGCAGATATCAGGGGCCAACCGAGCCTATTCGGCCGGCTGAAGTTCGACCGGCTCGAAGCGATAGGTGGTCGAGCAGAATTCGCAGGTGACAGCGATCTCGCCATCTTCCTGGCTGGCCTCGATCTCCTCGGCAGAGAAGCCCTTCAGCACGCCCTTGATCTTGTCACGCGAACAGCTGCAGCGATCGAAGACGGCGCGCGGTTCGTAGACGCGCACGCCGCGCTCGTGGAACAGGCGGAACAGCAGCCGCTCGGTGCCAACCAGCGGATCGGTGAGTTCATCCGCATCGATGGTCTCGACCAGCGAACGCGCTTCGGCCCAGGAATCGTCCTCGCTATGCGGGCGGCTGCCGGTGTCGCCGTCGCCGCCGTGGAGATCCGGTTGACGCATGCGCTCCGGCGCTTCCGGCAGGAACTGGGCGACAAGGCCACCTGCCCGCCAGCGATGGCGTGGCTGGCCTTCATCGTCGCGATCGAAGAGTTCGGCCGCGGCCAGACGCACGCGCGTCGGGATCTGCTCCGACTGGCGGAAGTAGACGCCGGCAATGTCCTCGAGCGTGGTGCCGTCGAGCGCGACAATACCTTGGTAGGGCTGGCCGAACTTGCCCTGGTCGATGGTGAAGGCAAGCACGCCGTGGCCGAGCAATTGCTCCGGCTCGGTTTCGCCAGCTTCAATGGCCTTGTCGAGCAGCGCCTGGTCGAAACGGGCATAGGCACGGACATTTTCCGGCGTCGAAAAATCGGCAACGAGAAGATCGACCGGGCCGTCGCCCTTGGTCTGCACGGTGAACTTGCCGTCAAACTTCAGCGAGGTGCCGAGCAGCACCGTCAGCACGACGACTTCGGCGAGCAGCCGGGCGACAGGGGCCGGATAATGATGGCGCTCGAGGATCGCGTCGAGCATCGGGCCGAGCTGGACGGCGCGGCCGCGCACATCCAGCCCGTCCACCTGAAAGGGGACGACATGGTCATCGCCGGCGAAATCGAACTGGCCGAGGGCGGCTGCAGCTTCTGCCATGGATTCACTCCTAGTTTTCAAGCGAAAGGACAGGGTGCTCTTCGCTCGCGCGGCCACGCGTTTTTCGCACGCGGCGTCCGATTATGGTTCAGATCGCGCCCAGGCACCAAGCAAGAATCGACTTCTGCGCATGAAGACGGTTTTCCGCTTCATCGAAGACCACGGATTGCGGACCATCGATCACGTCGTCCGTCACTTCCTCACCGCGATGAGCGGGCAGGCAATGCATGAACAATGCATCATTGCCGGCCTTGGCCATCAAGGCCGCGTTGACCTGGTAAGGCTGAAAGACATTGTGACCCCGGGCCCGATGTTCCTGATTCATGGAGACCCAGGTATCGGTCACCACGCAATCGACGCCTTCGACCGCACGGTCGGCATCATGGCAGAGCATGATTTCGGCGCCCTCATTGCGGGCCCAGTTCAGATAGTGATCCTTAGGCTCCGAGCCAAGGGGCACCGCCATGTTCATGCGATAGCCGAAGCGGGCGGCGCCTTCGACCAGCGAATGCAGCACATTGTTGCCGTCGCCGGTCCAGGCGATGGTCTTTCCCTTGATCGGGCCGCGATGCTCTTCGAAGGTCATGATATCGGCCATGATCTGGCAGGGATGGGTGTCATCCGTCAGCGCGTTGATCACAGGCACGGTCGCATGTTCGGCAAGCTCCACCAGGCGCGAATGCTCGGTAGTGCGGATCATGATCGCATCGACATAACGCGACAGAACCTTGGCGGTGTCGCCGATCGTCTCGGCGCGGCCGAGCTGCATCTCGGTGCCGGACAGGAACAGCGTTTCGCCGCCGAGCTGGCGCATGCCGACATCGAAGGAGACGCGGGTGCGCGTCGACGGCTTCTCGAAGATCATCGCCAGCATCTTGCCGGCGAGCGGCTTGTCGCCCGTGCCGGCCTTGAAGGCCTGCTTGCGGGCGAGCGCATCGTTCATGATGGTTCTGAGATCGGCTGAGGTGACCGCGGAAAGATCGAGGAAATGTTTGGGAGCCATGTTCTTACCTGTGCTGCGCCCGAAGGCGGCAATCTCTTCAAGCCGTTTTCTTGACCTTCGCGGCGCGAATGCTCTCGGCGGCGCGCTCGATGCGGTCAAGGCCCTCTCGGGCTTCCTCGGCGGTGACGACGAGGGGCGGAAGAAGGCGGATGACGTTATCGCCGGCGGGTATGCCGAGCAGATGGGCGGCGCGGATCGCCTGCAGCAATTCGGCCGAGGGAATAGCAGCCTTGATGCCGAGCAACAGCCCCTCGCCTCTGATATCCTCGATCACATCGGGATAGCGATCCTTCAGCGAGGCGAGGCCCTGGCGGAAGACGAGTGCTACGTCGCGCACCTGCTGGAGGAAGCCATCGGCGAGGATGATGTCGAGCACGGCGCTGCCGACGGCCATGGCGAGCGGATTGCCGCCATAGGTCGAGCCATGCGTGCCGGCCTTCATGCCGGAGGCGGCCTCTGAAGTAGCAAGGCAGGCGCCGAGCGGGAACCCACCGCCGATGCCCTTGGCAACCGCCATGATGTCGGGCGTGACGCCCGACCATTCATGGGCAAAGAACCTGCCGGTGCGGCCAACGCCGGTCTGGACCTCGTCGAGGATCAACAGCAGGCCGTTTTCGTCGCAAATCTGGCGAAGCGCCTTCATGAATTCGGGGGTGGCAGGACGCACGCCGCCCTCGCCCTGCACCGGCTCGATGAGGATTGCCGCCGTCGCATCGGTGATCGCGGCGCGGACCGCTTCGATGTCGCCGAACGCCACCTGATCGAAACCCGGCGCCTTGGGGCCGAAGCCTTCGAGATATTTCTCCTGGCCACCGGCGGCGATTGTCGCGAGCGTCCGCCCATGGAAGGCGCCCTCGAAGGTGATGATATGGAAGCGCTCGGGATGGCCGTTGGAAAACTGATAACGGCGCGCCGTCTTGATCGCGCATTCGAGCGCTTCAGCACCCGAATTGGTGAAGAACACCTTGTCGGCGAAGGTGGCGTCGGTCAGCCGTTTGGCCAAACGCTCCTGGCCGGGGATCTCATAGATGTTGGAGAGGTGCCAGACCTTGTCGGCCTGCTCCTTCAGCGCGCCGACCACATGCGGATTGCCGTGGCCGACCGAGGTGACGGCAACACCGGCGCCGAAATCGAGATAACGTTCGCCGCTTTCGGTGATCAGCCACACGCCCTCGCCTCGCTCGAACCGCAGCGGGGCACGAGAGTAGGTGTCATAAAGCGGCGCGGCTTCAGCCATGGCGCGGTCTCCCGATCAGAGTTATCAAGCAACGGACTCCGGCTAAGAAAACCAGGCCCGAAAAATTAAAAATGCCGCCTTGCGGCGGCCAGCGGTACTATTTCCTTTTCGCGCTGCAATGTCAACAAAACTGCGCCCTTAGCGCATGCAGCAAGGTTGTACAGCGGTGTTTTCGACCTTCAACAGGCTTTATTGCAGAAATGACACGCTGGGGCAGCAAGTTGGGGAAAACTCCGAATTCGATTCATCCGGATTCATGCGACTCTTGTCACGGAGTCACGCTCACACTAGGTTAAAGTTCAATTACTAGACTGCATGCGGCGGAACTAGTCACCAAAATTGATCAAGCGTTTCTTGTTTCGGAGCTTCCGAGGCAACGGTGAGGGATTCTGCCATCACCAACGCAGAAGGTGGAGACAGGGCATGAACTGGACAGACGAGCGGGTCGAGAAACTCAAGAAGCTTTGGGCCGAAGGACTGAGCGCCAGCCAGATCGCGGCGCAACTTGGCGGTGTCAGCAGAAACGCTGTAATCGGCAAGGTGCACCGCCTGAGCCTTCCGGGCCGCGCCAAGGCCGGCGGCACGGCCGCCACGGCCCGAACGCCGAAACGCAATACATCGGCGCCGCGCGCGCCGAACTTCGCCTCTCGGATCACCACCCGCACCGTTACCCGCCAGCAGGGCGCAACGATGCTGAAGGAAGAGATCGAGATCGAAACGGTCGAGGAAATGGAATACGTGCCGAAAGGCAGCGTGGTCGTGCCGATCTCCCGCCGCCTCGGCCTGACGGAACTGACCGAACGCACTTGCAAGTGGCCGGTCGGCGATCCGCTGAAGGATGACTTCCACTTCTGCGGCTGCGAGTCCCCCGACAATTCACCCTATTGCGGCTATCACCAGAAACTCGCCTACCAGCCCGTCAACGAACGCCGCCGGGCGGCAGCGCGGGCGAGCTGAACGGGTGACATTGTCGACATGCAAAAACGGGCTGGAAGGCCCGTTTTTTTATGTGAGTACGTTGGGTGTGGCTGCCCCTCATCCGCCTGCCGGCACCGGGGTCGAGACGAGTGGCTCGACCCCGGTCGGGTTAGGGTGAGGGGCAGAGCTTGCTCGACTTTATCGGAAACCCCTCAGGCTTCCATCGAATAGCCGGCGCCGCGGACGGTGCGGATGACGTCTTGCATGTTGGAGAAGTTCAGCGCCTTGCGCAGGCGGCCGACATGGACGTCGACGGTGCGTTCGTCGACATAGATATCGTGGCCCCAGACGCCGTCGAGAAGCTGCGAGCGGGAGAAGACCCGGCTCGGCGACGACATCAGGAATTCCAGCAGGCGGAATTCGGTGGGGCCGAGGCGGACTTCGCGGCTTTTGCGATGGACGCGATGGGTTTCGCGGTCGAGTTCGATATCGCCGCATTTCAGCACCGTCGACAGCACCTCGGGACGGGCGCGGCGTAGCATCGCCTTGACGCGGGCAACGAGCTCCGGGGTCGAGAACGGCTTGACGACGTAATCGTCGGCCCCGGTCGACAGTCCGCGGACGCGCTCGCTCTCTTCGCCGCGCGCCGTCAGCATGATGATCGGCAGACGTTCGGTTTCCGGCCGCATGCGCAGGCGCCGGCAGAGTTCGATGCCGGAGACGCCGGGCAGCATCCAATCGAGGATGAGCAGGTCGGGCGTGCGCTCCTGAAGCCTGATTTCGGCTTCGTCGCCACGAAGGATAGTATCGACCTCGAAGCCTTCCGCTTCGAGATTGTAGCGAAGAAGCACGCTCAAGGCTTCCTCGTCTTCAACAACTGCAACTCTCGGGATCATGCCTGTCGGTCTCCTCGCGCATGTTCCTTAAACCGGGGTGATTTAAGCAATGCATCCTGCGCAAATTCAGAAAGGTGGCTGCGACCTCTTTGCGCGCCCGGATGGGCGCGCACGCAACGGCTAGTATGGGCTTTATTCCGTGACCGCGCCGACGGTGTTGGCGCTGTCGTCTTTCGGACGGTCACCTTCCGGCTGTGCGCCGGTCGCCATGTAGTAGATCGTCTCGGCGATGTTGGTGGCGTGGTCGCCGATGCGCTCGATGTTCTTGGCGCAGAAGAGCAGATGCGTGCAGCTGGTGATGTTGCGCGGATCTTCCATCATGTAGGTCAGCAGCTCGCGGAACAGCGAGGTGTACATCGCGTCGATCTCGTTGTCGCGTTCACGGATCGCATTGGCCTTGTCGGCGGAGCGCGTCGTGTAGACGTCGAGCACTTCCTTGAGCTGGACGAGCGCCAGCTCGGACAGATGCTCGAGACCGCGGGCGAGCTTGCGCGGAACGCCGGTGCTCTGCACGGCGATGACGCGCTTGGCGGTGTTCTTGCCGAGGTCGCCGACGCGTTCGAGATCGGCGGCGATGCGGATCGAACCCATGATTTCGCGCAGGTCCGAGGCCATCGGTTGACGGCGGGCGATGGTAACGATCGCCTTGTCGCCGATTTCTCGCTCGGCGTGATCGAGGATCACATCGTCGGAGATGACCTTCTGCGCCAGCGCGGTATCGCCGTTGACGAGCGCCCGGACGGCCTCGCTGACCATCTGCTCGGCCAGGCCGCCCATTTCGGAAATCCGCCTGGACAGGAACTTCAGATCATCATCATAGGCAGAAAAAATATGTGTCGATGCCATGGGGCTTTATCCTCGAATAACGGGAAGGCTTGGTGTCGCCAAAATCAACCGAAGCGACCCATGATGTAGTCCTGGGTGCGCGGATCGTCGGGATTGGTGAACATCTTGTCGGTGTCGTTCTCCTCGACGAGATTGCCGAGGTGGAACATGGCGGTGCGCTGCGAGACGCGCGCGGCCTGCTGCATGGAGTGGGTGACGATGACGATCGTGTAGTTCTCGCGCAGTTCGTGGATCAGTTCCTCGACCTTGGCGGTGGCGATCGGGTCGAGCGCCGAGCAGGGCTCGTCCATCAGGATGACTTCAGGGCTGACGGCGACGGCGCGGGCAATGCAGAGGCGCTGCTGCTGACCGCCGGACAGGCCGGTGCCGGATTCATGCACGCGGTCCTTGACCTCGTTCCAGAGGCCGGCACGCTGCAGGCTGGTCTCGACGATCTGGTCGAGATCGGCCTTCGACTTGGCAAGGCCATGGATGCGCGGGCCGTAGGAGACGTTTTCATAGATCGTCTTCGGGAACGGGTTCGGCTTCTGGAAGACCATGCCGACGCGGGCGCGAAGTTCGACGACGTCGATATCGGGATCATAGATATCGTCGGTATCAAGCGTGATCTTGCCGGTGACCCGGCAGCCGTCGATCGTGTCGTTCATGCGGTTTAGGCTCCGCAGGAAGGTCGACTTGCCGCAGCCGGACGGGCCGATCAGCGCGGTTACGGTGTTTTCGCGGATGTTCAGGTTCACATCGAAAAGCGCGCGCTTCTCGCCATAGTAAACCGAGACATCCTTGCCGATCATCTTATAAGGGACGTTGCTCATCTTCTGATCCAGCGCTTTTTCAACTGCAGCTTCCGTCAACATGTTCATGATGTGTAACTCCGTTTACCAGCGGCGCTCGAAGCGACGACGCAAGAGGATGGCGCCCATGTTCATGACGATCAGGAACAGGAGCAGGACGATGATGGCACCCGAAGTCCGCTCGACGAAGGCACGTTCGGCCTCGTTGGCCCACATATAGACCTGCACGGGCAGAGCCGTCGAGGGATCGAGCGGCGTCGTCGGCGCGTTGGCGACGAAGGCGACCATGCCGATCAGCAGCAGCGGCGCGGTTTCGCCGAGCGCATGCGCCAGGCCGATGATCGTGCCGGTGAGGATGCCGGGCATGGCGAGCGGCAGAACATGGTGGAACACCATCTGCATCTTCGAGGCGCCGAGGCCGAGGGCTGCAGCGCGGATCGACGGCGGCACGGCGCGCAGTGCGGCGCGCGTCGCAATGATGATCGTCGGCAGGGTCATCAACGTCAGCACCAGGCCGCCAACCAGCGAAGCCGAACGCGGCAGGCCGACGAAGTTGATGAAGACGGAAAGGCCGAGCAGACCGTAGACGATCGAGGGCACGGCGGCGAGGTTGTTGATGTTGACCTCGATCAGATCGGTCAGCTTGTTCTTCGGCGCAAACTCCTCGAGATAGATCGAGGCGGCAACGCCGATCGGCAGAGCGAGCACCAGCACGATCAGCATCAGGTAGAGCGAGCCGATGAGGGCGACGCCAAGGCCTGCGGCCTCCGGACGGCTGGAATTGCCGTTGACGAAGAGGCCGGTGTTGAACTGCTTGTGGAGAGCGCCGCTCGCCTTCAGCTCGTTCATCCAGCCAACCTGCTTGTCGTTGACCTTGCGGTTCTTCTCATCGACCGACAGGTCGATCTGGCCCTTGTTGGCGCTGTCGACATTGGCGTCGGCAAGCACGGTGACATTGACCGTCTTGCCGATGATCGACGGGTCGGCGACGACCATGTCGCGCAGTTGGACCGGCGCACCCTTGGAGAGCATGGCGGATGCATCGCGCACGTCGGGACGGCTTGCGGCATTGACGTTCAGCTGCTTGACGATCGCGTCGCGCAGGAGAACCGGGTAGTTGGCGGCGATCAGCACCGAAGCATCGGTCGCACGCTTATTGCTGGGGTCGATCGTCTTCTCGGAAAATTCGATCGGCAGGGTGATCGCCGTCTGCTGAAAGGCGGTGTAGCCTTTGCCGATCACCGTCCACAGCAGGATGAACAGGAAGATGAGGCCGAAGGAGATGGCGGCGATGCCATAGGCCTGGAACCGGCGTTCGGCGGCGTAGCGGCGCTTGATGCCGATATCGCGGCGCGTGGGCGCCTTGGAAACGGTTATCCCGGCGGGAGAAACAATATCCGTCATTCGTACTGCTCCCGGTATTTGCGCACGATGTAGAGCGCGTAGATATTGAGGCAAAGCGTGATGCAGAACAGCGTGATGCCAAGGGCGAAGGCAACCAGCGTCTGCGGCGAGGTGAACTCGAGGTCGCCGGTGAGCTGATTGACGATCTTGACGGTCACCGTCGTCATCGGCTCGAAGGGGTTGATCTGGATGCGGGCGGCGACACCGGCGGCCAGCACGACGATCATAGTTTCACCGATGGCGCGCGAGGCGGTCATCAGCAAGGCGCCGACGATGCCGGGAAGGGCTGCGGGCAAGACCACTTTCTTGATGGTTTCGGAGCGTGTGGCGCCAAGACCGAGCGAACCGTCACGCAGCGTCCGCGGCACGGCGGTGATGATATCGTCCGACAGCGAGGAGACGTAGGGGATCAGCATGATGCCCATGACGATGCCGGCGGTCAGAACGCTCTGCGCCTGAATGAAGTTGGTGTAGTTGCCGGAGAGCAGGCCGCTGATCTGAGCCGAGAAATCGCGCAGGAACGGGCCGACGGTGACGAGCGCAAAGAAGCCGTAAACGATCGTCGGAATGCCGGCGAGCACTTCGAGCAGCGGCTTAGCGATCCCGCGCAGCTTCGGCGAGGCGTATTCGGCCATGTAGATCGCGGCAAACAGGCCGACCGGTACGGCGACCAGCATGGCGACCATGCCGATATAGAGCGTGCCGAGCAGCAGCGGGATAAGGCCGAACTGACCGAAGGACGAGCTGCCGGCGCCGGCAAAACGCGGGTCCCAGACGGTGCCGAAGAAGAAATCGGCGGCGGGAACGGCGGCAAAGAAGCGGGCGGCTTCCGACAGCATCGAGAATACGATGCCGATCGTCGTCAGGATAGCAATCGAAGAGGCGAGTAGCAGGCCCCAGAGCATGAAACGCTCAACCCGATTGCGGGCGCGGAAGCGCGGGGCGATGGCGCGCAGCGCATAGAAGGCGCCGGCAATGGCGAGGATGAAGACGACCGCCGTCATGGCGAGGCGGCTCGTCATGCTCTTGGCGTTGAGCGTCTTGGCTGCGTCGAGCATGTAAGGCAGCGGCTGGCCGGCAAGCGGCACACCCTTTTCGCTGAGCTTGGCCTGCAGGGCGGCCGGATCGCCGGCGACCGCTGCGGTTTCATCCGAGGTCAGCATCGTCAGGCCACGGGCGACCGTCGCCACCATGGAATAGCCAAGATCCTGCTCGACGGCGGCTTGAGCCTTGACATCGGCGGGGAAGTGGCTGCGAACCGAGGACTGGATGATGCCGGGGCTGACCGAGAGCCAGACGCAGAGCGCGAGGAGAGCAGGGAGAACCGCCCAGATCGCCGCATAGGCGCCGTAATAGACCGGCCGTGAATGCAATGCGGAGGACCGGCCCCCGGCAAGTGCCGTGGCCCGACTGCGCGCGACCAGATAGGCGGCGGCACCGATCACCACAAGGCACAGAAGTATGACGGATGTGCTCATTCGTTACGTCCCCAGGCCATAGCCCCAAAAAGCCCAATCATGCGGAATGAATTCAACCCTGCAGCGGAAATGTCGGCGCGCCCAGGGTTTAAGGCAATGCCGGCGCGGGCCTTTAGAGCGCCGCGCCGGCAAAGTCATTACATAGCCTTGCCGGCTTCGACTTCCTTGCGGATCGCATCACGCTCGGCATCCGGAGCGGCAACCAGGCCGTATTCGACGAGCGGGCTGTCGGGGCCGATCATCTGGTCGGATACGAAGAAGTTGACGTATTCCTTCAGGCCCGGAACGGCGCCGAGATGTGCCTTCTTGACGTAGAAGAACAGCGGGCGAGAAACCGGATAGGTGCCGTTGGCGATCGTTTCGGTGGACGGAACGATGCCGCTCATGCTGGCAACCTTGAGCTTGTCAGCGTTGTTTTCATAGAATGAAAGGCCGAATACGCCGACGCCGGTCTTGTTGGCGGCGATGCGTGCCAGGGTTTCCGGATAGTCGCCGTCGATGTCGACAGCAGCGCCGTCCTTGCGGACTGCGACGCAGGCCTTGCCCTGGGCAGCCTTGTCGGCGATTTCCTTGGCGATGACGTCGACGGCACCGGCGGCCTTGCAGCCGGCGGCGAGAACGTTCTGTTCGAAGACTTCGCGGGTGCCGTGCTTTTCGCCCGGGATATAGGCAGCGATATCAACAGCCGGAAGCTTCGGGTTGACTTCCGACCACTTCTTGTAAGGGTTGGCGACGAGCTTGCCGTCGACGACGACCTGGGCTGCGAGGGCCTTGTAGATGTCTGCGGGAACGTAGGCAACATCCGGGTTGGAAGCGTCGGTTGCGAAGACGATGCCGTCATAACCGATCTTGACTTCCTGAATGTCGGTGACGCCTGCAGCCTTGCAGGCTTCGGCTTCGTTCTTGTTGATCGGACGCGAAGCGTTTGCAATGTCGATGGTGTCTTCGCCAACGCCCTTGCAGAATTCCTTCAGACCAGCGCCCGTGCCGCCGGATTCAACGACCGGCGTCTTGAAGTTGGTGAAGGTTTCGCCGAAGGACTCGGCAACGATCTTTGCGTAAGGCAGGACGGTGGACGAACCAGCAACCTGAATCTGGTCGCGGGCGACGGCAGCGCCAGCGAAAGCAGCGGTTGCAGCGAGCGCGGCAACGGTGAGCTTGAAGGTGTTCATTAGAAATCTCCCGGCATTTGGGCTTGTGTGAGTGCGGCCTTTCGAGAGGCCCTCGCAGTGCCTTTTTTCATCGGCGGGACTCTCTTAGCGCTGTAAGCACCGTCCTTTTATGTCAAATCGGTGAAACATTTGTGACAGTTTATCTCGTTGATTCTAAAAGCATATTTTCAGCGCTGCCGAGTGCTTGTGTCGGTCACGCTATGAACTTCGAGCCCGCCTCAACCTTATGTTGCAAAAAACCGCTGGAACATCGTTACTTAGGGGACAGGCAGCGTATCGCCTTAAAACCGCACAGTGAAATCGGTACCCTTGCCGACTTCCGATTTGACGATCAGTCGCGCCCGGTGGCGGGTGAGGATGTGCTTGACGATGGCAAGGCCGAGGCCGGTGCCCTTTTTCGAGCGGCTGTCCTCGATGCTGACGCGATAGAAGCGCTCGGTCAGGCGCGGCACATGCTCGGCCGGGATGCCCGGGCCCTTGTCGACGATGCTGACCTCGACCGGCTGGCCGGCGCCGTTCTTCAGCCAGACATCGACGATCTTGCCCTCCTGGCCGTATTTGCAGGCGTTTTCCATCAGGTTTTCGAACACCTGGACGAGTTCGTCGCGGTCTCCCAGCACCTCGACCTTGCCGTCGGGCAGATGCAGGTTGATGTCGACGCCGACATCCCTGGCAAGCGGGCCGAGTGAATCCCTGACATGGCCGAGCAGCGGCACTAGGTCGACCTTCTCATCCGGGGCGATATGCGATTTCAGCTCCAGCCGCGAGAGCGACAGCAGGTCGTCGACCAGCCGGCTCATGCGTGTCGTCTGATCGAACATGATGGCGAGGAACCGCGCCTGCGCCTTCAGATCGTTCTTTGCCGGCCCCTGGATGGTCTCGATGAAGCCGCGGAGCGACGCTAGCGGCGTGCGCAGCTCGTGGCTCGCATTGGCGACGAAATCCGACCGCATGCGATCGATGCGACGAACCTCTGAAATATCGCGGAAGGAGAGGATGAAATAGCGCTCATGCGGGCCGCCATCTGCCGAAAATTCAATGGGGGCGCTGCGGACGATATAGACACGCTCGGAGGGCAGCCGCTCGGCATGTTCGATCTGGTTCGGGGCGTTGGTGGCGATGGTTTCGCGCACCATGTCGAGCACGCCGGGCGAACGTAGGCGGGCCGATATATGGGCGCCGAGCGCCACCTCGCCGAAAGCCTTTTCGGCAGCCCGGTTCTGAAAGAGCACCGAGGCATCGTCCGACAGCACCATGACCGGAATATCGAGGCCGGCGAGCGTGGCGGACACTTCCGGCAGGCGGCTTGGCAACATTTCCGGCTTGATCTCAACCGGCTCGATCGGTTCTGCCTTGATATCAGGCGCCTCGTTGAAAAGCGCGGTGACGATCATCACAAGCAGCAGGATGAGCACCACCCACTTGTTCATGCCGGCGGCAAGCGTGACGAGCGCACTGAGGATCGCCGCCAGCAGCACCGGCCGTTCGCGCCGGATGCGCGCCGACAGGCTTTTTCTCCATGGAATTTCGTCTTGCAAGTGCCCTCGCGGCGTCGATTCGTTTTTCTTGATATTGAACTCTGCCTGATAGCGCCAATTCATGACAGTAGTTTTCGGGCTGCCGCTCCGATGTGAAAGGCCGCCGGCGAAACCCACAAAAAATACCGGCCGAACGCGAAAGATTTGATTTTCAACGGTAACTATGCTCGCCTGCGGGAAAGAAGCGATCGCTAAGGAGGAGCATATGGCCGAGACCGTCGAAAGCAGGGCTGTGGAGCTGGATATCCGCGGCAAGAAGCGCACCTTCGATGTCGACAATCCCGTCCTGCCAGACTGGGTGGAGGAACACGCACTGGCTTCCGGCGACTTTCCCTACAAGAAGAAGCTCAAGGAAGAGGATTATCTGGAGCAGCTGGAAAAGCTGCAGGTGGAACTCGTCAAGGTACAGTTCTGGCTGCAGGCATCAGGCAAGCGGGTGATGGCGCTGTTTGAAGGACGCGACGCTGCCGGCAAGGGCGGCGCGATCTCGGCCTCCTCAGCGCATATGAACCCTCGTCTTGCACGCGTCGTGGCGCTGACCAAGCCGACCGAGCGCGAACAGGGACAATGGTATTTCCAGCGTTATGTCGCCCAGTTTCCAACCGCTGGCGAATTCGTGCTGTTCGACCGCTCCTGGTACAACCGCGCCGGCGTCGAGCCGGTCATGGGCTTCTGCACGCCGCAGCAATATGAGGATTTTCTCAAACAGGCGCCGCAGCTCGAAAAGATCATCGCCCATGAAGGCATCTTCTTCTTCAAATTCTATCTCGATATCGGCCGCGAAATGCAGCTGAAGCGTTTTCACGACCGCAGGCACGATCCGTTGAAAGTCTGGAAGCTGTCGTCGATGGACATCGCGGCGCTGACGAAATGGGGCGATTACAGCGAAAAGCGCGACCGGATGCTGAAGGAAACCCATACGGATTTCGCGCCCTGGACGGTGATCCGCGCCAACGACAAGCGGCGGGCGCGCCTCGAACTCATCCGCCACATGCTGAACCGGATGGATTATGACGGCAAGGACAAGACGGTGCTCGGCATGGTCGATGAGGAGATCATCGGCTCAGGGCCTGGATTCTTGAAATAGGGTTTTCTGAAAGAGGTAGCGCAGCCGGGGTCACCGGCTTCGCTGGGGCTGGGGCCATCGGCTTCGCCGAGGCTGGCGCCACCGGCTTTGCCGGGGCTGAGATCACTGCCCCGGCAGGATGCGGATCGCGAAGAGGTTGATGCCGCGCGCCTTGCCGTCGAGATCGCTGTTGATCGTCAGCGTGCCCGGCGCATTCGGCGCCAGCGAGCGATCGAATTTCACCTGCAGCAGCACATCCGACTTTTCGCGGGTGACGTTGAAGCGATGGCGGGCGCAATTGCCGAGCGACTGGAAATTGCATTCGACGGTGACCTGCGTTGGCTCGTCGGTGGTCGATTGCAGCGTCAGTGCGATCGTCGAGGATTTGCCGGCAAGCTGCTGCAGCACCGAGGGGGGAACGCTGATCGAGATATTGCCGTCGGCTGCGCCGCTCTCAGAAATCAGGCGGATGGCGGGGCCGTCATTCTCGGCGATCTTTTCGGTGCGCGCCCGCGGACCGCTCTGGATCTTGTCGGCCTCTTCGGGCTTGAACAGCGGGATCCAATCGGCCGAAAAGCTGTTCTGCGGATCGATGGTCACCGGTTCGTCGGTTTGAGGAGCGGCATTGCCGGCGCTGTCGTCATTGCCGGTGAAATCCTCGGGCTGGGTGCTGGCCGGCGGGTTGGCAACGCTGGTGTCGCGCTCGGCCGCCGTCAGCAGCAGGCCCGACGTATGCGCCCACCAGGCGCCGATGCCGATGAAGGCAAGCAGGACGCACCAGACCAGCAGCCTGGAAAAGAATTTGCGCGGCTTGCGGCGGCCTGCCGCCCGTTCCGGGCGGAAATCCAAATTGGTGGCGCGCTGGCCGCGGCTAAGCCGCTCCTCGCCGACGGGCGCGGCAGCCAGGTGATCGGCACTGCCCGCATGCACGTCGTCGAGACTGAAATCGTCGCTGCGGCCGTGGGCCACTTCGGGGGCGCGGGTCTCGCCTGCGGCCACGGGGCTGTCGATGAGGTTGTCGATATCGGCCACATCACCCTTGTGAATGGGCGGCGCCGGCATTTCCACAACAGGCGGCACGGGCACTTCAGGCGGCCTCTGGCGTGGGTGAAGGCGGTCGCGCTCCTCGCCTTCGATGGCGTGGATGGTGCTTTCCAGGCGATGGCGGTGATGGGCAACGACCTCGGTATCGGTGATATCCTGCTTGCGCAGGCCGGCTTCAAGCGCCTGGCGGGCCGACTGATAGATCCTCGCTCGAACCTCCGGATTGTCGCGATCGGAATTCTCGAGCGCTGTTCTGATGGCCGTTTCTAATCCGCTCACATTCAGTCCTTCACCTTGAACCCGGCATCGGACTGCAATCCCCGCCGTTCTCCATCAAAATTCGGTAGCGGCAAGCGCGGCAAACCGCAAGCCTTGCAGGCCCGGCTGCGGTTCATCGGCGGGATTATTGCCGAGTTTCACCGCTTACGGGGCTTATTTTATTAGCTTTCCCGGACGTATATATTCGGGCTCAAATCGACGAAGGCATGGCAGCCGCTCTTTTATCGCGTTTTCTTCTCTGTTAAGAGGTTGACGTTTTCGTAAACGTCAATGGAAGCGATGAAGCATGGCCCTGCCCCCGATCCTCAAAGACAAATTGAGACTGCCGGTCATCGGCTCGCCGCTGTTCATCATCTCGCATCCGGCGCTGACGCTGGCGCAATGCAAGGCGGGCGTCATCGGGGCGTTTCCGGCACTGAACGCCCGGCCGGCAAGCCAGCTCGACGAATGGCTGGCCGAGATCACCGAAGAGCTTGCCCGCCACGACGCCGCCCATCCCGAAAGGCCGGCTGCCCCCTTTGCCGTCAATCAGATCGTCCATATGTCGAACAAGCGGCTGGAGCACGATCTGTCGCTCTGCGTCAAATACAAGGTGCCGATCGTCATCTCCTCGCTCGGCGCGGTGCCTGAGGTCAATGCGGCTGTGCATTCCTATGGCGGCATCGTACTGCATGACATTATCAACAACCGCCACGCCCATTCGGCAATCCGCAAGGGGGCCGACGGGCTGATCGCGGTGGCGGCCGGGGCCGGCGGCCATGCCGGCACGCTGTCGCCCTTTGCGCTGATCCAGGAAATCCGCGAATGGTTCGACGGGCCGCTGCTGCTGGCCGGTGCGATTTCCACCGGCGGCGCCATTCTCGCAGCAGAAGCGATGGGCGCCGACATGGCCTATATCGGCTCGCCCTTCATCGCCACGCAAGAGGCACGCGCCACCGAAGCCTACAAGCAGGCGATCGTCGAAAGTGCCGCGGCCGACATCGTCTATTCCAACTATTTCACCGGCGTGCACGGCAACTATCTCAAGCCCTCGATCGTCGCCGCCGGCATGGACCCCGACAACCTGCCCGCAGCCGATGTCTCGAAGATGGATTTCGAACAGGCGGTCGGCGGCGCCAAGGCCTGGAAGGACATATGGGGCAGCGGCCAGGGCATCAGCGCCATCAAGGCCGTCGAGCCGGTGGCCAACCTCGTCGACCGGCTGGAGGCCGAATACAAGGCCGCTCGCGCCCGGCTTAGCCTCTGAACCGGCTCTCCCCGCCGCTGCCCTCTTTTTTGCCAAAGGCATGACAGGGCGCTTGAAATCTTCGGACAATGGCTGTATCAGCGCCATGCAAATCGTAGGCCGCATGCTTCGGCCGTGAGATGCCGCTTTAGCTCAGGTGGTAGAGCACATCATTCGTAATGATGGGGTCGCAGGTTCGAGTCCTGCAAGCGGCACCATTTTTCTCTCAGATTTCAACATGTTATTGAGATAATGCGCCGAAGTACGGTGAGGCCTTTTCTGCGGGCAGCATCTGGGCAGCACGCATGTAAATGGCATTCGCGGCCGAATAAGACGAGTGTGAGCCTCCACCACGGAACTCAAGTCTCCTCCAGTCGGAAGTTTCGCAACCGCTGCCATAAAGGTGTTCAGCTAGAGGGACAATAGCTCAGAACCCTTCCTCCATGGAACAGGAATAGGTGCTATGATCACCGTAGTCGGTGATCCATCCTCGGTCATCAATGGGCTCGTTCTGTCCAGATCCGGAAAGTACTTTGAGGTCCCTTCCCGTGCGCTGCAGGATGTTGTCATGCAGCGTCTTTGCTTTTTCCGGGAACGAAAAGTAGTAGTAGAAGGGCGACATGCAGCCGCCGCCAGCATCGAGAGCGTAGATCCGCATGCTGAACTGGGTGTATCTGCTTCCGAAGAATTCACCACTTGTAGCGACATTTATTAGCGGCATGTCATTCGAAGTGCATGTCGCCGTTATCTTTCTTTCCATCGTCTTGAGGCTTGCTTTGGCCTCGTCTGGAATGGCGACGGTGATATTGATCGCCTGATCATCGGCGTAATATGATATTGCCCCTTCTGTGAAGGCGCATTTGAGCGGATCTGGAAAGACTTTCTCTGCCCATTTATCTGCCGCAATCCTCGAAGTCGGAAGAAGAACGGCGGTCGAACATAAAACCGCAACCGACAAGCCCTGCAAACTGAAGAGAAATGAAAACATTTGAAATAGCCCCAAACCCGCTCGCAAGTTGCATGGTATCGGGAGATTTTCAACTATCGTTTCTGCGAAAAACTTCAGCAAGGCTTCCGGTGAAGCTCTTACGCAAATGCAAATGACCGAGGAGGATATGGCCCATCCGGCGGCGCAGGCATAACCCCGTCATCATTTGATAGCCCACTTGAAAAACCGCCTCAAAACGTCATGGAGAATCAGAAAGGAACACATGCTGATCCAGCCGCCCCAAAGGCAAATCAGATAAAACGCGCCAAATCTGAAATGACCAAATAGCTCGGTCCCGCCTCGGCACTTCGCGTTGGTACATGTGGTGATTTGACCCATGCCATATGCAGCTAGCGCAACTAGAGCCAGACCTGAAAGCGCAATGCCTAACGCCTTGGCGGTTGAAATCTGCGGGTCAGGTTTGCGTTTAATCTGGCGCGAGTAGATGAAATAGATTGCTAAACAGGCGCACGGAAGAGCCGTCGCCAGTGAGGCTGACAGCATCGAAACGGCCGTCTGATCTACCAGGATCGAGAAAACGTTCGCCCAAATATAAGCAAAAATAGGGACGCAAAGCATTGAGGTCTCCCAGCTTTTTGGGCCAGGTTTATAGAACTCCTGGAAGACAATGACGAAATGGCACGCCAGCGCGAAGAGCGCTGGAAGTAGTGGGAACTCCCATCGTAAAATAAGCAATCTCAACAATCTGAAAGCTACCTAGCGCTCTGCCGAAAATGAGGCGATGATGCGTTAAAGAAATGTCCCCTGTCCAGGAGCCACCTTGAATTTCCGGTTTAACTAGACGGCAGTGGCTAGGACCTCGACGACGGGCCGCATCAGCAGAGCAAGACAAACAGCAATTAATCGATAGAGCGGCAAAGAAGGGCACCTTGAATATGGGCGGGCCACGTTAGCAGTCGCCGAAAAGAAAACAATCGGCGCGCGAATTTATCCGAAATTTCCCACCTTGCACCGATGCCCCCGCTTATACCGTCAACAACCTGAAAATCGCGACATTGCAGGAACAATGCCGCCGCCGAGCTGGTTCCCCCTGAGGCAACAAGCATGGAGAACATTATGTCCTGCAAATTCATCGCGATATCGCTGCTTTCGATCGGTCTTGCCGGCACGGCGCTGGCGCAGACGACGGGTGGAGCAGATTCCAGTGGGCGGCTGTCGGTGGCGCCGATCATTGGCGGATCGGGGAGTTCGGGTGCGGGTTCGGCCGGTGCCGGTTCTGGCAGCACTGGTTCGGCGGGCAGCGGTTCTGTCGGGACCGATCCCGGCACCACCGGCAGCACGAGCGGCGGCACCACCGGCAATGGCGGCGTCGAGTTGAATAGCGGCCGCAGCACGATCAATCCCGGCGGCGTCAATCCGGACCTCAAGCCGACGCCGGATTGCACCGCCGGTTCCGCGAATACCGGCTCGGGCGGCGAGGCCTGCCCGCAATGAGGGTGGAGCGGATATCAGCCTGACCTCCTGACAGAATGAAGGCCCGGGGACGCCGGGTCTTCGCTTCGGCCGTCGCTGCTCCGAAATCGCGCGAAAATAACAGCCGCGAGAACGGCTTTACGACTCGCGCTTGCGGACGTAAAACTACCCATCACTCCGCAAGCGGCGCATCGCCCCACATCCCAGCCAGCCTGCCGACATTCCCGGCATCTGCGGAGCACCCGAAGAGGATCGTCATGTCGAATGCAGCGCAACGCTCGAACCGCGTGCTTATCGTCGCCACCATCATGGTCGCGACCTTCATGGTGGCGATCGAGGCAACGATCGTGGCAACCGCGATGCCGCGCATCGTCGGGCAGCTCGGCGGTTTTTCCTATTACAGCTGGGTGTTTTCGGCCTTCCTGCTGGCGCAGTCGACGACGACCGTGATCTACGGCAAACTCTCCGACATCTTTGGGCGCAAGCCGGTGCTGATCGGCGGCATCCTGATTTTCCTTCTGGGCTCTTTGCTCTGCGGCTTTGCCTGGTCGATGATGTCGCTGGTGCTGTTCCGGCTGCTGCAGGGGCTGGGTGCGGGCGCGATCCAGCCGGTGACGATGACCATCATCGGCGATCTCTTCAAGCTCGAGGAGCGCGGCCGCGTTCAGGGTGCAATGGCGACCGTCTGGGCGACGTCGGCCGTCGTCGGGCCGCTTGCCGGCGGCATCATCGTCGACAATATCTCCTGGGCCTGGATCTTCTGGATCAACCTGCCGATCGGCATTATCTCGATCATCGCCTTCATGGTCTTCCTCAAGGAGGACGTGGCGCACAAGCAGGCAAAGATCGACTACCTCGGATCGGTACTGTTTTCGATCTCGATCGTCGCGCTCCTGGTCATGCTGACGGAAACCGATGCGAGCGCCTGGATCCTGCTGTCGCTTTTCGCCGTCTTCATCGTCTCGGGCATTCTCTTCCTCGCCCAGGAGAAGCGGGCGCCGGAGCCGATTATTTCGATCCCGCTCTGGAGCCGCCGCTTGATCGCCACCAGCAATGCGGCGACGCTGCTGGCCGGCATGGCGCTGATCGGGCTTTCGACAATCCTGCCGCTCTATGTGCAGGGCGTGCTCGGCCGCTCGCCTCTTGTCGCCGGCTTCACGCTCACCATGCTGGTCGTCGGCTGGCCGCTGGCCGTCATGCTCTCCAGCCGCTTCTACAAAGCCTTCGGCATCCGCCGGACGCTGCGGGTCGGCAGCCTGCTCTTTCCGTTCGGCGCCTGTTTCCTGTTGTTCCTGACACCTGAGAGCTCGCCGGCGCTTGCCGGCGCCGGCTCCTTCTTCATGGGCTTCGGCATGGGTCTGATCAGCCTCACCAGCATCGTGCTGGTGCAGGACAGCGTCGAATGGTCGATGCGCGGCAGCGCCACCGCCTCGATCATCTTTGCCCGCAGCCTCGGCAATACGCTCGGCGCCACCGTGCTCGGCGCCATTCTCAATGCCGGCATCAACCATTATGCAGGCGGCGAGGCGGCGGCCGGCCTGCGCGAGGCGCTGAACCAGCCGACCGGGCTTTCTGCGCTCGCCGCCGACCCGGCGATCCGCTCGGTCTTCAACGCAGCCCTGCACTGGAGCTTCTGGGGCGTGGTCGTCGTCGCGGTGCTGACCTTCTTCACAACGTGGCTGATCCCGGTCGGATCTAGTCGGAGCCAAAAGGGCGCGGCAGTTGCAAGCGAGGCGGCCTCGCATTAGGCGGTTCGGCTGGGCCGCCGAGGGATCGATGGTCGTCCCCGGCATAGTCAGTACAAGCTTACAGAGCATGCGGGCTTACAAGGCATCCTGGATATCGAAGCGAATAATCCCATCGCCTGCGATGCGGAAGATATGCGTCACGGTCTTGTCCTTCAGGCCGTGGGTCTGCCCCTCAAGCGGCCGGCCATCAAGGTCGAAGACCGACTGGATCACCTCGACAGCGACGGCGCCATCTTCGGTTTTTTCGAATTCGACCGGCTCGACGTGCGGGCTGATGACAGCCCACTGCCTTGTCCAATAGTCGCGCACGGCCTCACGACCATGGATATGGCCGCCATCCATGCCGTTGGCCCAGGCGACATTATCGGACAGCACGGCAAGGACCGCGTCGATATCTCTCGCATTGAAGCTGGCATAGATGCGCTTGATCATCTCAACATCATTTTGCGACATATCGGTTCCCTCCGTGGAAATTGAAACATTCGCTGTCGAAACGGCATTGTCGAACGCCGTGCATGAATATATATATGTACGTATATATCTTGCAGTCAAGCGCGTGGGAAAAAGGGTAAATGGAATGGACGAAGACGTGCTGTCGACGCCGGGGCATCTCATCAGTCTCGCGGCGCGGGGGTTTGCGCGGCTCAGCGAGTCACGCCTCAAACCGCTCGGTTTCGGTGTTGGCCAGTTGCCGGTGCTGGTGGCGCTGCAAGATGGCAAGGCAAGCACGCAGCGCGATCTCGCCCGCTTTGCGAGGACAGAGCAACCGCCGATGGCGCAGATGCTTACCCGCATGGAGCGGGATGGCCTGATTGCGCGGACACGCGACCCGGCTGACGGGCGCAGCAGCCGCATCGTGCTGACGAAGGCTGCACAAGAAGCCATGCCGGAGGCGATTGCCGCCTTGTTCCAAGGGAATAACGAGGCATTGGCAGGGTTTACGGATGCGGAATCGGCACAGCTTGTCGATCTGCTCAAGCGGCTGATCGAAAATCTGGATCGGATTGCCAGCGCGGAGGTTCCCTTGCGCGACCGATGAATTCTGCGCCCAAGCGGACGTCATTTCCCATTCCGCGGCTGCGCCGCCTTGTTCGCGGCCGTGCCGGCCTTCGGCAGGGAGCGGCGGTTCTCCAAAACGCGTGACAATAAGGTCCGCTTTCTCTTGCGCTTGATCAGATCGATATCGCTGACCAGCTTTGCTCCGCCCTCGCGCCGCTCCAGGGTGATCTTGCGGCTATGGAAGACTTCGAGTTCGGCGCGATGTGCGACACTGATGATGGTCACCTCTGGCAATTCTTGGATCACCATCTGCATCATCTTGTCCTGGCTCTTCTCATCGAGTGCCGAGGTTGCTTCATCCAGCACGATGATATCGGGGGTGTGCAGCAGGAGACGCGCAAAGGCGAGCCGCTGCTTTTCGCCGCCCGACAAGGTCTGGTCCCAGGGCGCGTCTTCCTCGATCCTGTCGTTCAGATAATCCAGTCCCACCTTGGCGAGGGCCTCCTTGATCTTATCCAGCGTCCAGCTATCGGCGGCGCCGGGATAGGCGACGGCGCGGCGAAGCGTGCCCGACGGGATGTAGGGCCGTTGCGGCAGCATGAACAAGCGTCGGTCGGCGTGGAAATTGACGCTGCCGTCACCCCAGGGCCAAAGACCGGCGATCGCCCGCACCAGCGTGCTCTTGCCCGACCCGGATTCGCCGGATACGAGCACCCGCTCGCCGGGTTCGATCGCCACCTGGGTTTCCGTGACCACGGCGGTGCCGTCGTCAAGCGACACCGAGAGATCGTTCAGGCTGAGCATCGCCTCGCCCTCCGTCTCGCCGCGCTTGATGCGCCCGAGCGCGTCGCTCTGTTCGGCCCGCTCCAGCCCGTCGAGCGACATCATCAGCGAAGCGATGCGCCGTGCACAGGCGTTCCAGTCGGCAAGACGGGGATAGTTATCGACCAGCCATCCGAACGCGCCCTGGACGATGGCGAAAGCAGACGCAGCCTGCATGACCTGTCCGAGCGTCATGCTGCCTTCGAGAAACTTCGGAGCGCACAGCAAGACCGGCACGACGGGAGCAATCAGCATCGATCCATGCGACACAAGCGTTGTGCGCATGTGCTGGCGGGCAAGCAGCGCCCATTGCCCGAGCACATTGGTGAAGGTTTTGTTGAGGTCGTTGCGCTCCTCCTCTTCGCCGCCGAGCAATGCGATGCTCTCGCCGTTTTCGCGCACATGCGTCAGCGTGTAGCGAAATTCGGCTTCGGTTTGATTTTTAGCCTCGGAGACCTGGACGAAATGCCGGCCGATGACCGCCATCGAACTGGAGGTAATCGCGGCATAGAGAACCGCAGTGACGACGAGAAAGCCGGGAATGGTGACGGTGAAACCTGCGATCGGCAGCGTCAACGCCCCGCCGATCGTCCAGAGCACGACGATGAAGGTCGAAGCCGCCAAGAATGCGGAAATGACCCCGGCGATGAAATCGACAGGGGCTTCGGTGGCAATCCGCAAATCCTCCGAAATGCGCGCTTCGGGGTTCTTGTGGTCACCGCCGATCAGGTTCAACTGATAATAACGGCCGTTTGCCAGCCAGCGCCCGATGACGGCGGTCGTCAGCCAGGAACGCCAGCGGCGCTGGATCATCATGCGTAGCGCGACTTGTGTGGTGACAACGGCGACGGTGCCGAGCACCAGCGGCAGGAAGACGGCGCTGAGGAAATAGACGGTGCCGGCATCGTGTCGCTCTATGGCGTCAAAGATCCCGCGGTTCCACAGATTGATTCCATACTGGAAACCGACATTGATGCCGATCAGCGCCAGCAGCCCGAGTGTGCACGGCCAGGCGAGCCTGTCACCGCCGCGGCTCCAGTAGTGGCGGGCGCTGATCCAGAAACGCTTGAGCAAATACTTCTTGCGTGCCTGCTCGGCCTCCTCGGGCGTCAGTTCCGGACTGGGTTCGATGACATCTGGCGGCGGCACGACCTCGACAGTCGATGCCTTCTCGTCGAGCGACGCCTCGGAACCCTGCGGTTCGGTGCCGTCGACCGATATCGGATTAAGTTTAGCGCCGGTCATAAGCACGACAACGGCTTACAGATCGAAAGGTTTCATGATGCCGACGTTTGGCGTTGTGCCGTGTGGCCCCCTTGTATCTGCACGTTAGAGATTTTGTGCGATGGAAGCGATTGAGCCTCTGGCCGGGTGGCCACCCGGCCAGAGGCGTGACGAAGTCGCCCGTTCCCCCTCTGGTTACAACCGTGGATGAGCCTGGGATCTTCGTCATCGTCACGTACGACCGAATAGTCG